>CAZZEC010000036.1:10411-43165 GCA_964652565.1 uncultured Bacteroidia bacterium
GTCCATCATCTACATCTGCTCACTTTTAATGATTATAGGCTCTGCCAGATAGAACTCTAATATCATTCCTTCGTGTAAATAGATTTGTTTACCTGGAGTAACCGCAGAAATACCTAATCCTACAGCCGCACCTTTGACCATGCCTCCCCATCCACTAATGAAGGCACCGATGGCAGCTCCTGCACCAGTCTTAATGCCTGTATCAGATCCTTTTCCGACAAATCCCAACTGATCCGTTACAACAGGCATAGCCCATCTACCTATACCTATGTCCGTGAGTTCTAGTGCTAGTCGTGCTCTTCCCCCAATATTTTTGGCTCTTTCAGCATCCATTATCACACCATCTACCCAATTCCCCGCCGGGATAATGGTACGACCTTGATAGGTAACATCCGAAGCAATCGTTCCTTCAAATGAACTACCCATATATGCATATTCTGAACTTATTGAGTGCGAAAGCTTGACTAAGATTTTTGTTCCCTCAGGAAGAACTATTGATGTGTCTCCAGGTTCAGTTAATTCTGCAGCTTGTAACTGGGTATGATAGGTGCACAACAAGATGGCAACAAACAAAGTTGTTACTGTACGTATTAAATAATTCATAGTGTACAACGTTTATTTTGCATGTTCACATAAAATTCTTTTTACAATTGATTTAATATTAAAGGAACATAATCCATTGAATTTTGCAGTATGGAAAAGATTGAATGTGAGAAAATGTGGAGTGAATCAGATCTGGACAAATCTCTATAGACTAATCATATGTTTACAGGTATCATTGAAGTGTTAGGTACCATCACAAAGGTAGAAATCGATGGAACCAATCGAATATTCAACATAGAAGCCCCTCTGGATGAGGCTGTACAGGTTGACCAGAGTATAGCACATAACGGTGTGTGCCTTACCGTCACCGAAGTTTACCAAAACTATCCCAAAGACCCTGTAACGTATAGCGTAACAGCAGTGGATGAAACACTAACTAAGACCAATTTAGGACTTTTGAACATCGGAGATCCTATAAATATAGAGCGTAGCATGAAAATCGGAGATCGTCTGGATGGACACTTTGTTCAGGGTCATGTAGACAATGTGGGAGAAGTACTTTCTGTAGAAGAACGGGATGGCTCCTGGATATATCAATTTAGGTTTACTAAAGAGTATGCCCATCTCATTGTCCCTAAAGGATCTATATGTGTGAATGGAGTGAGTCTAACCGTAGTAGATTGTACTGTGGATGAGTTTAGCGTAACAATTATTCCCTATACCTATGAGCATACTAATTTTCATCGATTGCAACCTGGGGATAAAGTCAACCTGGAATATGACATTTTAGGGAAATATTTAACCAGAATGAAAAGGCTTACAGATCGGCAAGAAGTAATAGGTTAATAAAATAGGGCAAACGCACTAAAATCATTAACAGCTGCTAGTCAGTAGCTTACATTGATTCAATATTTAAATATTTTAATCATAATTAACTAACAATGAATTATTTGTAAAATTTGGTGCGTTTGCCCTGTTAATAAAATAAGGGTTTTGATTTTAGGGAACTAAACCCGAAATTTGGCAACTTGATAAATATTAGCTAGAAGTAACGTATAAAGTCTCATGTCAGTACTTAGTAGGATACGTAATAATATTGGATTAGTAGCTGTCATTATTGCGATAGCACTATTAGGGTTCATCCTTACGGATTTGTTTACCAGTTTGGGGGGGCGATTCAATACACCAGCCAATGCAGGCTCAGTAGGTGGGCAAACAATCACTGCACAGGAATTTGCCGAAAGATATCAAAACACCATTGCTCAATATGGAGGAGGATTGACGGACGCGCAGCGTGCTAATATCATGGATAATGTGTGGAATCAGATGGCATCGGAGATAGCTTATTCACAGGAACTGGAAAAAGTAGGATTGACTATTTCTGGGCAAGAAATCCTGGATATGTTTACGGGAGATAATATTCACCCAATTGTAAGACAATATTTTGTACAGCCTGGTCAGGAGCCAGATCCTGCACAAATACGCATGCAACTGCAAAATGTGATGCAAAATCCCGAGGCAAAACTCCAACTGCGTCAGTTAGAAGACTATCTCGCAGAACAGCGAGCGCGTGAGCAATATGAAAATATGATCAAAGCGGGTTTTGTCGGATCACAGACAGCAGCGCAGTACAAGCACAATCAACAGAATACCAGGGTTAATATTGAATACGTAGGGATCAATTATACTTCAGTACCGGACTCTATGATATCAGTTACTGAATCTGAAATGCGTGCTTATATTGCAGATCATCCCAACGAGTATCAGCAGGAAGCTGCTACTTTTATCAATTATGTTAATCTCCCCATAACTCCCACAGTAGACGATACCCTGAGAGCATATGACGAGATGTTGAGAATGAAGGATCGTTTTGCTAGTGCACCTGATGATTCTGCTTTTATGTCAGGATATTCAAGAATCCCTTTCAACAGTACTCCCAGAGCTATTCAGTCTTTGCCAGAAAACATCAGAGATAGCGTTAACAATGCAGAAATAGGTCAAGTGTTAGGTCCTGTTCGTGCAGGAGGATATTGGAAATTGTATAAGATCGTAGATATCACAGAAGGAGAAAGTGAGTCTATCAAATTGAATCACATCTTTATTAATCCTGTGGGAAACACCGCTGCTGATACTATAGAAGCAAGACAACAGGCTAGAGATATTGCACGGCAAACCAATGCCGGTAATTTCCAGGATATGGTTATTGAGCATACCAAGGATTTCGTTTCGAAAAGAGTAGATGGATTGTTGGGATGGGTGGGAACCAATAACCGATATGGAGAAGATTTCTTCGAAGGGATCAAAGATCTACCTGTTGGTGCTGTTAGAGGACCCATAGAGAGTGCACAGGGATTTCACATCGTGGAAATATTAGATAAAACGTCAAAAGAATACGTGATTGCAGAAGTGGAAAATGAAATTTTTGCAAGTTCTGCTACTCGTGACAAAGTGTACAGTGAAATCAATCAAATTGCCGATCAGGCTCAAAATGCAATTGGAAATCTTGACAGTGCTGCCAAAGCAACAGGATATACTGCTGTCAGAAGTAATCCGCTAGATGAGTCTACCAATCAAATTACGGGTTTGCCTGGAGGTAGAGAACTTGTGCTATGGGCAATAAAAGCTAAAGTGGGAGACTTCTCAGAAGTTGTGCAAATCGGGGAGGCATTTGTATATGGTCAGGTGATTGAGCGAAGAGAAGAAGGACTCCAAAGTCTCGACAATGTACGGGGGCTGGTATATCCTAAAGTGTTGAATATGAAGAAGGCCGATATCATTATGGATAAAATGTCAGGAATTAGCATAGGAGATGACATGCAGGCTATAAAAGATGCTTATGGAGAGGGGGCCTATGTCAGTAATGCCAGCAATATTACATTTGAAAGTCCATCTATTCCAGGTATAGGTGCAGATCCATTTATCATCGGTCGTGTTTCTGTACTCGAAGAAGGAGAGGTAACTAAGCCTCTGGAAGGAACTAATGGAGTCTTTGTCATTAAAGCTACACAAGTACAACCTGCTGCTGATCTGGATGAAGATGCACTGATGACCAAGCGTGAGACAGAGGTTACTACAGAAAAGAATGCGCTAAGCAATAAAATACCTCAGGCAGTGATGGATATTGCCAATGTCAAAGACGAACGTTGGAAGGCGGGGTATTGATGAAAGGATAATCTGAAGTATATCTTTAGTCGTTTAGGATGTAACTTAGTTTCTTCAGATAATGAAAACGCAAACATTTTTCTTCCCTTAATTGCTTTAACTCGCCAAATATGTATTGCTATGAAATGACTCGCCCTAATGAAAAAGTTCATGTATACAGTGGAGTGTTTGAGCTTAAGTCAGATAATAAAAGATTCATTCTTGTAGGTGAAGAATTTTTTATTGGTTTCCAGTGTTAGGCACTAAGTTCGAAGGAAAAGGTAGAGTTTCAGATGCAACAATTAGAGGTACTATTCATGACGATTATCAGTTATTTATAAATGATAATTTATTTGGAGAGGCTACAATAAGTCGGTATAAGACTGATTTTTTTGAAGAAATATATATCCAAGGAAATATCAAAGGAAATGCAGTATTTGGTGATAGTTCAATCCCAGTAAATAAAGTGATATTTTGTATTCCAAATTTGAGAGAATTTAGAGGTGAATTTGTAGAAATCTCTAAAGAAGAAGGTGAAAGATCAGAAATGGTGGATAGACTCACTTTAGAAAACGAAGATTATATCATTCACATATATAAAAACTCTGATTATAAAAGCTTATCAAATGAACTTTCATCTAAAGGAGGTTTTTTGCTACTTTATAACGGAGAAATTTTATCAAAGAAAAATAAGAGACAGATTAATCATAAAGAATTAGAGAGCATGTTATATCAGCTCTCATTATTCTTCACATTTCTAAATGGGCGAAGAACTTCTTTGCTTTTCGTTACAGGAAAATGTGAAGAAGAGGTAAAATGGGTTGACTACTCCGTATTGAAAGTTGATCAATACAAAGGGGCTTTCTCTTGGCCTCCATATACTACATTTACCGGTGTTAATGATCTTTGGTATGAGTTTAGCCAGTTATGTAAAAATGAGGATGATCAATCTTTCCTTGAAAACTATATTCATTGGTATGTAGAAGCCAATTTAAACTCGGGGTATATAGAAAATGCTACAATATCTGCTCAAATTTGTTTAGAGCTAATATATAATTATTTGATTCTAGAAAAGAAAAAACTGCTTCTAGGAAAAGATGCTAGTTCAATCTCTGCATCGAATAAATTACGGATTCTTGCTTCTCAATTAAATGTTAACATTGGTATCCCTGAATATTACAAAGAATTGAATAAAGTTTTAAAAGAAAAGTCTTATATAGAGGATGGAATTGATGCATTTGTTCAAATTCGTAATGCGATTGTTCATTCACAAGAAGAAAAAAGAAAAAAATTGAAGGATATCCCCTTTGGAGCGAAATTTCAAGCATTAGAAATAGCAATGTGGCTTATAGAGTTATCTGGACTTTACATATTGGGATATAAAGGTCTTTACAAAAATAGATGCTCAGCAGGTATAAACTCATTTAAGCTAGAAGAGCAAGTACCATTTGTTCGATAATTAAATGTGTGAGGGAGTGTATCTGGTGGAATCGGGAGGAAAAGCAAGTGGAAGAGCCTAAGATACACAAGATTTTTTTCCTTCTTTTTTGATCGACTGCAAAAAAGGAGAAAAGTCTATAACAGTGGGATAAAAAAAAGGAATGCTTAAATTTAGGTATTAAATAGCTTAGCAAACTCCTACAATAATACCAATTTATTGTAGGAGTTTGTTGAATAAACCCATCACACCATATTGTAAAATTCTTCCCAACCTTCTCTGGGAGGAGCACCAACTAACAGTGCATTGGCAAATTTGTTGTTGGTGATCTTATTTTTCTTACGGTTAAATTTAATCTTGGTATTCAGTCGCTGGGCAATCGTTCCCAAACAAAAGACTTGACTCAATGGACCGGACACTTCAAAGGGTGAACGGGTTTCCTCTTCTCCTTTTGCTGCAAGTACAAAGTTTTCAAAGTGATTGGATGGACTTTTTGGAACTTCCGGAAGCTTGGATTCCATATCCATAGCTACTTCTTCTGGTATGATCTTAAGTGTACTTCCATGAGAACCGCCCTTAAACATCAGTTCTTTGCTATAGATGATCTTGCCAGCGCCTAATTTCGTAGGCTTAACCTCACCAGCTACTGGTGGAATATTAGGATCAACTTCCAACTCTCCATAGCCTTCAGGAACAGAAGGAATATTATCTACCCCATCATACCATGTAATGGTACATTTGGGCATATCACCCCTTTTGGGAAATTTGAAAGCCAGCGTAGAAGCCTGAGGGAAAAATAAGGGATTGTGTCCTTCAATCTTGACAGGTTCTACTTCGTAGGGCAATCCCAGGTCGAGAAACTGATGAGCTGTGTCAATAATATGAGCTCCCCAGTCTCCTAACGCTCCCATCCCATGCTCATACCAACAACGCCATTGTCCATTCACAAAATCTGGATGGTAATCGTGATAGGCTGAAGTCATTAGCCATGTATCCCAGTCTAGTGTTTCTGGTTTATTCGGATCTGAAGGATATGAACCCATATTAAGGTCCCACCCATGCCATCTGCGCCTGCCATTCATGTGAGCAGTAATACGCGTAACGTCTTTGATAATCCCCGCCTCTACCCAGGTTTTAAATTGAAAGTAGTTGCCTTCAGAGTGACCCTGGTTACCCATTTGTGTAGCTACAGGATACTTTTTAGCCGCCTGGATGAGAAGTTCTGCTTCGTGAAATGTTCTCGTTAGGGGTTTCTCTACATAGACATGCTTTCCTTCAGACATACACAATATGGCGATGGGGAAGTGTGAGAAATCGGGAGTTCCAATACTGACTGCATCAAAATCTCCCGCAGCCTTGTCAATCATCACCCTGAAATCCTGAAAGCGCTTGGCTTTAGGATGTGCTTCCATGTTTTCAAGCGTATGTGAGCCGCCCATATCTACATCGCAAAGTACAGTCGTATTTATCAGTCCTGTATTATTGAAGGATCTAAGAATACCTCCTCCTCGATTGCCAATCCCACAAAAGGCCATATTGACCTTGTCACTGGGGGCAATTTGTGCTAATTTGATAATTTCCCCTTCCTTACTTCTAATAGCTTGTTTGGCAAAGAGAAAATGGCTAGGGACAATGGTCAATGATCCTAGTGCTAAAGCACTTTTCTTTAGGAATTTCCTACGATCGGCGCGAGGCTGTGAGTAGTTAGTGTTCTTTTTAGTCATGTGATTGAGTTTCAGTATATCTTGGGATTACCTAGCTTTAAATATAAGGAAAAACATGAGTCATCCCGAATTCTCTAGGTTGACTCATGTTTTGATTAAATAACAGGGTTATTCATCGTTTGAACTCAACTGTGCAAGCGATGTTAATTTTGTTATACCTTCTAAATGCTGATCTATTTTTTTATTAAGCATCATGTCGCCTTTCTCTCTACCTTCCTTAAGCTTTTCATCTGTTGGCCGCGCTGGCGCGGCCAATGTCTGAACTGCTGCTTCTCTGATCCTATCAGAATCCCAATACCCTATTAATTGTTCTAATGATAAGGAAATTAAGTAAGCAGCCCCATTTCTATGGTTTAAAAGCAATTGTAGATAATATGCAATATCTTCCTTGTTGTCAGTTAGGTTCTCTTGAAAGATAATCGATAGTGCCCTTCTTGCTAGTAACTGCTCATAATACCATGAATTAGAAGAATCAACTTCTGTGGACAAGAAATCCTTATAACGACTATTTATAGTTTCCCAATCCGAATTAGCAGGAAACTCACGAATTAAATCACCCATGTCCTTAGCTTGAATAAGTTGGCTCATTGTTTCCCTATTTCGATAATCTTCAGGTATACGAATATTGGCTAATCCTTCATATGCAGATATCTTATTGCTCTGTAAAAAAGCTTCATTACGCCTTTCAACGTATGCTTTATAGCTCTTTTCTTCTTCATTGACCAATGTATCTTCGCTTTGCGTTTTGCAACTCATACTAAGTCCCAGAGTAATCACAAGGACTAAAGCGTTGGTAATAACTGTTTTATTTTTCATTATATTGTTTTTATTAAAATGTCCATACTAAGCAAAGCCTAGACAACATGGAAGATCACTAGGTGAAATATAAAATGCATCAAAGTCTATCAGATCATACCAAAGAGAACAATCACCATTCGTAGCGATAAAATACACGTCGATAAAAGTTGGGCCAGTATCACAGCATCCAATACCTGTTCGTGGTGGATCACCAATAGGTAATGGAATAGGCGTACACCAGTAAGCCATTTCTAGCACAGCACCACTACAAGTTCCACATGCACAATCATATGAAAAAAGATTAGTAGGAATCATCAGCGCAAAGACTAATGAAATCATTAGTAGAGACTTAGGAATTTTAATCATAGTGTTTTTAATTAGAGTTCTTAATATAATTTAATATTTAGTATATTATACATATTTAAATATAAATATTTATCTTTTATTTAATGATTGTATTAATCTGGCGAGATTACATACCAAAGTGAAGATGAATAATTCATAAAGTTGGATAAAAAAAATATATAATAGTTTATTGACCTGAATTAAAGGTATTTACATATCTAAAGAGATATGAAATCCCAAATTTTCTTACATTGGTGAGATATAATATTGGTTTTGTTGATAAATATTATCGGAATATTTTAGGAACTTGTACTCTATTTATTTCTCTTTTTTTCCGAAATCAGTTCTTACATCATTCTATACACGAAAGAATCTAGATTTCAATATGTTGAAGTTAGCGAAATATTTACCATTGATGGAGGTCGAGTGTAGTCATGTTTATAGTGTAATTTGGGTTCTAATTGATAGCTTTCCGGACCCTTCGTTGATGCTGACCGATGAATAAATTACCCTGCCTGTGAGTGTTTCACCACAATCGGAAATAGTAATCTGGTCTTATAAAGGTCTTCATTTTTAAAATGAAATAAGCCACCCTAAAATTCGGGGGGACTCATGTTGAAACCCTCCAATTCTTCTCTTACCTTCTTAGGCAAACCCGCGACAACGCGCTCATAAGAATGGTCAATCAATGCTCGAATGAAATCTTCTCTTAACCCAGTATGTAGATAAACTGTATTCCAGTGTTTTTTATTCATGTGATAACCGGGAATCACATCTTCAGGATGTTGTTCTCTGAGTTCAAGTGCATATTCGGGATCACATTTAAGATTGATAGAATCGCCTTTTTCTAAAGAGACAAGGGCAAAAATTTTTCCCATTACCTTGAATACGAGTGTATCATTATCAAAGGGAAATTCCTCGGTGGTTCCTGGTTTGGAGATGCAGTGCAATCGTAGGGATTCTATATCCATGGATATGTAGTGAGTTAGAAGAGTAATATTACTGAAAAAATCCATGCTTTTAACAGCTTGGAGACTGTCAATTACAAAATATTATTCATGAGTTTTCTTACATTTGATCATGAAAAGAAGGAATCAAAAAGAAATCATTGTTATAGATGATATATGGGTGAGTGGGGAAATTACTAAAGAAATGTTTGCCTGCGATATCGCCAGATGTAAAGGAGCTTGTTGTGTAGAAGGAGATATGGGGGCACCATTGGAAGACGAAGAATTAGAGATCCTTGAGCGTATATATCATAAAGTGAAACCCTATTTATCTAAGGCAGGAAAAAGAGCGATACAAGATCAAGGTACATATGTAAAAGAGATGGGAGAATATACCACTCCCCTGATTGAGGGGAAAGAATGTGCATATACTGTATTTAACGAAAAGGGTGTTGCAAGTTGTGCGATTGAGCAAGCACATCTTGACGGAGAAATAGCATTTCGAAAACCAGTTTCCTGTCATTTATATCCCATTCGAGTGATCAAGAAAAAAAACCTAGAGGCACTCAACTATGATCGTTGGGAGATTTGTAATCCAGCTTGTCAGTTAGGTCAACAGTCACAGATAAGAGTGTATGAATTCACCAAGGAGGCAATCATCAGAAAATACGGTCAGGACTTTTATGATCAATTAGATCAAATTGCCAAGATGAAAGAGGATGTCAACGCTCAGAATGGTTCGTAATTCCTTCTTCTTTCATGAGTTTTATCCCATATTCTCGCATGGTATTGATAATAGGGATTACCTCCATCCCTTTTTGGGTAATCGTATATTCCGTTTTAGGAGGAACTACAGGATAGGCTTTTCTGGTAATAAACCCATGTTCTTCAAGTTCTCTCAATTGGGTTGTGAGCATTTTATCTGAAATTCGAGGCATTGAACGTTTCAACTCACCGTATCTCATTACACGATCCTTGAGTCTCCATAAGATAGGCATTTTCCATGTCCCACCAATTTTGTTAAGGGCAAATTCTACAGGGTTATAGTAGAGCTTGCCGTCATACATGAATTCAGGCATATTATAAATCGTTGATTATCAAAATACTTACTAAGAAGTTCGTATCATACTTACAAGTTCGTATCGTGTTTTTTACTTCTGCCAAGTATACCTTTAAGCTCTAATCAATCATAAACAACCTGTATTATGAGTGCAAATGTAAATGCTATGCCTGGCAGGAAGAAGAGAATTGCGATGGTCGCATCTAACCCTGCTATTTCACAACAAACGCAATGGCCTATTGGTTTCTGGTGGGCTGAACTTACGCATCCCTATTGGGAATTTACTGAGAAAGGATATGAAGTCGAAATATTTTCTCCAGAAGGAGGTAAGTTGGAGGGAGATGGTTTTAGTGATCCTGAACATGAAAGTGGATATTCCGCTGATGATATAATATCTCTGGGATTTAAAAAATCTCCTCAACATATGAAACTGTTAGAAATGACACGTCCTATTGGTGAAATTTCAGTAGGTGAGTTTGATGCAATTTTTCTTTCAGGAGGTCAGGGTCCTATGTATACTTTCTACGAAAATAAAGCTTTACATAATTTGTTCCTTGCTTTTTACGAAGCGGGAAAAGTTGCAGCTACTATTTGCCATGCTACTTGTATTTTGTTAAAAGTAAAGACTTCTGATGGAAAATTACTGATTGAGGGAAAAACCTGGACAGGGTTTGCCGATGAGGAAGAGCAGTATGCAGATAATTTTGTCAATATGAAAATTCAGCCCTTCTGGATAGAAGAAGAAGCAAAAAAGATAGCTAATACCAATTATATTAATGGAGGTCTGTTTAGACCTTTTGCCGTACGTGATGGAAATCTTATTACGGGACAACAACAGTACAGTGGCGCTGCTGCCGCAAAATTAGTCATTGAGGCTTTAGGACAATAAGCGTATGTAACGCAGATGATCAAATTTTGAAACTGTTAGGTTTTCATGATAACTGAACGTCTGCGTTACTCATTTCAAGTGACCTACTATCAGTTTACCAATGTATAAGTCCAATTTTCCATATATATGTATATGTTTCATGCTGATAATAGGAAGCAAACTGCACTCTTTTGCTCAACTATTGGAAAGTGATACAGCTCGAATCTCGTATGCGTTGGGTTCCAGCTTGTATTTGAGCAGGGGAAATGTGGATCGGTTTCTATGGCGGAATGAAGTATCTGTTAAGCATATACGAAAAGAAATAGGTCTTTCTACAGAAAATACATATATCTATGGCACGTTTGGAGGAAGACAGACCGAGAATGATATCAGCAGTAGAAATTTTCTGTACCTCACACCTAAAAATAGCATGTACCCATATATGATGCTTTGGATAGAGAGCCACTTCAGAAAGCAGATTGATTTAAGGTACCAAATAGGTCCTGGAATTTCCTGGAATGTTTGGGAAAAGCCCGAACATTTAATCAAACTATCACTGACAGGTACTTATGAAGTTTCAGATTTCGATGGCTCTGATTTTCAGATCATTGGAAACCAGAACTCTTCTGTAATTAGTACCTGGAGATTGACGGGGAGAATATATGCTTCTCACCACTTGTTGCAGAGAAAATTGAATATGATGTGGGAAATTTGGTATCAACCTTCTATTGAGTCAATAGATAATTATAGATATAACATCCATACGCTATGGCAGGTCCCCATTAGCAAGAGTTTATATTTTTTTTTAAGACTGGATTACTCGTATGAACATGTTGCGCTAGTAAGGATCTCTCAAGACGATCTAATCTGGACTGTGGGATTTAACTTCAAAAGATAACCAATGGAAATTGCAATTATTGGACATGGAAATGTAGGAGGTGCATTGGCGCACGGGTGGGCATCAAAAGGTCATACTTTGAGGATAGGAGTGAGGAATAAAGATGACAGAACGAACAGACTCGCTGAGTTACCTCATACATTTATCGTAGAAATAGAGGAGGCTATACAGCAATCTGAAGTGATTCTTGTAGCTACTCCTGCGCATGTGTGTGTTGATTTGGCTAAAGCCTGGAAAGGAAAGCTGACAAATAAAGTGCTCATCGATGCTACCAACGCCGTCAGCGTAAAACCTGAGCCCTATCGGACAGCGCTTGAGGCCTTCAAAGCAGAAGGGGGAGCAAGTGAGGTTGTGAAATGTTTTAATACCACAGGGTTCGAAAATATGTTAAATCCAGTCTATGGAGGAGTTGGAATAGATATGTTTGTTGCAGGGAATAGTGTGAAAGCTAAAAATATAGCTACTCAACTAGCCCAAGAGATTGGATTTGGAGAAGTATATGATTTTGGTGGAGACGATAAGGCTGAATTATTGGAACAATTCGCTCTAGGTTGGATTAATCTGGCGATCATGCAAGGATATGGAAGAGATATTGCCATAAAATTTTTAAAACGTAAATAGTAAAATGATTGTAAAAAGAAATTTTAATCCTGTAAAAATTCTTTCTTACATATGGAAAGAATTACTGTTTTCATTCATATGGGCTGTTGTTATCTGGTATGTGTATGCTGTAGTAGGAATCTCTGCATTGGCGATCAATTTTACACCTATAGGTGTAGTCGGTTCAGCATTAGCCATTTTTGTCGCTTTTCGAAATAACTCAGCCTATGGCAGATGGTGGGAAGCTCGTCAGATTTGGGGACGATTAATTAGTTATAGTCGTGTATTTGCTCGAATGGTAATTAACTTTGTGGATAGTGAAAAAGCACAGGCTTCAGAAGATGTGGACCCCCAGGTTTTTGATACTTACAAGCGAGAAATGGTCTCTCGTCAAATAGCTTTTGCCCATGCTTTGAGGTTGCATCTGAGAGGTCAGGAAGATTGGGAGGAAATCAAGCATTTACTAGCTGAAGAGGAATGGAGGCAACTGCAATCAGTGAACAATAAGCCCAACATGATTTTACAGCAGCAAGGAAATCGTGTACGTGAGGGACAAGGAGAGAAAATGTTACAGTGGTTCCATAGTTTTCAGATAGAAGGGGCACTGGCTCAGTTCGGAGATTATCAAGGAGCGAGTGAACGGATTAAAGAAACTCCTCTACCACGTCAATACGATTTTTTCACTCGCCTATTTGTGATTTTTTTCGTTATCCTTCTCCCTTTAGGATTACTGAGTCTATTTCACCAATCACCCACGCTAACCTGGGCCATTATTCCATTTAGTGTTCTTATATCTACCATCTTTACCATCATGGAAAAAACGGGAAAGGCCAATGAAGATCCATTTGAAAATAAAGTTACAGATATACCACTCACGACGATGTGCAATTCCATAGAGCGGGATCTTAAAGAACAATTGGGAGAAATGGATATACCTGAGAAGATTAAGCCCGTTCAAGGCTACTTATACTAGTATTAGATTAAACACAGTGGAAACATGCGTTAACCATTTAGCTTTTATCTCATTCATATCCATTACCTGTCCTAGTTCTGCCTGGAGTGAGGTTACGTCTTTATCTGATATACCACATGGGACGATGTCCCTAAAATAAGATAGATCTGTATTCACATTCAAAGCCAGACCGTGCATGGTAATCCATCTACTACACCGGATACCCATAGCGCAAATTTTTCGAGGATAAGCACCATCAGTATCTAACCATACGCCTGTAGCTCCTTCGATACGACGACCCGCTAACCCATAATCTGCTAGCAGTAAAATGATAGATTCTTCCAGTGTACGTAAATACCAGTGGAGGTCTCGCTTAAACTTTTCGAGGTCCAAAATAGGGTAGGCCACCATCTGTCCAGGGCCATGATACGTAATGTCTCCTCCTCGATTAATTCTAAAAAAAGTTGCTCCTCTATCTTTAAGCCTTGTATGGTTGATCAACAAATGTTCTTCCTTACCACTTTTACCTAAGGTATATACATGTGGATGTTCACAAAGCAATAAATAGTGTTGAGTTGGGAGCGTGAGTGGAGGAGTATCAAATGAAGCATCCAGCTTGATGGAGGAATTAGTTTTTAGTAATGATTCCTGGAGATCCCAGGTTTCCTTAAATGGCACATTACCTAAATCTCTCAATACAACAATCTGCTTTTTCCCTACAATCTCTTTCATCATCGATTATAAAACATGATTTTCTTTGGCAATGACGCGTTTTACTTCAGGTATCATACGTTTTATTACAGGTTCTACACCTTGTTTCATGGTTTGTATTGCATGCGGGCATAAATGACAAGCCCCATGCATTCGCAAGTTTAACACGCCGTCTTGATAAGAATCAAATACTATATCGCCTCCATCTGCTTGTGCAGCCGGTCTGATATGCTTATCAAGTAAGTCATTGACTAACCCTGCAATCACTTCATCAGAAGTGCCGTGAGTCAATGGATTTACGCCATAGTAGAGTATAGGTTCATCTGCTTCTAAATGTTGCTGGATAATACTGCGCAATTCATAGAGTATATGATCCCATTGAGGACTATTCCTTTCATTTTTAACCACAGTGACGTAGTTGTCGTTGATCATAATGCGCTTGACATATCGAAGCATCAACAACTTTTTAGCTAGAGGAGAATAGTCAGCATGTGACAGATTCTCAAACTCATAAGGCTTATCAACCAATATCCCATTTTCCAAAACAAACTTCATGGCATGGGGGTTGGGTACCCCTTCTACATGCATGATCACTTGCCGTTTTGCCATAGTGTCAGTTATTGATTTGATAACTCAAAATGAAACGCAAAGTTAAAAGGATATGAGAGAAAAGCCAGTGGGGTTATCTATTGAACGACAGACGATGGACCACGGACAACAGAACATTACAACCACTAATAGGGGCTTACTTTAACAATATAGTAATCCAACAATTCCAACAATACATCAATTCTGCAATACATCAATCCTACCATTCTCCAATCTCAACAATTTTCCATGCTATGCCTTCATAAGGACTTTCTTGTCCGCCTTCAAACAGACAGCCAAGCTTCTCATCTGGGAGCGCAAGTAAATTTGAATAAGCAGATGGCCCAGGATGAATCACGGATTGATAGGACCAGGACTGACCTTCATCCAGACTCATTCGCAGTGTCATATTGACCCTTGCATCTGTACTAGCAGGATTTGAAAAGAACAGTCTCACAGGAGTTTCTGAAATATCTCCATATCGTATAAGACTACCCTGGCAAATAGGCTCGATCAAGGTTGTGTCATGATAAAGTGTTGACCATGTGCTACCTCCATCATCACTAAGCGAAATCTGGCGAGATTTTTGTTCCCGATCATAATTGCGCATATTGAGCATAAGTTTTCCATCACTTAATTCTACTATCGTGCACTCGTTGACCTGATCTTGTGGAGTGGTACCACCCAATTGCCAGGTAGCTCCATGATCGTCAGAGTAAATGATGTGAGAATAGTATTTTTTGGTATTGGCCTCAATATGATCACAGGGTATGACAAGACGATCTTTGTAGCTGTTATGCTGGAGTTGGATACCTGAGACGGGGCCGGTAGCATACCAAGTCCAGTTATCCAATTTAACATTCTGTGTGATCTCTTTAGGCGCAGACCAGGAATGTCCTTGATCTGTAGAGGTAAGTACAAATATCCGACGTGTATCTTTACTTGTTTGGTCTATGATTTCACGTTCATGGTCCTCTCCCAAATTCCAGGTAGATAGTAGAAAAATATTCCCCGAAACTTCGTCTATAACTGGTGAGGGGTTTCCACAGGTATTATTGGAATCATCCCATAATACTACTAATTCACTCCATGTGCTTCCATTATCATTAGAGGTTTTCATTACAAGGTCAATATCTCCTGTATCTGAACAACCTTTTTTTCTCCCTTCAGCAAATGCAAGGATAAGGCCTTCTTGTGTTCTAACTGTAGCTGGAATACGAAAACAGGCATAGCCTTCTGTTCCACCTTCAAAGACATAGTCAAGTGTAGGATTAAGATGTTTTACACTACTTGAGTCTGTGTGATTGAAAGAAACTAATAAGAGTAAAAATTTAATGAAAAGTAAGGGGTTACAGTTAATGGATAGAATGAATAGTATTAGGGAAAACTGCATAATACTGTAATTATTAGATACATGGAAACTACTAAATATATCGATGATTTACCTATATCTTCCTAAACTATTCCATTCACACCTGCCAGTCTACAGGCGTTTTTCCCATCTGTTCCAGGTATTCATTAGTTTTGGAGAAGTGTTTGCATCCTCTAAATCCCGTTCTGGCGAGTGGAGATGGGTGGGCAGCCTCAAGTACTAAATGCTTATTTCGATCAATAAAAGATCCTTTTTGTTGTGCATATCTTCCCCACAGTAGGAAAACTACTCCTTCTTTATGTTTATTAAGGCTTTGAATAGCAGCAGTGGTGAAATTTTCCCATCCTTTTCCTTTATGAGAACTCGCATTTCCCTCTTGTACTGTAAGTATAGCGTTGAGCATAAGCACACCTTGATCAGCCCATTTTTGAAGATATCCATGATTAGGAATATCGAAACCAATGTCTTCTTGTAGTTCCTGGTAAATATTTACTAATGAAGGGGGAACCCTTACACCAGGCTTTACCGAAAAACACAATCCATGCGCCTGTCCAGGTCTGTGATAGGGGTCCTGGCCAATAATGACCGCTTTTACCTGATCGAAGGGAGTACTATTAAAGGCATTAAAAATAAGAGAACCTGGAGGAAAAATGGTTTTACCCTGGGCTTTTTCTGTCTTCAAAAAAGTCTTTAACGCTTGAAAATAGGGTTGGCGAAACTCATCTTTCAAGACTTGCTTCCAACTTTCTTCGATTTGAACAGATGCAGCAGAATCGGACATAAATAAATTAGTTTTGATTGTTTTTTCTTTTTTTTAGGACAATAAATCCGAGGAATACCATGGATAATCCTACCATAATACTAATCGTCCAATACATGAATGTAATTTGAGAAGAGGGTTCAGGAGGAAACCCTTGTCCTAAATATTGATGGTGCTTATTTGCTTGTGATACTAATATGTTGCCACTGCATTGAAACGTCTTCATCGTAAACCCTTTGGTAATGTAAACCAGGTATTCAACTCCCTCATTGAAAATATATCCACAGTCTTTTTCCCATGGGGAATTGACGAAAAGTACATCGTCTGTAGGCCTTTTCCAGCTCTGAGATACTTTGAAAGTGTATTTCCATCCTCCTGACATCCAATTGGTCGTTACCCTTACTACTGTCCCTTGTACTACGAGGTCTGCTTGATTATAGTAATGGGAAACTTCAAGTGAATCAGGGCATTTGCAAGAAAAGCCATAAACTGCCTGTACGAAGAATGTTGAAATTAATAATGCTAATAATAACTTCATATACCTCTAACTAACGAGGCTGGGCTATAGTTATCGGCCAGAACTCTGGTATTCGGGAGTGAGTATAGTTTGATAAGTATCAGTATCCCTCAATATCTCCAGGGCTTTGAGGATATTTTTGTCATCATCAAATGCAACTTCTATGGTCCCTTCACTGTAGTAGTATCTTTTCGCAATCTCACTTTCCAGTAAGGGAGCAATCTCATCTTGAAGGGAATCCAGGGATATCTGTTTTTGAATATTTATGAAGGACTCAATTTCTTCTACTTTTCCTTCAAGATTATTGTAAATTCCATCTTCCTGTAAATGTTCTTTTAACTTGTCTAGCTGAAGATCAAGAGGTGTCTGGAAAGAAATATCTCGATTGCCCACGTATGTTTTGAATGCTTCATACATATTATTATCAACATGAAAATCTCTAGGTGCGGGGATGTTATCGTGTTTTCCAACATAATCTGTGGCAAAATCGAATATTAACCCCTGAGAGATGATTGTACGGAGTATGGGATCCTGTTCTCCGTCTTCTAAATATATATCGGGATAGATACCTCCACCATCTTTTACTTTCCGCCCCTTTTGAGTACTAAACACACGCTGTAAGCTATCAGGAATTCGAGAGGCTAACCCATTGGCATCGCGTTGGGTATAATCAAGAGATTGTATACATCTTCCACTTGGAGTATAATATTTGGCAGTAGTGATCTTTAACTGAGTGTTGTAACTTAAAGGTCGTATATTTTGTACAAGTCCTTTTCCAAAACTTTTTTCTCCTACAATAATACCCCTATCTAAATCTTGTATTGCACCTGCCACAATTTCCGAAGCACTAGCACTTCCTTCATTAATCAATACGATCAGAGGAATGCGTATATCCAGCGGTTTCTGTCTGGCAATATGCAGCGTCCTTGTATTTTCCTCTCGCCCCCTGGTTTCAACGATCACTTCTCTTTGTGGTAGGAATACGTTGGCTACATTTACCGCTTCATCCAGTCTTCCACCTGGGTTATCTCGTAAGTCTAGAATCAAACCTTCTAGCTCGGCCTGCTGTTTCAGCATACTTAATGCCTCGCGCACTTCCTTCCCGGCATTTTCAGTAAATCCACTGAGTTGGATAAAACCTATTTGACTATCAATCATTCCATAGTAGGGAACATTATCTATTTTAACTTGATCTCTTCTTACTTGAAAAGATTCCTGCCGTCCATTGCGTAAAACTGAAACACTTACAATAGTACCTTCTTTTCCCCTGAGAAGATCTCTTACATCTGGGATTTCAAGATCTGTTGTACTGGTTTGATTCACAGAAACGATTTCATCTCCTGCCTTAATTCCCGCCATATCTGCAGGTGCTCCCTGATAAGGCTCAATAATCAAAATTCTATCTCCTCTTTTTCCTACCAAAGCACCGATCCCTCCATATTCTCCCGTGCTCATAAAGCTTACATTTTCAGCTTCTTCCTCTGAAATAAATGTCGTATACGGATCTAAAGAATTAAGCATCGCGTCTATTCCCGTCCTGATTAGTTGCTCTGGGTCTGTGTCATCTACGTAAAGTGTATTAACAACTTTAAATAATTCACCAAAAATATCCAGGTTTTTGTTGATCTCGTAGATATTTGTAGTCTGGTAAGAAACAAATCCCAAGCTACTTACAGTAAAGACTGTGACAAGTAATAGACGAGTTAATTT
Source organism: uncultured Bacteroidia bacterium (assembly GCA_964652565.1). GTDB lineage: Bacteria > Bacteroidota > Bacteroidia > J057 > J057 > JBCCTX01. The sequence goes on from CAZZEC010000036.1 coordinate 29,384, forward strand.
GATGTACTTTTTATTAAGCATGATCTGACATTATTCATATGATGGCAGGAGAATGTGTCGCCTTTGTAGTCTAAATATAAAAAACCTTAAAATATATTAAAATAAATTACGAAGGGTTTAGGAAACAGTTTGGCTTTTTTCGGCCAAACGTTTGATACCTTCTTTCATACTACTTGATATAGTATTATACGATAAAATTGTCTTTTTCTGATATTTAATCAATACGATAATCGTGTGATGATTACTTGTAAGTGTGGAAGACAGAATATGGCGGTGAAGGCGGAAAGATTCTCGCATTCGTCTCTTGAGAAGATTCCGGTCAACTGCTCGCTTAAATTGGCGCTTGGAGGCGGCAAAAGCTACAGATACAGGGGCTTTAGTATTGTATATAGGAGGATCGAATGCATAGAAAAATTTGAGTACCCCTGACCTCAATGTATTTCCATGTTCAAAAATATATTCTATAGCTTTTTTACTACAGAGTCGTTCTTCTTTAGGAAACTTATAAGAAGTTTCGAAAGTATCCACGATTATTTATTAATCTTTGGTCTTCCTTCATCACTAACAGTTAGCTTGTGGCGACCCTTTGATCTTCTTCTGGCCAACACCTTTTTTCCACCAACTGACTTACTACGCGATCTAAAACCGTGCTTGTTTCTCCTTTTTCTCTTACTGGGCTGAAATGTTCGCTTCATAATATTCAATTTTGGCCTGCAAAAATAATAAATATCCTTTACAGGCACAAAAGAATATCTTTACTTACAGGTATTTATTTGCGAGTAATTATCATGTACTCCTGTAACAAGTATTCTAATAGAGAACCAATCATCATTAAACAATATGCATCCACTACTCTCAGAGATCAAGACTATCGCCCAGAGCATACATCGTACTGTTATCGAAAGAAGGAGACATTTACATATGTATCCCGAATTGTCTTTCCAGGAGGCTCAAACAGCTGTATATGTAAGGCAGGAATTAGAAAAGATGGGCATCCCAGTCAATGAAAATATTGGTGGATATGGCTTAGTAGGTATGATTCAGGGTGAGAAAGGGGGGGGGAAAACAATTGCCCTGCGTGCAGATATGGATGCTTTGCCGATAGAGGAGGCCAATGAAGTGTCCTATAAATCCCTGCATCCTGGGATCATGCATGCATGTGGACACGATGTACATACATCTTCATTACTGGGAACGGCTCATATTCTGAAGTCCTTAACTTCGCATTTTAGTGGGCAGATCAAACTCATTTTCCAGCCTGCAGAAGAACGTATTCCTGGAGGAGCATCACTTATGATCAAAGATCGCGTACTCCAAAACCCCACGGTTAATTCAATTATTGGTCAACATGTACTGCCATACATAGAATGTGGTAAAATAGGTATCCGCAAGGGTAAGTATATGGCTTCTGCAGATGAAATATATATGACGATCAAAGGAAAGGGTGGACACGCTGCATCACCCAATCTGTGTATAGACCCAGTAGTGATTAGTGCTCAGGTAATATCTGCTTTGCAGCAAGTGGTTAGTCGGTCTGACCCAAGGCAGCCAAGTGTATTGTCTTTTGGAAGAGTCATAGCTGAGGGTGCGACAAATGTGATACCTGATGAAGTCTATATTGAAGGTACATTCAGGGCAATGGATGAAGAATGGAGAGCAGAAGCACACGAGCAAATCTATAGCATCACACATAATATCGTCCAGGGGTTCAAGGCTAGTGTAGACCTGGAAATAAGAAAAGGATATCCAGCATTATATAACAACGAAACCCTTACGGGCAATACGAGAAATTATATTGTCGAATATATGGGAGAAGAGAATGTGATTGATCTCGACTTGTGGATGGGAGCAGAAGATTTCGCCTATTATACCCATGAAATACCAGGATGTTTTTATCGACTGGGTACTGGGAACGAAAAGAAAGGGATAGTACATGGACTACATACCCCTCATTTTGACGTAGATGAACAGTCTATGGAAATATCTACAGGACTCATGGCCTGGATTGCAATTCAGCATCTGGAACAAGGAATTGAATTTGAAGTATAATATTTAGGTAATATTGGAGTTATAAGGTTTGTTGATTATAAATATTACAAATTAACATTTTAAATAATTAGGTTCACATGGCCTCCATACAGTTTAATATTGAAGCCTACAGCCTCATGTTAAGGCCTCGTCAGGTTATTGCTCGAATAATCACCGTTTCTGGACCCGCTAATACACATGGTATTAAACAAACAGCTAGTTTGTATTTTTATCAGGATGATAAAGTTCCAGATACATTAGGAAGGGTTGTAAGAGTCAATCCTACCTCTATTCTAGGACCACACGTTACAGCATATCTTTCACTTTCCGATTACCAGGATATATACCATACTATTCAAACCGAATCTCCGGTAGGACTATATGCTTCTTTTGATAATACGACGAAGTCCAATGCAACGGTGGATCTCTCTTTTTTCCAGGTGTATTCTCGCGAAGAAAATCCTGGGGAAGGGTTTATAGATGCTGATGTGCCTGGAGTGTAAATTAGGTCTGGACCTCTAAGCTATTTGACAAGCAAAGGGTTAGGGTTAGCATTTAAAGGGTTCGAAGTTGCTGGGTCCGTTTGCATAATAAAACAGCACCGCAAATGAGAAAAAGGTATTGGTATAAAAGAGATATAGGGCAGGAATGATCAGCAGATTGTAAAATACCACCAGCGTGAGTTTGAGGCTGCAAAGGGCGAACATTTCTTTACATATTGGTTGGGAACGTTTGTAGTTGATCAATAATAGGGTGAACGGTACCAGGAAAGATAAGATAAAGAGTCCCCGATGCATCCATACCAATGAATCAGCACTGAAAAAACGGGCCATTCCCAGGCTGTCCTCAAATATGGGGCGATATTTCCAGTTATTAAGCGGATCTTGTACTGCTTCTAAGTACACCTTAGGCATTTGGGAAAAAAAGCCTAAATGTTCGATTGCACCTGTATATACCATGAATAACATCCACAACGCCACGGTAGTTCCCAGTGTAATAAGTGCGGATCTTTTAGAATGAAAAAGAAAAATGTAAATCAGATACATTGGTACCCAAAATGTGAATACATACCTACTTAATAAGCAAAGTGCGATGGCCAGGCCTTGTAAATAGGGATTGTTGGTAGTTAATGTGTACGCGAGAAATAAATAATAACCTATGACTATTCCTTCCTGGCTAATTGCTACCAATCGAAAATCTAGCAGCATTACGAAGCGGATAATCAGAAATAATGGAATGAAGGCTAATAGTGAAAATGGGTGTTGCTTACTTGTAGGATCAAATACCCTAAAAGCGAACACACATCCTATAATGATAAAGATCTCACTGATCCAACGCATTTCGAAGCCAAAATAAAGAGCAGGGACATAAGGCATCCAAAATGCAGGGAGATAGATAGGAAATGTCCCTCCCCAGAATTCTGGGATTTCAGCATAAATTTCATTTCCTTCCAACCATCTCCAGCCCATTACCCTCATCACAGGAAGCATATCAGCTATTCGTATGTCAATGGGAAATGTATTGAAAATCCAGGGGGATTTTAGGTATAGAAAATAGCAGAGATAGGATATGCCTGCTAACCAAATTATCCTTGTCAGTAAACTTGTCCATCGGGAAAGTTGTTTCTCAATAGGGGAATTCCACAACAAGGGGATTAAACCCACACCCATACCAGAACCTAAGTATAACACAGAAATCCATGCCCTGTCGTACATTCTGAGCCAATAGGTATGACACAGCGTCTCTAATAGTACTAACCCAAAGATCAATCCTAATGAAACATATGAACGCTTAACCCAAAACCTCGGACGATGGAAGGCTGTAAGCTTTCTAAGACTCGTCCGAGACATAGCGCTATTGTATGCTAATTAATTCAACATCGAAGATCAAAACGGAATTAGGAGGGATGCTACCATCAGGTGTCCCACGTTCACCATATCCAAGATCAGAAGGAATAAATACTTGCCATTTGGAACCTGCTGGCATTAATTTGAGTGCTTCTGTCCAGCCTGGTATGACTTGTCCTGTGGTAAATTCAATAGGCTCACCCCTTTCGTAGGAACTGTCGAATATAGTACCGTCCAACAATTTACCTTCATAGTGTACAGTGACTGTACTCGTGTCTGTAGGACGCTCACCTTCTCCCGCTTGCAGCACTTTATATTGTAACCCACTTTCTGTAACAGTTATCCCTTCTAACTTGGCATTTTCAGCAAGAAAAGAATCCCCCTTAGTTTTATTTTCGGTTGCAATTTGTTGCATTCTTTCTGAAAATCTTTTTTGCGCTTCCATCGACCACGCCTGAATGAGCGCCTGTATTACCTCTTCACCCAAAAGATCTGTTTCTCCAGTTTCCATAGCCGCTGCTATACCTCTTTGCAGTATCTCAACGTTTAATTCTACCCCTCCTTTTTTAATATTTCGACCCAGATCGAAGCCTATGGCATAAGAGGTACTATCTGTGTTATTGTTTAGAACAACCTGCGCATGACCCAGAGAGAAAATGAAACACAAGGAAAAAAAGAAAGCAATTAATTGTTTCATATGTATGGTTATAGTTTCAAATTGATGCCAAATAAAGGAAAAATAACCGATGATACCTATACAAAACCCTATATCATCCTTCGTGATTTAAGTTCTAAATACTTGTTTAACGCATTGATAGTTAATTGTTGTGGAGGGGTTAATATTGAAATAATCCCATGGCGTTGTAGTTCTCTTACAATTTGTTTTTTCTCAAAGCCAAAGTATTCTCCAATTGTTTTGATATAGATATCTTCTGTGCGCTTAGGTGTTTGCGCTACCAGGCTGCGAAGTTCAGTATTTTCAAAAAATATGACAACTAATAAGTGATGCTTGGCCAGTCGTTGGAAAAAAGGGAGCTGTCGTTTTAGCGCGGTTAGACTCTCAAAGTTTGTGAACAGGAATAGTAAACTGCGATGTGTAATTTTTCTTTTGATAAATACATATAATCTTTCGTAGGCAGCCTCTAAAAATTGAGAGTGTTGATTATAGAGTACTTCTTGAATCTTGTTCATCTGGGTAGCGCGATGATCTGCGGGCACGATAGTATCTACATTCTCTGAAAAAGTAATTAGGCCTGCTTTATCCTTTTTATATAGAGCAATATTTGAAATGACCAATGAAGCATTAATGGAATAATCCAATAAAGTCATACCTTCAAATGGCATTTTCATGATCCGGCTTTTATCGATGATACAATACACATGCTGAGCTCGTTGGTCTGTATATTGGTTGACCATTAGCCTGGCCGAACGCGCAGTAGCCTTCCAGTTGATCGTTCTGTAATCATCTCCCCGGACATATTCTTTTATTTGTTCGAATTCCGTAGTATGCCCTAGTCTTCTGATAGGTTTCACCCCTATTTCACTCAGACGATTGGAAATAGCCATCAACTGATAGGTACGCATTTGGATATATGATGGATAACAGGGGATCATTTCTTCTTTAGCCTCTTTATATCTGCGTTTAATGATTCCCAAAGGGCCGGATACATACACATTGAGATGCCCAAAATGATATTCTCCTCGGATAACAGGTCGCAACTGGTACGTGAAAGAAATGGAGTTGTGTGCTTGGATTTTATTGACAAACGTATTGTCGCGCCATTGAAACTGGTAGGGAACTTCATCAATGATTTCTAAATCGATATTGAAAGGGTAGTGATTAACAACACGGATAGTAATAGGGTTGGCATCACCATTGGATAATTTTTCCAGCGTTTGGCGCTTAGCTTCGATGCCTCTATGTATCCTGAACATCATAAAGATATCAAAGACAAATAGTAGGAGCGTTGTAAAAAATAAGATGATAGCAATAGGAAATACAGGGGGAAATAGGTAGGAAAATATAAAGAGGAAAATAATACATCCAATAATGAGAAACAGTCGACGAGTGAGATACAGTTGATGGATCAGTGATACTACCATGGTGCTTGCATAATACGAAAATAGAGAGTTTATTTAAACGTCAAGGTTTAGATAAATGGCGAACGCACCAAATTTCATGTATAATTCGGTATCAATTGGTTACGGTTAAAGTATTCATATTGGATAAATGTAAGCTTCTGATTAGTAGCTATTAATGATTTTAGTGCGTTTGCCCTGATTGAGAAATGCATGATACAGAGCTCATAATTCAGTATCTAATCTTTCCTGGTTCAAATAATATAATACCTAAGCATCCCTATAATGAAATATTTTCTTTCACTCATTGTATATTGTTATTTTTCACTTGGTTTCATTTCAGGCCAAATGCCAGATGCTCCCGAAAGAGATGAAGGTGAAGGTCCTTTTGAACAGTTGATTATTCGTGGAGCAACACTGATAAACGGTACTGGAGCACCTCCTATTGGTCCCGTAGATATCGTAATTGAAAATAATATCATTACAGAAGTTAAGGTTGTAGGATATCCAGGAGTAGAGATACCCGATAGAAGACGTCCAAAAGCAGAGGAAAATGCAAGGGTACTGGAGGCTGAGGGAATGTATATTCTTCCTGGCTTTGTAGATATGCATGGGCATACTGGTGGGAATGCACAAGGGACAACTCCGGAATATGTTTATAAGCTATGGCTTAGTCACGGGATTACCACGATTAGAGAGCCCGGGAGTTTCAATGGATTAGAATGGACCTTGAGGCACCGTGAGAAAAGCGATAAGAACGAGATCACCGCCCCTCGAATCAAAGCCTATATAGGTTTTGGCAATGGTAGTGACCAAGAAATTACTTCACCAGAATTGGCCCGTGAATGGGTACAGGGAATTGCTGAAAAGGGAGCTGATGGGATCAAGTTTTTTGGTACCCGGCCCGATATTATGGAAGCTGCATTGGATGAAGCTGCTAAGCATGAACTGAGGTCCGCCTGCCATCATGCGCAAATGAATGTCGCCTGGTTAAATGTGTTGCATTCTGCTAGTATGGGGCTTACTACCATGGAGCATTGGTATGGACTGCCTGAGGCATTATTTAATGATCGTACTGTTCAACACTATCCACTAGATTATAACTATCAAAACGAACAACATCGATTCGAGGAAGCAGGGAGATTGTGGACACAGGCAGCACCTCCGTACTCCGATCATTGGAATCAAGTAATGGATTCTCTGATAGCATTAGACTTTACCATTGACCCAACATTCAATATTTATGAAGCTAATCGCGATCTCATGCGTGCACGTAGAGCAGAATGGCATGAATGGTACACATTACCTTCGCTATGGAAATTTTACCAGCCTAGTAGAATCTCTCATGGATCATACTGGCACTATTGGGGTACAGAAGAGGAAATAGACTGGAAAGAAAATTATCGCTTATGGATGACCTTTGTCAATGAGTATAAAAATAGAGGTGGGAGAGTTACTACAGGGTCAGATTCTGGATATATATTCCAATTGTATGGATTTGCCTATATCAGAGAATTGGAACTGTTGCGAGAAGCGGGATTCCATCCGCTAGAGGTGATTCGATCGGCAACCTTAAAAGGTGCAGAGGCTTTGGGTATGGATAAAGAAATTGGGTCTATAGAAGTGGGAAAAAAAGCAGATGTTATTCTATTGGATGAGAATCCCCTGGAAAATCTTAAAGTATTATACGGTACAGGCGCCATCAAACTTAGCGAGGAAAATGAAATTCAGCGAGTAGGTGGGGTTAAATATACCATTAAGGATGGGATCATCTATGACGCCAAACAATTATTGGAAGATGTGAAGGAAATGGTCGATAATGTAAAAAAGGCACAAGGATGGGAGTTAATTCAACCTGGGTTAAAGTTGGAGTAACAGCACTTCATCGCATGCAGAATTCCTGTAATGCGCACGTATTAACCCTTCAAGGGTTAGTTGCAACATCCCGACGGTATTGAAATATCGACTCGTAAATGGTTTCCATAACCTTAGAACGAACGTTTTCATGGATCAAGGTCCTGTTTTGCGCATCGGGATAGGTCCGGTTTGAGAGGAAAATATAAATGAGGTCAAATTGGGGATCTACCCATACAGCGGTACCTGTAAATCCCGTATGACCAAAGGTTCCCGAAGATGCATAATCAGAAACAGGATTTCTCCGATATTTAAATACTTCAGGTTTATCAAATCCGAGTCCTCTTCTTGAACTTGATGTTTGTCGCTGCGTAAATTGATCTATGGTTGAAGGTTTTATATAGAATCGATCTCCGTATCGACCTTCATTTTTCAACATCATCATTAATTTGGCAAGATCGTATACATTAGAGAATAGGCCTGCATGACCTGCTACTCCTCCCATAAGTGCAGATGCAGGATCATGTACATATCCTTGAATCTTTGTAAATCTCCAGAAATCATCATTTTCAGTGGGAGGACAACGGTTGGCCCACCCTTTAAGAAAAGGATTAAACGTGGTCTCACTCATTCCTAAAGGGCGATAAAAGTTATAACTGACAAAATTGTCCAGCGATTCTCGAGTGATATGTTCGATTACTTTTGCCAAGAGTATCATCCCTATGTCGCTGTACCTCATTCTGGTAGTCCTACGGGCTTCCAATCCTTTTATTCTTTCCCACATAGAATCCTGAACAGCTTCATTGACATAGAGTCGTGGAGCAATACGCAGGGTATGAGTTCTGGTAGGTCTTACGCTGTAGTAAAAGGGGCTGAGCTGTTTGCTGCGAGGGTTTTGATAAGTCTCCTGATAAAAGGGAATCCATCCCGGTAGACCGGCTGTATGTTGAAGAAGTCGTCGCGGCGTAATATTTGAGAGAGAGGTTCCTCTGAGTTCGGGTAAATAATACCCAATGGCTCTATCCAAATTGAGCCTTCCCTGATCCACCAAACGCATGGTACTAAGCGTAGTGGCGGCAATCTTTGTTATTGAGGCCAAATCGTAAATGTGGAAGAATGGATCAATGGGAGCACCTCTGGGTTGTGTATAGCCAAATCCACGTTCGTACACAATCTGATCATTTTTTACAACCAATACTCCACAACCCGGCATAGCCCTTTTTCTGAGATAAACATTAATAGTAGAATCAATTTTTTTAAGGGTAGGGCCATACATTCCTTCTTCTTCTGGGTAAGAGAATCCAAATCTTACCTGCTCATCCAGAATATACCCAGTTCCCTCCGGAAAATCAGGGGAGGCTGTTACGGGAAGTCTACCATCCACGCGAAGTCCACCGAATATAGCAGAAGCTGCCGCTCTTTGTGCCTCTTTAGCAGGCTCATAAGCAACTAATATGGCATCTTCATTTCCAAAAAATTTAAGACTGTAAGGATTGCCAAACAAGGTTAAAATGGATGTTACATTTCTTTGTGTGATTTCTTCACACAACCTCATGGTTTCTTCCCGCACGCCATAATTATACCTTCCATAGGCATTCATATCATAGATACCCGTTATGATCGTATTATAATCGGCGGTTTTCTGTAAGAGTTCCAGGCGATCATTGCTGCTGAAGTTTTTGGGAAGATAAAAGGCATCGATCTGCGCATATTTTCGCAAGGTTCTTTCAAACAAATCTCCTTTTTGACCACCTATCTGAATATATGCAATCGTTCGATTCTCCAGATTGCCCATGGGCAAGGTTCTGGTATCATTTTTAGCTAGAGTTAGCGCGGATTCGTACAATTTTTTGTTGAGCAGGTCAGCATCATAAGGATTTAGTTCTCGAATTAAATTTTTTTCACTCACCCTAAATGGCTTATGTACGCCTAACCTATATTTTGCTATGAGTATGCGTTTTACATGTTCGTCTAAGTCTGCCTCAGAAAACTCCTGTGATTGTATAGCTCGTTTGATCTCTTCAAATGCTTTGGGTATACTTTCAGGAAATAGCAACACATCGTTTCCTGCTTTAAGCGCTTTCACTTCGAGTTCGCCAGGCGCAAAGAAGCGTGTGACACCTTTCATATTTAATGCATCGGAAAATACTACCCCATCAAATCCAAGCTTTTCTCTAAGAATACCATTGATGACGATAGGAGATAGTGAAGATGCCTGGTTTTGGGTAGAGTCAAGATGGGGGACATGCAGATGAGCCACCATGACCGATGGTATACCCGCTTTGACAAGCTGAGCGAATGGATATAATTCGAGCGTATCCATACGTTCCATAGATTGATGCATTACTGGGAGCTCTAAGTGGGAGTCTGCATCTGTATCACCATGGCCTGGGAAATGTTTTATACAGGGCATAATACCCGCATGTTCCATCCCTTTGCTCACCATCAAGCCTTTTCTGCTCACTCGAAATTTATTTTCTCCAAAGGATCTTTCGTTGATAACAGGATTCCTCGGATTATTATTTATATCGACTACAGGAGCAAAATTGACCTGTACACCTATTCGATAGAGTTCCAATCCCAGCTCGTAACCCAGGTCATAGAGTAAAGAGTCATCTCTTATTGCACCTAATGTCAAATTTTTGGGAAATTGCACGGTATTTTGAAGACGCATACTCAATCCCCATTCGGCATCTTGCCCTATCCATAAGGGTAACCGAGTGGCAGATTGATAGGTATTCGTGAGTCGAACCTGCTCCTGAGGGGTACCCTGCATGAAGATAATTCCTCCCACATGAAAGTTTCGTATTTGATAGAGAATGTTAGAGGTATTCTGCCGATCGGATTCTGAATAAGCAGCGATCATAAACAATTGACCTATCTTTTCATCCAAAGTTATTTTTTGGAGTACACTATCAGCCCAGCGATAGGCCTGGGGATATTGTGCTTGAAATTGTGCGTCTGCCCGCTGAACAACGAGACAAAATAAGAGGAATAACACCAAAATGTGGTGGATCCAGGTTTCTTTATAAATCATACCTTTTCCTGCTATCAAATATAAAATTCTACAAATTCTGGTTCGCTGAATAGCAAGTGTTTGGGAATCTGTTAATATTAAGGTTAATCAAAAATAATCTTTATATTTTAGACTCCCTAAGAAAAAATTATTTTAGTGTTGTGTAGGTTTTTTTGCCATCACTTTAAAATTAAACACTTTTGAATTAAATTTTAGATTATGAAGTACCGAATGAAATTAAATATTGCCTGTTTGGTAATATTGTTGGGATGGGCAGGTGTCGAATTACAGGCCCAGGCTATTCAAAGTAGCAGTTTTGGAAGAGGGACCTCTTTATTCTATGGAAATGGTCTGGCAGCGAAAATGAAAGAAATACCCTATCCTACAGAAAGTGAGACAGGTAGGATATACTTGTTTGACGAATGGAAGCAAGGAAGTCTGTTTCTCAAATCTCGTCAAGTACTTTTGGATATGGATTTACAATATGATTTGGAAAATCACAGGATGGAAATCAGTTTGAATAATGATCTACAAACACTTGAATCACAATACATACGAGAGTTTGATGTATATGATCATGGAGACACATTGAGGTTTATCAATGTCAATTTCTATCAGGATGAAGATATGCCTCAGGAAGGCTTTTATCAATTGTTAGTGCCAGGTGATATGGCATTGTTGCAGTATGAAAAGGTACGGATTATCCCGCTAAACGGAGGACTGACAGAATTACAACTTCAGGCTCGAAGAAAAAACCAGACTCCTCAGGTTGAGAGAAAGTCGGAGTTTTACTGTATGGATAGAGGAGAGATGTATAAATTCAAACCTAAAAAGAAAGAAATATTAAGTATAAGTGGTACCCATTCAAAAGAAATAGAAAAATTTGTAAAAGATAATGATCTCAGCTACAAAGAACCCGAAGATCTCGAGAAAATATTTGAGCTGCTGAATTCTCTAAAGAAGTAAATAGCATGAGGTTGTGGGTTGTACTGGATTCGAACCAGTGACCTCTGCCCTGTCAAGGCAGCGCTCTAAACCAACTGAGCTAACAACCCAAATGTCTGTAAATATGACGGTAAATTATTGAATTTGCAAATTAACATCTGTGTAGTAGGTATGGGAAATCTGGCCTGGAGTCTGATCCCTGCGCTTCAACAAGTGCCTGATTTTTCTGTGAATCAAATTGTGTCCCGCGACGTTCAGTCCTTAACACACTTTGCAAAGGTATATCAGATACCTCATTGCTCCACGGAATTATCTGATATCTCTCCGGATATAAATGTGGTTTCTTTAGCACTTCCAGATCACGTTATCGCCGAGACTGCAATGGAGTTATCACACACAAAAGCAGTGATCATTCATCATTCCGGAGCTACTTCTCTTGGGGCGATAACAAACTTTTCAACATTTGCAGGAGTCATCTACCCACTTCAAAGCTTTACGAAAGAAAAAGTAGTTCCAATGAATGAGATTCCTGTATTTTGGGAAAGTACATCTGAGTCAACAGATATTGTGAGTCATATCGCACATCAGTTGTCTTCTCATGTTCAAAGACTGGATTCACAACAGAGATTAAAGATCCATGCAGGTGCTGTTTGGGTCAATAACTTTACCAATATGATGTACAGGGTTGCAGAAGAACTCGTGGTACATCCCAATGTTGTAGACTTTGAAGTCTATCAACCCCTCATATATGAACACATATCAAAAATATTCTCTAATACTCCTACTCGGTCTCAAACAGGTCCCGCAATGCGAGGGGATATTCACACGTTGTTAAATCATCTAAAATTGTTGGAAGAGAGACCCGAACTTCAAACTGTGTACAAACAAATTTCTGAACTGATCAATCCAAAGTTGAAAAATAAATGGCCTTAAAAGCGCATGGAATCTGAAAATGATTAATTTTCCAAACTTAATTCAACATTGGATATATACAACTATGCCTCAACATATTCCCATATTTGATCTGCACTGTGATTTATTAGCTTATCTGGCATTGGTACCTCATGCTTCAATTGAGAAAACGGAAGATATTGGGGTTGCATTACCTTTTCTCGCACAGGGTAATGTAGCTGCTCAAGTATTGGCTATCTTTTCGCCTACAGAAAATGGTAGCACAAACAAAGCTAAACTCCAGGTAGAAACGTTTCAAACATTGACAGAATCCCCTCATTTCTACCAACCCCCATCTTTGGGGAATTTCTCAACAGAAGGTGCTGGAAAGATTGCGATTATTCCTGCAATTGAAAATGCATCGGGGTTTTGTGAAGAGGATGAACCGCTTAAGCAAGGTATTCAGAGACTGGAATATATCTTATCTCAACTTGATGAAGTAATGTACATCAGCCTCACACACCACGATGAAAATCGTTTCGGAGGAGGGAATTACAGCGATAATACAGGACTCAAACCTGATGGTGAAAGCTTACTCGATTACCTCGATCGGAAAAATACAGCGATTGATTTGTCACACGCAAGCGACCAATTGGCGTATGATATTTTATCATATACTACAAAAAATAACCTCGAAATTCCCATTATGGCAAGCCACTCCAACTTTCGTTCAGTATGTGGACATGTAAGAAACTTGCCATTAGAGCTTGTCCAGGAAATAATTCTTAGATCAGGTCTGATTGGTATCAATTTGTTGAGAGCGTATGTAGATGATCATCATCCTCAGAAACTTACAGAGCACATATCTTATGGATTTTCAGTAGGAGGAGCTGAACATATGGGGTTTGGAGCAGACTTCTTCTATATTCATGATTTTCATGATCCAAGCAGATATCCATTGTACCACCCTGAACATCAGAATGCGAGTGTATACCCTCAGTTACTCGAGATGTGGTCCAGGAAAGGAATTATTACAGATGATAAGAAGCAGAAAGATATCGCCTTCCAAAATGTTGCAAATTTTCTGAGCAGAAACTGGGAGTAATATATATTACGAAATAA
>CAZZEC010000037.1:0-19987 GCA_964652565.1 uncultured Bacteroidia bacterium
AAGTTTGATGAAGAGTACGGTGAGAAAATGGAAGCATGGGCAGAGGAATTTTCACAGCAGTATGAAAAGTTTGGGCAGGAATATGAGACTCAGTATGAGAAGTGGGCAGAAGAATATGGAGAGAAATATGAGAAATGGGCAGAGGAATATGAAGTTGAGATGAAAAAATGGGAGGAAGAGTATGAAAAGAACTACGAAAAGGAGATGGAAAAATACGAAAAGGAGATGGAGAAGTACGAAAAGGAGCGTGAAAAATACGAAAAGGAGAAAGAGAAAAATGATGGAAAGGCAATGATAGAGCAGGAAAAGGCATTGAAAGAACAACAACTGGCCATGTCTCAGGCAAAAAGAGAAATGATGGAAGCCCAAAGGCAACTCGAATTACAAAGAAATGATATTGAACGGGGGGCAGCATTAGAAATACAGAAGCAGAAACGTATACTCCATGAACAGCAACTCCAACGTGCCAGACAAGCAAATGAACAACAGCACGAATTAGTATTACAAAAAAGACAATTACAGGAGCAATTGGTACGTCAGGAATTAGAAGCCCAAAAATTACTGATGTTACACCGTGCACAACAGGTTGAGGCTGAGGAGCAATTAAAAGCTCAGCATGCTCAATTATTACAACAGCAAGCAAAAATGCAGGTTGAATTACTCAATAACCAAGCTAAACTCGCTAAGGCTGCAGAAGAACTAGAAGAAATGGAGATCAAATTACGGGCTGAATTGATTAAGGATGGAATCATAGATGATGCCAATGAGGTATTGGAGATAAAAGCGAGTGATAATTTTACGAAAGTGAACATTAACGGCGAAAAGTTAGAAGGTGATCTTCTGAAGAAATATGCCAATTTGTTGAGAAAGTGGGGAGTGAAAGGGCAAGTGGAAATGAGAATGAGTAATTAATAAATGAATATAAGGTAGTGTCCGGGAAAGTGTGTAAAAGAACAAAACGGGGGCTGAGGCCCCCATTTTACTATTTGATAACCCCAAGTTCTTTTCCTACTTCTTTAAAAGCACTAATTGCTTGATCCAGATGCATGCGTGTGTGTTCAGCAGAAAGTTGTACGCGTATACGTGCTTCTCCTTTCGGTACGACGGGATAAAAGAACCCTATGACATAAATACCCTTTTCCAATAGCTTTTTCGCAAATTCCTGTGCCAGAGGAGCTTCATATAGCATGACAGGCACGATAGGATGTTCACCCGGCTTGATGTCAAATCCAGCGAGTGTCATTTGTGTGCGAAAGTATTGGGTATTTTCTTCCAATCTATCTCTCAGTTCCGTTGTCGTAGACAATATATCCAGGACTTTGATGGAGGCGGCTACAATAGAAGGAGCAAGTGTATTGGAAAATAGGTAGGGTCGAGACCGTTGGCGTAGTATATCTACAATTTCTTTTTTGGAAGCAGTAAAGCCTCCTGAAGCACCTCCAAGCGCTTTGCCAAGTGTGCCTGTGATAATATCTATTCGGTCCATTACTTCTCTGTATTCGTGTACGCCTCTCCCCGTTTTACCTATAAACCCTGTAGAATGACATTCATCACTCATGACCAATGCATCATACTTCTCTGCTAAATCACACATTCTGTCGAGTTGAGCGATCGTGCCATCCATCGAGAACACCCCATCGGTTGCAATGATCCTTCTTCTTGCACTGGAAGATTCTTTTAACTTCTCTTCCAGGTCTTCCATGTCATTGTGTTTATAGCGAAAGCGTTGTGCTTTGCAGAGCCTTATCCCATCGATAATCGATGCGTGATTGAGCTGATCTGAGATGATTGCATCTTCTTTTGTTAACAATGGCTCAAATAGCCCTCCATTGGCATCAAAGGCAGCGGCGTACAATATCGTATCTTCCATACCCAAAAATTCACTGATCTTTTGTTCCAGTTCTTTGTGGATATCTTGTGTACCACAGATGAAGCGTACAGAAGACATCCCAAATCCATGGGTATCCAGGGCTTGCTTTGCAGCTTCTATCACCTGAGGATGTGAGGACAAACCCAGGTAATTGTTGGCACAAAAGTTTAAGACGTGCTGGAGTTGAGTGGTATTAATGTCTGCTCCTTGAGGAGTGGTGATGATTCGTTCTTCTTTGTACAACCCCGATGATTTGATGGATTGGATCTCTGCTTGTAATTCTCGCTGTATGTTTCCGTACATAGTGATTGATCAGATATTTGCGTATTTAATAATGTGTATACAAATTATACAATAATTATAATAACAATATATATGTCCAAAGAAAGCATTTTGGTCGTAGGTGCCTTAGGGCAGATTGGAACTGATTTAGTGATAGAATTGCAAAAAATATATGGAGAGGACAGAATTATTGCCTCAGATATAGTAGAACCCAGAAACATGCAGGATGTTCCTGCTATCTATGAACATTTAAATATACTGGATAAAGAGCGCCTTCGTACAATTATTCAAAAGTATCAGGTACGCCAGATATATCTCCTGGCTGCGGTATTATCTGCCAAAGCAGAGTCAAATCCGCAGTTTGCCTGGAGATTAAATATGGAAAGCCTTATCAATGGGTTAGAAGCAGCCGTTCAGTTTCGTTGCAAAGTGTTTTGGCCGAGTTCTATTGCAGTATTTGGTCCTGGTACTCCTCATATCAACACTCCCCAGAATACCATCATGGACCCCATCACGATGTATGGAATAAGTAAATTGGCTGGGGAACGTTGGGCTGCTTATTACCATATGAAATTTGGGGTCGATGTGAGAAGTTTACGATATCCTGGCTTGATTAGCTACAAGGCACTTCCCGGAGGAGGGACAACAGATTATGCTGTAGAGATTTTTTATCGGGCGTTAGAGAAACAAGCATATACATGCTACCTGGAAGCGGATACTTCATTGCCTATGATGTATATGCCAGATGCGATCAGAGCTACGCTGGAATTAATGCATGCACAAGCATCGCAAATTTCTGTAAGGTCGAGTTACAATCTGGAGGGAATTAGTTTTACACCTAGCGAATTGGCAAAAGCCATTCAGAAATACATCCCTTCATTTTTCATTGATTACCAACCAGATTTTAGGCAGAAAATAGCAGAAAGTTGGCCTAGGACCGTCGATGAAACCGTGAGTAACACAGATTGGGGATGGAATATCGCCTACGATCTGGATAGATTGACCCGGGATATGTTATCAAATTTAAGAGAGAAGGTTCAGCCTCATATCTAGATCATTCATTTAAACAACTTTTGGCTGGAATGCTTATACACATATAAGAAAACACAATTACAATGATATTTAGGAAAAAGTACATTGGACTTTGTATATGTATATGTATCATCAGTTGTACAAGTCTATTAGCCCAGGATAGCACGCTTACTGAGATCAACGCACAAAGATTACAGATCAACAAAACGGGAATGTGGGTCTTGGGAAGTTGGGCTATGATGAATATTGCCAGTGGTTCGATTCTAAGAGGTCAAACTTCAGGAACAACAAAATATTTTCATGAAATGAATATATTTTGGAACATAGTCAACCTGGGTTTAGCTGGCGCAGGACTTTATGGAAGCTATACTACCGACCCTGCATCTTTGGATATGTGGAGGACCTTTCAAGAACAACAGAACATTGAAAAAATTCTGCTCTTCAATGGAGCGTTAGATGTTGGATATATGATAGGAGGAGCCTATCTCATTGAACGCGCTCGTCGCGGAGAAGGAAATGTAGACAGACTGAAGGGATATGGACAGTCGCTCATACTACAAGGGGGGTTCTTATTTGCATTTGATATTACCTTATATCTCATTCATCACAATTCTGCTACGCCTGCCTTGAAAGAACTACTAAGTCATGTAGCATTTACAGGAAGTGGACTAGCATTGACATGGCAATTTTAATACCTTCTATAACCTTATGAAACGTTTCTACTAACAATAAAATTGTATGACTTGATATATTATTCTCAAACCCCTAAATAAAAGACTTAAGGGAACCTTAGAAATACAGGAAGTTGCGAAATAGTGGTTAACCTAAATTTTTTTAAAAAAAAATCTGATCCTTGTAAACGGGAAATTTTATTACAATAGCTCATCAATTTTTTCAATCGCTTTATCAAGTCCTGACACGTCTTTTCCTCCTGCTGTTGCATAAAATGGCTGTCCGCCTCCTCCACCTTTAATCTCTTTCGCCAGTATTCTAATCAATTTTCCTGCATCATACTTTTGAGATTCAGCTAAATCATCACTCATAATAATACTCAACAAGGGTTTGTCATTGATTACGGCGCCAAGAACGATCAATGTATTGGTCGTATTTTTTCTCAGATCAAATGACAACTGCTTAAGTTCATCAGCAGAGGGAATGGATACAATTTCCTTGATTAAGTTAAGACCGTTGTGGGTAATAACATTTTCTAACAGCTCATTTTTGATTTGTAGAACCTTTTCGTGATTCAACTTTTGAATTTCCCGTTCAAGTTCCTTGTACTTGTGCAGTAAGTCCTCAATGGCTTCGTCCAAAGGTTTGGAAGATTTCAATTGAGCTGATGCCCGATCCAACAATTCCAGTTTGGAATTGACATAAGACAGGGCTTCTTCATTTGTATAGGCTTCTACCCGTCGTATTCCCGCTGCAACAGATCCTTCTGAAATAAGCTTAAAAAGCTGTATCTCACTCGTATTAGGAACGTGTGTTCCCCCACATAATTCCACGCTGTATGCTGGGTCAAATACAATCACTCTCACAAAATCGCCGTATTTTTCTCCAAAAAGCGCCATGGCCCCCATTTGTTTGGCCTCCTCTATCGGGATATTTCTATATTCTTGTAAAGGGATTCCCTCAGCGATTTTTTGATTGACAATGGATTCAATTTGCTTCAATTCGGAATCATCTACTTTCGCAAAGTGAGAGAAATCGAATCTCAAGCTTTTACCGGATACTAGTGAACCTCTCTGTTCGACGTGATCACCCAGCACATCACGTAGCGCAGCATGTAATAGATGAGTCGCTGTATGGTTATTGCGTATTTTCTTCCTTTTTTCTTCGTTTACAATTGCCTGCCATGTCCCTGTAGGATCTTCGGGAAGTTTGTTTACCAAGTGTACGATCAGCTCATTTTCTTTTTGGGTATCTATAACCTTGATGGTTTCTTTCCCATTTGTAATAATTCCCTGATCACCAATCTGTCCACCACTTTCAGCATAGAAGGGAGTTTCTTCCAGTACAAGCTGATACAGTTTTTTCTTCTTTACTTCTACCGTTCTGTATTGTCGTATTTGCGTTTCAAGTTCCAGTAAATCATAACCTAGAAATCTAGGTAATTCCGAAGAAGCATGTATAACTACCCAGTCGCCGGTACTGAGATTAGCGGCAGCTCTGCTTCTTTCCTTCTGTTCTGTTAGCAACTGATGGAATCCTTTCATATCAACTGTCTTCCCCTGCTCTTTAGCCATCAATTCAGTTAAATCTATAGGAAATCCGTACGTATCGTATAATTTAAATGCGAAGTCTGCATCGATCTTTTTCTTTAGTTTATTTGAAGAGATATATGTTGTAAACATGTTTGTTCCGCTCTCCAATTTTTTGAGAAATCCTTTCTCTTCTTCTAAAATGATGCGTTTGAGGAATTCCTTCTGATTCGTGAGTTCTGGAAAAACATCTTGATATTCCTGAACCAGAATGTTGATAAATTCATACAGGAAAGGCTCAGTAATACCCAGATACGAAAAAGCATACCGAGATGCTCTCCGAAGAATACGTCTGATGACATAGCCTGCACCAGTATTAGAGGGTATCTGCCCATCAGCTATAGTAAAAGCCACTGCGCGAATGTGATCCATTACTACTCTGTAAGCTACTTGTTGAATATTAGTGGCCTCCTCATAGCTAATTCCGGTTAGCTTATACAGGTAGGCTTTCATATTGTCAAATAGGTCTATATCATAGGTTGACTGCTTTTGTTGCAAGGCCATTACGAGGCGTTCAAACCCCATACCTGTGTCTATATGTTTGGCGGGAAGTTCCTCCAGTGTACCATCAGACTTACGATTGTATTGGATGAATACGAGATTCCATATTTCTACTACCTGTGGATGATCTGCATTTACGAGTGTTTTTCCGTCTACCTTTTTACGTTCGCTATCCGGTCTGAGATCTACATGTATTTCCGAACAAGGTCCTGAGGGGCCTACATCACCCATTTCCCAAAAGTTATCTTTTTTTCCACAGGGAATGATTCGCTCAGCTGGGAGGTATTTTTCCCATTCATCAATAGCTTCCTGGTCTTCTACGAGCTGATCTTCGTCATCCCCACCGAATATCGTTGCGTAGATACGATCTGTATCAATTTGATAATGTTCCGTAAGTAGTTCCCATGCCCATTGAATGGCCTCTGCTTTATAATAGTCACCAAAAGACCAGTTTCCTAACATCTCAAACATGGTGTGGTGATATGTATCATGACCTACCTCCTCTAAATCATTATGCTTACCTGAAACTCTCAAACACTTTTGGGTATCTGCCACTCGGGTATTGTCTGGTGATTTCAGGCCGAGGAAAATATCTTTAAATTGATTCATCCCTGCATTCGTAAATAACAGGGTGGGATCATTTTTTATTACAATGGGTGCTGAAGGTACAATCTGATGTTGTTTGCCATGAAAGAAATGAAGAAAATGTTCACGAATTTCTTTAGAAGATTTCATTGATATTTTACACTTTTTTAACAGAATAAATGGACAAGCTGCCTCTGACAGGCTATCCAGGTGTTTGTGTAGTCTAATTTTTTAGTATCTTGCGTGCATTGAAATGTAGGAGCTAAAATTTATTTTAAATATTTATTGGTGTAATACTTGCTCTTGAACTATCGTAAAGGTAGCAATTTTTATTAACCCCCTAATCTTATGGCTAAAAAAATACAATACTACTACGATCCAGAAGATTGCTCATTTAAGGAGGTGAGGACTTCACCGCTTTCAGTTTTGAGAAAAGTAGCCATACATCTCTTTACCTCCACTTGCTTTGCAGCATTGGGTCTGTACGCTTACCTATTTTTGTTCGATGACCCTAAAATGGCAATGTTGCGGAGGCAAAATAACGACTTGCTTTCAAAAATAGATGAAAATCTAGTAAAAATATCCCGCCTGGAATCCTTTGTTGATCAACTCCACGAGCGGGATAATGACTTTTATAGGAGCTTATTGAATCGTGAGCCCATTTCTTCCGGAGTCTGGAATGGTGGTATTGGTGGATCTGCTAATTATCAGCCTTCTGATGATCCCAATAACCTCAAAGAAGCTGAGAAGAGGCTCAATCTGCTAGAACATAAGATTAAAATGCAGGAATCTAGCTATAATGAATTGTTTAAAGAGGTTTCGCGTAATCAGGACCGATTAAAGCAATTACCTGCTGTCTTACCGGTTCCAGGAAGGATCGTATCTACTTTTGGAATGCGTATGCATCCCATTCTTAAGATCAGAAAGATGCATTACGGCCTTGATTTTCAGGCTCGTCTGGGTACACCAGTGTATGCGACGGGCGACGGCACAATCGTTAAAGCTGGTAAAAGCTATGGTGGTTATGGCTATCAGGTTGAGATTGATCATGGATTTGGATACGTAACAAAATATGCACATTTGTCAAAAGGTAGCATTAAAGTCAAGAAAGGTGATAAGGTAACTCGTGGAGATGTGATCGCATTGAGTGGAAATACGGGTCTGTCTAAAGGACCTCATCTTCATTATGAAGTAATGAAAGACGGAAAACGAGTGAATCCTATTGATTACTTTTATGCAGATATGACTGCGGAGGAAATTGTCCAGTTGAGAAAAGAAGCTGAGTCTGTAAAAGATAATGAATCCATGGATTAAATATCTTTTTGTGGACTAATATGTATAATAAATTGTACACGCTGTAAAATTTTATTTTGTTAGACAGTTTGTATATTTAAGACAAAAAATAAATCTTTCTTACATCATCCCCTAATGCCTGCACAGAAGGATTTAGGGGATGATGCTTTTTATGCTTCAAATGTTGACATGGATACCCATCACCAGATACCTAAACAATACTATACGATAGGTGAAGTTGCGAAAGAGTTAGACTTGACCCCTTCACTCATACGATTTTGGGAAACGGAGTTTCGTGAAATACGCCCCAGAAAAAATCGTCAGGGGAATCGTGTCTACACGCCTACAGACATGGAAATTCTAAGAAAGATTCACTATCTGCTCAAAGTACAAAAATATACCATTAAAGGGGCTAAGGAGAAACTTCGCAATGAAAAATCCGATGTTGACCAGGATGTACACATTATAGATACCTTAGCTAAGTTGCGTGCTTTTTTATTAGAATTAAAAGATTCTTTGTAAATTTGCAAACCCAATACGGGATGTGGCTCAGCCCGGTTAGAGCGCTCGTCTGGGGGGCGAGAGGTCGGCAGTTCGAATCTGCCCATCCCGACCATGTCTCTCCGTTAACATATGTTAGCGGAGAGTTTTTTTTCTCCTCCATTCAATGACACATAGTCATCCTCTACTGTACCTTCTTTGCTTATGTTCCACATTTGTGTAGATGCAAATGGAATGTTTGATATAAAGTGAAAGTGTTATTTTCTAACCTAACTTTTGCACTGTTCCTATAGTTATATGAGCAAAGTTGGGGTAACTATATTATTGTCATAGTAGAAAATTAAGCATTAGGCTCCTTTGAAGTATACATTATGTATGCTCAATGGGGATGATATTCATGCTAACGTATTTCATTTGCTACTCGAACCTGGTAGATATAAGAGAAAATTAACTGAATGATGAATTGCATGATCTCATATGCTCATACATTTCAGGAAGATTGAGTACATCAGAGGGATCAGTATTTTGAAAAGGGGTTATTATTTTATGATTAAAACTATATGTAAAAAGTAAATTTCTGGGATTAATCATTTATGCTTATATGTGAACCATACAGGTAGTGATTTTGTCTGTTTGCGTATAGTACCAATTGCAATATGAATAATATCAGGAATTTACATGTAATTAAGATGGTGATCTGCACCAAATTTTGGATGAGGGTTTACTGCGATTTGACTACTTTAAACATTGAACCCCATGTAGTGATGTTTCAAACTCATTTGTTGAAAAAATACTTTGTCTGACAAATATAAATTTGGAACTATATAAAAATTATAAATTTAGGGCGGGGAAGTAGTATTGTGGCAGATATAATTTCCTGAAAGTATACAGCGTGCTCAGAAATGTATTTGTTTGGAGGAAAAAGCCTAAAATGAAGTTGTTTTGTGTCTAAGTGTAGAAGTCAAAAAGGAGAAATATGCCAGTATTATCGGCCGGATATATCCTTGAAGAAGTAACGACTTATTTTATCAAAAAAGGTCATACTTCTCTTCTGGATCAACTTGCTCAGCTATCGCTGTTTGAACTTTCTCCATATGGGGATGTACAATCAGAATCAGTCAGTAGTATCTTTTCTGTAGCCAATAATATTATCTCCCGAGGGTTGCCTACGCGAAGTTCACTTTATCTGACAGATCGAATCCTCAATGCTATTTTTGACCATTCATTTAAGAATATCCTGAAAGGTAAGATTTGTTTTGAGCTTCCGTTGGAGCAAATGGAAGATATCGCAACAGGATTGGTAAAGGGAAATGTACTTCAATTATTGAGTGGAAGATTAACAGAGGAAAAAAAATTGTTAGCCCAACTATTGTTTACACCTATTGCAGTAGCTCGGGTACAGAAGATTATCGTACACCTCATATTACATCAGGTACTTTCTTTGAAAAGTAGTGCATGGAACATATTAATCATTGAAAGAGATGTACCCTGTGCTAAACTAGCTATATCAGATCTAACGGATCTCCTCACTCATTTACTTCAATTTGAAGGTAATTTGTCTGCACTTCCCAGGATGAATGTACAAGTGGTATCTTCAGAAGAGTTCGCCGATACCCCGCTAGGACATCTGTCAGAAGATGCAGTTCAGCTCCATAATAAAGATATCCTTGCGCAACATTTTGATGCAGTAATAGATATTTCTCTTCGCAAAGATGCATATTATCAGACACCTAGAACATTAAAAAACTCACCCTTCTTTGAAGCCAAGAGTGTAAACCATACTCCCGTACATTCCACTCATACCCTGATTACAGATCAGCCTATTTCTTATGCTGCATTAGGTCAGGTTATGAATCAGCATCAATTCTTCTTCCAACAAGCTTCTAAGCAGGAAGCATTGATCTATCTGCTTCAAAACGTTCTCAGAATCGAGCAATTGCCTCCTGGTCTGGCAAATATCATCAATAGATCTGTACAAGGTAAATCCTTAGTGGCTAGATATCCAAATGGACAATATAGGTTATATGCCGTAGCGCTATCAGGATTGTTACAGCCCGCTATGACAGGGATTATCTATGAGAGTGCATTGCAAATATCGCAAGACGGTCATGAATTATCCTCACACTATTTTGATAGCTATCGCGTTTTAAATCAAGAAGACCTAAAGACTGCTCAATTACAGCAAAAAATCAAAGGTACTCTACAGTATTTATTTCTACTTACAACCGCTGATCAATTGTTTCGTGTCTCAATATTGGAAGAAATCAAACAAGTATTGAAAAATGGTTCTGTTTTTTCACAATTAATTTTTCATGAAGCGCACAGTATTTCAGAGTGGTCTCATTATACTAATTATTTGTATGGAGCTGTGTTAAGTGAAGTTCCTGCTATATTTGAAACAGAAGAGAAACTACCCGTGCATGTATATTCTGGCAGTATTACATACGACGTGATGATGGATATTTGTTCGTCTTTTAACTTAGACGAAGCCGATATTATCCATTTCTCTGATGAGTTATACAGAAATAAATTTGCTAACTATTCTATTATTCCTGTACCTTACAGTGAGTCTCAGGCACTGTTGAGTAGTAAGCAAAAAAGTCAGGTTATGGTAAAATATCCTGTACTTAAACGCCTTTTGAAAAATGTGCCTTTTGAATTTGGTAAAAAGCAGGAAGAGGTTTTTGGACCTACACCTCAGGGCGATAAATCCATTTATTCATATGGAGGAATTATATTTGATCAACATGTATCTTATCCGCCTGATACCCAGTTAGAATCTCTTAGTAAGTATTTAATTTCTGAGCAGTACTTAGACATAGATATCTTCCCTTATGATCCTTACAAAGACAACTCAGATCACCCTAATGGGACTGATGGATATTACCAATTTCAAGAGAAAACCTCTAATTTGTTAATCACAAATTACCCCAAAGGAAATCCTCTGCCATCTAATCACCTGCGATACTCTATTCATTACCACTTACCACTCAGTCCAGAACATTTATACGAAGAGACAGCATATTCAATGTTGCAAAGGGAAAAATGTCCTACATATATTCTTTTCCATCCCTCAGACATACACCTCAATGAATACACCCAGAGAATTAAATATCAAATTTCAGATAACAAAGTTTCTGATGCATTTATAAAAGAGAAGACCTTATTTTTTGAATTGTTGGAAGGCATTAGCTATCCTGATGACTTTTTTCTGAGGTACCTTTCCAATAAATTATTACGGGAATTTGGGATAAAAACAAGAATTAACATTCATAGAGACCAGGAAAATGTATTCCATCTCAGTGTTGAAGGTACGATAGAACAAAGTCATTCGCTACAACTAAAAGTTTATGGTAATATCTATTTACCCGATTTATCCGTAGATGCACTCACTGCTCAACACGTCTCACATAGTGAAGCGACAAAAGTTCTTAGTAGGGCTTCAGAGATTGTACAGGAGTTATCTCCTAGTGGTGAATTTGCAAATATACTTCTGCATAACAAAGGCGAAGGGATCGCTGCGAATCTCAGCAAGGACTTGATAGACAAAACAACTATTGTATTAGATCACTCCAATGAATACCTTCAGCGGCTGACCGATCTGATCAAAACCGAAGGAAATTATGAGGTAGATACCGAGTTTGTAGGAAACATCATTTCTCTAAGTTTCGATGCAGAATCATTTCTCGAAACATTTGAAAGAGAGTATCCATTAAAAATTAACCGAGAGCGTAAATACCTCAAAGGACAATTGAATAGTTCTGATGTACAAAAAGATACAGTAGGGATTACAAAAAGACTTAAATACTTGACAGAGATTCCCGATAACTTTTCTATTTCGGAACCCACAAAAGCTTCTATCCAACAGTTTTATCCACGGGTAAGAACCCGTACAGAAACTATTAGGCTACTCTATAGATTAAAAATATTGGGATTGATAGATAAATTTGATTGGGACGAAGAAAATGGATTGGCTACTATATATGTAAAAAAGAAATCCCTTGAAGAAATCACCACCCGTTATACTCAATATTTGTCGCGTTACCTGGGGCCCGTCTCTATCTCCCACAGATTAAAGGGATTGGTAATAGATAGTCGTGCCCCTCTTGCAGCTTTGGAATATATTGTAGATGACTATTTAGACTTCATCCATAACTATCTGGCTCCTAAAAGGATCAATGCTTCTAGATTCGTAGCAGAAATTTGCAAGCTTGGACTGAAAAAAGGTAACTCAATCGTCCATGAGTATGTGAAACATTACTTTACAGAATTGTTCTCTCAACGTGAATTTTTGCTAAGTGCTACTAAAAATAATCAGGAACCGACAGCAATACTCGACAAGTATGCTCAATTTATAACTTCTCCTCCTGAAAAGTTGGACGTGGGAAGTGAAATTGCTATTTTAAAACATATGATTAAGTCCTGTGAGAGCATTCAATCGCTATTACCTAGGAGTAATAGGGTATTGAATGTTATTCATGCGTATGCAAAATTATTACTTTTGAGCACATCTGATAATGAAGAGAATGATCCTGAGGAAAGTATTGAGGAGCCATTTCTCGAGGTCCAAAATCAATTAATTGAAGGTTTAGCTAGTTTATACGATACCTCTTCGAGTGAATACTGGATGAATATCTTAAATCGTCTTAAAACATATGCGATGGGTTTTAATGAAGAACTGGAAAGCGTATTTGATGAGATATCTAATATGCTCATGGTTACCTACTATAGCAGTTGGCTCGCAGAGTTTAACAATAAATTTTTTGATATTTCGAATTAATACTATTACGAGGTATAAGACATGGAAAATCAAATCCATCAGGAATTTCAGCGGCTTAAAATAGAGCTTGATAAATTATCTTCCTACTCGAGATCAATAGAACGTGCTGAAGAGAACGTCAAAGAGACAAGTGAATTGATTGAAAAAGTAGGAGAAAAATACGAGAATCTCGTCGACTTGATCTGGAGAGAGTTTAATGAAGAATTAGATTCATTGAAAGATTTAAAATCCCAGATCCAATCGGAGTCAAAGAGAATAGAACAAGCCCTGAATAAACTTCAACAAGAAGGTCTTTCTTCTAACTCAAGACCAGAATCTCAGGCGTCTACAGAATTGCTGAAAAGACTAGGCGACAGAGTGAAGGCTCTGGAAACGAGGACGCAAGGGCAGTTTGATACTTTGGGTACACATATGAACCGCTTTGCGCAGCTTCATCAGACCTTAGAGTCAAACCTGAGTAGAAAAATTGACTACCAACTCGGTCAGTTGAATAATAGAATTACACAGCTCGATATACAAATACAAGATAGATTAAAAGAGAGCCTTAGTGAATCGCTGGCGCACATCCATAATTCTCCAGAACCACAGACAGGAAATCCCATCAATAATGGATTAGGCAAACATTTGAAAGATCAGTTGGAGTCTATCCAACAACAAATGACGCATAGTGATGTGCAACTTAAAGACCTGATTCAGGGAAGTCTGGAGGAATCACTTTCAAACTGGTTAAAAGAACATGAAAGTAAGATTAATGCTGATGAGAACACGCTGCCTGAAAATGATTCACAATTGTCTGAACAATTTAACCAGTTCAAGGAAAAATTGGAAGAAACGGATTTATCCATTAGAAATATTGTTCGCGGCTTAAATGTAAATATCGAAAATGTTATAAAAGATAATCAACAACAGATTTCTGAAAGTACCACTAAACTAATTAAAAGCGATCTTCAAACACAATTTCAACAGGTAGAGAATAAGTTATCTCAATCAGGGGCTAATGTCAAAGAACTACTGGAGAACTTACAGGAATCTTTTCATTCTGTAATGGAGGATAATGAGTCCAAATCGAAGTTGTTTCAGGAACTTGCAAAGTCCTTGAAAAAGGATAATAATGGAGAAAGTCTGGAAACAATTAAGAAAGTAACCAGAAATCAATTCCAGAAATTACTGGATCATGAAAACGATATGAAGAAGCAAAAGCAATTGTTGGGAATTGTTACGGTAATTTCATTACTGAATTTAGCTTTAATCGTCATTATGATTATCACGTTCTACAAAATGTCCATATAAGCGCATTTTTTTGTGTTTCGATGTGAGTATTTAGCTCTCCATATCTTGTAGACAGAATTATATGAATGAGACATCTTCCATTACAGGCAATTCCATTAATGTATTGATACTTACCTCAATAGACTTATTTTCATAGAGAATCTTGTATAGGGACCGTGTAATAGGGGCAGATAGCTGATAGTGATTGGCTAAATCCCTGATTATTCCTACTGTCTTCAGACCTTCAGCGGTTTCTTCCATTTCTGACTTGATTTCATCCAGCGTTTTGCCTTTAGCTAGTAGATAACCCATTGTGAAGTTTCTGCTCGAGGGACTTGAACACGTAGCGACTAGATCCCCGATTCCTGCTAGTCCTAAAAACGCTTTTGGACTGGCTCCCAATGCATTACCAATTAGTGCCATTTCGGCAATACCATGAGTCAAGAGTAGTGCACGCGTATTGTATTCCATTCCCATCCCTTCCAATACTCCTGATGCGATAGCAATAATATTTTTTAACGCTCCTGCGAGTTCAATACCAAGGATATCGTGACTTCCATGGACTCTGAATTTTCTGCTTTTTAGGGCACGTTGACCGGATTTTATGACGAGATCAAACCGACTTGCAACTACTGCTGCAGAGGGATAACCTTCTAAAATCTCATAGGCAAGATTAGGGCCTGCCACGCAACCAACTCTTACTACACTGGTCTCTTCCTGGATGAGTTCACTCATGGTTCTTACATCATCACGCGACAATTCCTGTTGATCTCCTAAAGACTTCTCTGTATGTTTTACTTTTGATAATTCTAACCCCTTAGTACCATGTATAACGATATGCCAGGGTTTTAAAAATGGAGCAAGTGCTATCATCGTGTCTCGAAAGAACTGAGAGGGTACAACTGGAAAAATCAGCTCACAGTATTGTGGAAGTAATTCCAAATCAGTTGTAACACTAATATTGGGGTGTATGGGTCTGCCCTTAAATGTTCTTTCTTGCTCAAGTCGTTCTTGTATTTCTGTTCGACGAGTGTATAGTAATACACGTCCATTTTCTGCAAGGATGTTGGACAAAGCGATGCCAAAACTTCCAGCACCAATAACCCCTACTATTTCAGTAGACTTAGATGTATCTTTCAAGTTCATATCCGACCAGGCGGTTGTGATAATAATACAGTAAATTCATATTTTCAGCAGTTATCATGGACTCTTTAGGAAGTGTAAGGGGTCTTTTACTATGATAAATACCTAGATTTCTAATACCGTGTTTGATCAACGCTGGTATGTCTGAGGTAATATGGGCTGCCAGGTATACTTTACCTTGATCAGCCATCTTTCGCAATCTTTGTAGCACCCTTTCTACGGTTTCTGTATAAGATACTTCATCGAGTACTCGTTCTTCCTGCGGTAACCTTAGCAAACTGTACAAATCATAGGATTGAAATTTCTTTTTGAGCATCTCAAAGGCTACAAACGCTATCAGATGACTCGAAAAAACATGATTTTCAACGTGGTATCTTTCCACAATCCGCTCTCCAAGCATTTTTGTATATTCTCCGTCTCGCTGCATGTCTTCCACCATTTTTCCCTTCAGACAAAAGAAATCTTCGAGTTGTATCAAATTACCTCTTTCATCAAAACTTCTTCCTTCTTCGTCTACAAAATTTCCAAATACATCCATAGGTTTACCAAATGAAAGGACAATCTCTGACGTTCTGCTAAAAGAGGTCCACACAAATTTGAAAAATTTGTTCCAGCTCGAAAATTCATCATTTATGATATAGTATTGCTCCTGCCCCGTTCTTTTGAGATGTTGATTGATGAGAGAGGCTGCCTCCAGAACAAAATGATAGCTCATTACCATGGGAAAGATGAAAATTTTTTCCTTTGAGGTATTAGGATGTAGTAGTAGTCTCCTTTGGGATTCTATACTTGAACCCAATAATCCCAGTTTTAATTTCTTTTCTATCATGCCTGACCTGGAGCGTGTACCTCCTGGAAAGAAAACTCCATGTACCCCTTGAAGCGTAGCATTAATGACATAAGACAATAAAGTTTGTTGATAGATAGAGTTTTTCTTGCGTCGGTCCACTTTATAAGCCACTAGACGTTGCATAAAATATGCAAATATTGGACTATTATAGAGGTTTAGCCCAGCTCCATAAATGAATGCTGGTAAGCCTAAGGCATGTAGTCCCCATGCTAACAAAATGGAATCTACATGACTGAGATGAGTAGGTACAAGTACAATAGTGCCTTTTTTAGCCAGGTTTCGAATTGCTGTAGTTTCTCCTGTTAGGTGTACCTTGTCTTGAAGCTGGTATCTGTGATAAATAAATGATTTGATGGTTTTTCCCGCAGAAGCATTCAACAGCGTAGAAAAGGCAAATGGCAATACACGCTTGGCAAAATGATAACTCGCAGGACGAAAATTACTCGTGATTTCATGAGTATACCTTTCGATTATTCTGTTGAATATATGATCTACCTGCTCTGAATGCCCCTGTTCCATCTCTCGATCTATTTTAATAAGATCTGTTTTAATGCGAGACCAAAACTTTTTCTCATCCTTCGGGTCTACTTTCCATGGATTATCAGCCATTCTTATCCTTTCAAGATACATCGTGCGTGCTATGATATCTTTCATCTCCTGTTCATTCTTACCCTCAGTCAACGCCTTGTATGTTTCTTGCGTTACATCTGTGATTATTTTATGTTTATCTTTGAAAAACTCCGTAATAGGCCAATCTTCAATCCGGGGAAGAATGGGTTCATACCGTGTTTTGGATTCAAAATGCTTATTTTGTTTTGCCATAGGAATTGTTCGTATTTCAATTTGGGAAAATGTATTCAATAATAGAAATTGAGCTACGATAGATATATCAACATAGTGCTATCTTCAATTATGATCATACAGCGTGTTTTAGTTATTAGTATTTTAGTTTTTATAGAGGGTATTCTCTTAGGTGGAATCCATGAGGTGGAAGCTCAATCCCTAGATACACTTAATGTTGGAATTATTCCTTTTAAGACTCATGAACAGGTGCTTGAATCCTATCAACCACTATTTGAATACATTGGTGAACAGATTGAGGTTCCCGTCAAGATTGAATTGGTTAATGAAGGTGATTTAGGGTATCTATTGGCTAAACGTAGATTTGATATTGGGATATTCACACCTTTCCCTTACTTGAGGGCCAAACAGGATTTTCCTGAGTTGGAAATTTTTGCTAGCCATATCATCAATGGAAAAGACCACTATACAGGAGCTTTTGTCACTACTAATGATAGTAAAATAGTCAAAATTGGTGATTTAAAGGGGCGAAGGGTAATGTTTGTAAAACCAACCTCGACTTCTGGCTTTCTCTATCCCAAGGGGATACTAGAAGAGTATAATATTGATTTGGAAGAAGAGGATATTGCTTATGATTTCTCTGGTGGACACGATCAATCTCTTTTATCCTTAGAACAAGGATTGGTAGACGCTATAGCCATAGACTTAAATAGTTTAACTTCAAAAAGCCCCAGCATTGATAGTTTTCGTGTATTACATACCTATTCTGTTCCTTATCATGCATATGTATTCTCTCCTGATGTTGTAGGTGCGCTTAAAAGCAACATTTTAGAAACGATGCTATCAGCTAATAAAGATCCTGAGATACGACCAGCATTTAAGAATGAGCTTGGGATAGAAAAATGGGTGGGAAGGAATGATGATTACTACAACTCAATGAGAAGGTATCTACAATTTACCAGAATAAAACCTGCTATCAGACCTCGTATAGATACAAAGCCAAGTGCCCGGGCGTCTTTTGCGAAGACAGGTGATCTTTTGGATGTATTGATGGATAATATCATCAATGAACTAAGAGAGTCGGAAAGATTTATCGTTACTACAGTCAATAATCAGAACAATTTTCACGAGCTGAAATTAGACGTCTCAATGATCCAGGACATATATCAATGTCAGATTTATTTGGATAATAATCGCATAGAATATTTTACAGATGTTGACCTTCCAAATCTTCAAAAGGAGATACCCAAAGGGATCACACAGGCTGTGTTGACCGAATTTACAATAGAAACTGAATTACTAAAAAATGATACTTCCTGGTTTATCACCTATGGAAGAGATGATGGGATCGATGAGGTAGATTACCAATTTGTGTTGAGTGAAGAGGACGGTTCGAATCACATCATCCCTAATGACGAAATTATTCGATTAGAAGAACGAAATACATACTTTAAAGAAAATGATCGTATGTATCCTCAACAAACCATATCTGTCCAATATGCGGGGAAAGCGTTTAAAACTAATCTAACCAGCTCTATGCCTGAGAACAATGATCTTGTATTTAAAAATTTCTGGGATGACAAAGACAATCAGTGGGGAATCATAGGTCTGGTAGTAACGCTTGTGGGTGTAATCATTGGTTGGTATTTCACGAGAAAAAAACAAAAACGCTTTCGCAATATGCTATTTGAATCCAATCAATTGCTATTGCAGTATATCAAAGGGCATTACAAGCTGGATAACGAAGTCATCGCTCATAAAGAAAAGATTAATCAGTTTTTAGAAAAGGGATATATTACAGAGAACCAATATCTTATCTTAAAACACCGAATAGAAGATATACACAATATCATACAGCAGATACTGGGTGATCCTGAGGGGTTAGATTCAAGTATTATTAATGAAGTGAAAGAAATCATTAACGATGGTGTATTGACAGAAAAAGAATATTCTCGATTAGTTGCACTTGTTCAACAACGGAAACCTTCTTAATGCTCTGTTATGAATGATTTCATCCGCCAAACAAAAAAATTGTTTAATGCTATTTACAGCATATATGCATTGATATTATTTTTTCTTTTGGCGGTGGTAGGAATCTTCTTCTATATAGTGATCTCATGGTTGCCAGACAGACAACGGTTAGCGTGGGCTTTTTCATATAATTGGCTCTGGATGAAAATATTCTGTACTGCAACAGGGTTAAGGATCAAGTTTGAAGGAAGAGAGCATATAGATCCACACGGTGCTTATGTGATTATATCTAATCATTCCAATATGTTAGATATCGTAGTAACAGGAGGAGGAATTAATCACCCTTTCAAGCCCTTGTTTAAGAAAGAGTTTTTCAAGATACCGATTATGGGTTGGGTCATTGGTGTACTTGGGCTTCCCGTAGATCGTTCCAGCGAGGAGAGTAGGAGGAAAAGCTATCAACAGATGATTGATACCATTCAATCAGGCATATCGGTATTGATATTTCCTGAAGGGACCAGAAATAGATCAACCCAACCCTTGAAACCCTTTTACAATGGAGCATTCAGATTGGCAATTCAGTCTCAACACCCTATACTCCCTATTGTCATATCAGGTATAAAAGAGTTGCAACCCGTTGATACGTTTAGATTGTATCCGGGGACTATCCGGGTAAAATTTTTAAGTCCAATGAAAAGTACTGAATATCAGTTGAAAGAAAGTGAAAAATTTAAAACAGAGGTGTTTGTTAGAATGGAAAAGGAATTGATATCAATGGACCTTGAACGATCACAACCTGTCTCTTCATAGGAACACGCAGCAGCGTGAGTAAATATTGTAGGAACACG
>CAZZEC010000037.1:20087-43094 GCA_964652565.1 uncultured Bacteroidia bacterium
ATTGTAGGAACACGTGGTAGCGTGAGTAAATATTGTAGGAACACGTGGTAGCGTGTTCTGCCCTATGGGCATAATAAAAGTAGAGGAGGTATATAAGCATACCTCCTCTGTAAATTTTCGTAATGAGCTAAGATTTAGCTTAAAGGGGGGATTCGAAGTACTTGGCCAGGATAAATCAGGTTAGGATCTTTTAACATAGGTTTATTGGCTTCGAATATCACATTATATTTCATCGCATCGCCATAGTATTCCTTTGAGATTTTGGACAGACTATCACCGCGTTGTACTGTATACATTTGTGCTTCAGGTTCTGGAGTCTCTACAATTAACTGATCGTCTACAGACCCTATGCCATTTATGTTGCCAACAGCGAGAATCAATTTCTCTTTTTCTGCTTGAGAGGTTGCTTTACCCTTAAGCGTAGCTTTATCACCCTCTACAAAGACTTCTAGATCTTCAATTTTAAGTCCAAATTTGCTGACAAATTCGCGAATAAGGGCTTCTTTTTGAGCATTTGCTTCCGCAGAGCTTGGTTCTGCTTCTTCTTCTTTTTTACCAAAAAGCTTTGCCCCTGCATTTTTAACAAAACTGAATAGTCCCATAAAAATATTATTTGATTGTGGATGATGATATGTTGTAAAGAAACAAATCAAACTACTAAGATGCAACCACCTATTGTAGACCGAATTGCTTCAAGTAATAAATTTTATATTTAGAGGGAGAAAAATGAAAAAGTCACAGGCAATAGTTCGACTATTCACCATAGCAAAAGCCTATGAAATCCGATCATTCATAGGCTTTGTAAAACAATTATTCTTTGTTGATATTCACAATAATGGTATCAGGTTTTTCTTTTCTTTTTTCTGGCTGCAGGAAATAGGATATTATTCAATATCAATCTATAACCAGGAGAATTGGGATGTAAACTCAGGTCTGTAGGTTCTTCACCGACCAAATGGCGATAATCTTCAGGGTCGTGACCACCATAGAAGGTCCACATACCACGTCCGAAGTTACCATGGACATATCTCGCTTCATCATAGGCTTTTAACTCTCCCATTACCAAAACTTCAGGTTTCAGTAAGTCTTTATTAAAGGCAGTAGTTTGACCCATAAACCCTTTAACAGTACGTGTATGATTTTGACATAACATCGTAGGAACAGGGTCCCATTTTGCAGAAAACTCAAAGAGCGTGAAATAATCCATATGCTGTGGAACTCTTCGATAGGGTGTGGTATCAATATTTGTAAACTCATATTGTAATGGATTCATTACAATGGTAAAGTCCCTAAAGGCAAGGCTTCGATTGTAGTCGAGTTTTTGTTGTGCTGCTTGATCCATAGGATCACCATCATACATATACTCACAAATATCTACCCCGTCTGATGAGAGAGCAAGATCATACGTATCAGTAGCAGAGCACATGGCAAAGAGAAATCCCCCATTACCCAAATATTTCTTGATTTCTTTGGAAACGGCCAATTTCATCTTGCTTACTTTATTATATCCATAAATTTTGGCCATAGATTCCTGCGATTTTACTTCATCTCTATACCACTGGTGATTATGAAAATTGGCATAGAACTTACCATATTGTCCTGTAAAGTCTTCATGATGAAGATGAAGCCAATCATATTCACTGAGTTTTCCGTCTAATACATCTGCATCGTAAACTTTTTCATATGGGATTTCCGCATAGGTGAGAGCAAGCGTCACTGCATCATCCCAAGGTTGTTTATTTTTGGGGGTATAAACTGCAATTTTAGGTGCTTTCTCTAGTTTGACTGCGTCCATATTTACGTCATCCGAAGAGACATAGGCAAGGATTTCTGTGGCTTTCGAATCAGATATGTGTTCGTATTTAATTCCACGTATTTGTAGTTCTTGCTCAAAAGTAGGTGTATGCTGGAACATAAAGCTTCCTCCGCGATAATTCAGAAGCCAGTCTACATTTACCTGATAGGTGAGCACCCAATACGCTACTCCATAAGCTTTGAGATGATCAGACTGTGCATAGTCCATGGGAATTAAAATAAAATCCGCTCTGCAGACTAACATGCACAGACTCATCATCAATGTTAACAATAATTTTCTCATAATCCCCTGTGGTTTTTTAATTTTTCAGAAATGCTGTCTATAAATTTAAGGAATTATTATATTTAACGGTAATGAAAATCATACGTTTTATATACGAGGGAGCACGTATGGCATTGAGTGCCATACTGGCAAACAAAACACGCTCATTTCTTACAATGATCGGTGTCGCAACGGGTATTTTTGCCATTACAAGTATTCTAACTATGGTAAATTCCATGGAGAAATTTGTGTCTGACAATTTGTCAGCTATGGGGAATACAAATATAATGGTTTATAATTGGCCTTTCGTGGTAAAGGATGACTGGAGAAAGTATCTCAATCGTCCCAAGGTGAGCTTTTATGAATATGAAAGATTAAAAGATAATCTTGATGATGCAGAAGGAGTGAGCTATAAAGTTTCCTCTCGGGCCGCTAATGTATCGGCCAGAGGACAAAGCATACGCAATGTTCAAATCAATGGTATTACTCCGGATGAAGCCATCGTCTTCAACTTTGAATTTGCATCTGGAAGATATTTTACGGACATAGAGTTTAGTTACGGATCAAGTGTATGTATTCTGGGATATAATGTAGCTGAGAACCTGTTTCCAGATCAGATTGCAGTGGGCAAAAATATTCGCGTAGGCTCTAAGCAGCTAAGAGTAATTGGGATTATGGACAAATCCGGGTCAGATTTTACCGATATAGATGATGAGATATACGTCCCCTACAAGGTCGCCTCTCGTATTTTCAATATCAGAAAACGCTACGTTAATAAACAAATTTGGATCAAAGCAAGCAGTCCTGAAACCATGGAGTATGTAGAAAGTGAAACAATAGGTATAGTCAGGGCAGCGCGTGGATTACGTCCTTCTGAAGACAACAACTTTTCCATTAACAAGGCAGAGCAAATTATGAATGAAGTGGATAATATTCTGAGCTACCTTCGAACCGGAGGGTGGATAATCAGTCTGTTTTCTATTCTGATTGGCGGTTTTAGTATTGGTATGATCATGTATATATCTGTTCGGGAAAGAACCCGAGAAATCGGTATCCAAAAGGCTCTGGGCTCCACAAGAGGATTTATATTATACCAATTTCTTATGGAATCTATTGTCATTTGTATAATGGGAGGTCTTATCGGACTGATAGGTGTATACACTGCCGGAGCTGTAGCTAATATATTTATCGCTCAAGCTGATACCAACTTTGCCGTATCAGTATCATTGAGTAATATAGGCACAGCTATAGGTCTTTCTACCTTTATTGGACTGATTTCAGGAGTCGTACCTGCAATTATTGCTTCATCTCTAGATCCTGTAAAAGCTATTCGACATACAGGCTGATACCTTAGATACTTCTTTTGAAAATACTGATCATACAGACGGCTTTTATTGGTGATGTTATACTTGCTACTCCGGTTGTAGAAAGTATACACGATTCATTTCCTACAGCAACTATTGATTTTTTGCTCAGAAGGGGAAATGAAAGCCTTTTTAGCAATCATCCTATCATCAATCATGTCTGGATCTGGGATAAAAAGGAAAACAAGTATAGAAACCAGTTTCGGCTCATTACATCCATCCGTAAAGAGAAATATGATTATGTGATCAATCTTCAAAGATTCCTCTCTACAGGAATTTATACAGCATGTTCTTCAGGAAGACAAACCATTGGATTTGATAAAAATCCTCTTTCAAAGCTTTTTTCCAAATCCTACCCGCATGTTGTTGATACTGATATACACGAAGTAGATCGAAATCTCTCACTTTTAACAGGACTGGCAGATACAACCCGCCGACGCCCCAGCCTTTACCCCTCAACAGAGGATTTCCAATTGGTTCAGTCTTATAAACAACTTCCTTATTGCTGCATAGCTCCTACTTCTGTGTGGTATACCAAGCAGTTTCCGATAGAGCAATGGCATAAGCTGATACCCAGATTTCCTGAAGGGATAAATATCTATCTGCTAGGCGGGCCCGGAGATCATGCAGCTTGTGAAAAAATACGCCTGGGTATTACATCAACGCAGGTAACTAATCTTGCAGGAAAGCTCAATTTGCTTCAATCCGCCGCTCTGATGAAGGATGCTGAAATGAATTATGTCAATGATTCTGCACCCATGCATATAGCCTCAGCCATGAATGCTCCTACTGTGGCTATTTTCTGCAATACAGTTCCTGCGTTTGGGTTTGGGCCTCTTGCAGAACAATCTACAGTTATTGAAATCGATACAAAGCTCGAATGTCGTCCTTGCCACTTACATGGACTTGCAGCTTGCCCTAAAGGGCATTTCAAATGTGCTATGGATATAGATTTACAGCAAATTCCTATACCTCCTGGTACAAATGCACTAACAAGCTAGAATTTTCATTAGTTTCGCATAAATTATTAAACCCAATATGCAAATAAGACAAAAATTAATAGCTGTCCTGACAGGACTTTTAGCAATTATAATTAGTTGCAACACAAATAGTTCTGAAACTGAAAGTACTGTAACTGAAGTTTCAGCAGAACCAAGTGCAGTAGAAACGCGATTTACACAGTATTGCTCCGGATGTCATGGCGTGCAGATGCAAGCCTTTGCAGATAGAAAGTGGAAGCATGGTAAGACCAGAGACTCCATTATTTTATCGATTAAATCTGGATACATCGATGCTGGTATGCCCTCATTTGATTCTACTTTTTCTGAGGAAGAAATTACCGAATTAGCTGATTATATCCTTGAAGGCATTCAAAATGTAGCAGCTTACGATTTCCAGGATGAAAAGCCAACCAGTAATATCTTTTCTACTGAGGCGGGATTTAGCCTTGAATTAGATACGATAGCTACAGGCCTGAAAAGTCCCTGGGGCATGGCTTTTCTACCTAATGGAGGTATGTTAGTTACAGATAAAAATGGAAAAATGTATCATATTGATGCCGACCGAAATAAGACTGAACTGACGGGAGTACCCGAAGTGCGCTATAAAGGTCAGGGAGGACTACTAGATGTAGAATTACATCCTGACTTTGAATCTAATCAATTAGTATATCTTTCTTATTCTAAACCTAAAGATGATACATTAGGTACAACTGCAATTTATCGAGCCAAATTAGAAGGTAACCAGTTATTAAATGGGGAAGATATATTTATTGCCAAGCCCTACTCCAAAAAATCGCATCACTATGGTTCCAGGCTGGAATTTGATCGGGAAGGATATTTGTTTTTCTCTGTCGGCGACAGAGGTTCCAGAGAGGTAAATCCTCAAAATCTGGACAACCATTGTGGGAAGATACACCGTATCAATGATGATGGTTCTATACCTGAAGACAATCCATTTGTCGATGATCCCAATGCCATGCATACTATTTGGTCTTATGGCCATAGAAACCCACAAGGCGTAGCCATGAACCCTGAGACTGGGGATATTTGGGAACATGAGCATGGGCCGAGAGGAGGAGATGAATTGAACCTAATCAGAAAAAGCCTGAATTATGGCTGGCCTGTTATTTCTTACGGAATTAACTACGATGGCACTACTTTTACTCAGATTACTGAAAAAGAAGGAATGGAGCAACCTGTGCACTACTGGGTACCTTCTATTGCAGCTTGTGGTATGACATTTATCAATAGCGATAAGTATCCAGGCTGGGAAAATCAATTACTTATAGGCTCCTTGAGATATAAGTATCTGAATCTATGTAAAATTGAAAATGGGGAAGTGGTTTCAGAGGAGAATTTGCTGAAAAACTTAGGTCGACTTCGTTCCGTAGAAATTGGAAACGATGGGTATATATATGTTGGGGTTGAAGGCCCTGGTGAAGTATACCGACTTATTCCCAGAAGTGGAGATGAATTAGCAAGTAGGAAGTAAAAAATTGTCTGCTACCTCTTCCAGGGAACCCATTATTTGCGAAATTTCAATCAATATGGCAGAAAGACATATATATCTAGACAATGCTGCATCTACCCCTATGGATCCGGATGTGTTTGATGTCATGCGCCCCTATTTATGTGATTTTATGGGAAATCCTTCTTCTACTCATGCTCATGGCCGCAAACTTAAGACTGCCATCGAACAGGCTCGTAGAACCATTTCTCAGTTATTACATGCCAGCCCCTCAGAAATTATTTTTACGGGAGGAGGGACAGAAGCAGATAATATAGCATTGATAGGAGCTGCCAATTTATATGATATTAAGCATATCATTTCCACTGAGATAGAACATCATGCTGTGTCACATACACTAGCATATCTCAGAGCAAAGCATAATACTGAGCTGCATTGGTTGTCCGTAGATGCTCAGGGAAATATTAATCTTGATGAACTTAAGACCTTACTCAGTAAGTTTCCTGGATCTTTGGTAAGTCTGATGCATGGCAACAATGAGATAGGTACACTTTACGATTTGCCTTCTATCGCCAGCATTTGTAAAGAATATGAGGCAATCCTACATTCAGATACAGTACAGACAGTGGGGCATATCTCCTATGACTTATCTTCACTACCCTTAGACTTTATGGCTGCATCTGCGCATAAGTTTTACGGTCCTAAGGGTACAGGATTTATGTTTGTGAAGAAGGACCACAAACTTTCTTCCATCATTCACGGAGGGGGGCAGGAAAGAGGGTTGCGGCCTGGAACGGAAAATGTTGCGGGAATTGTGGGTATGGCCAAAGCACTGGAAAAGTGTTATCAACACTTAGAGGCTAAAAACCAACATTTGCTGAGTTTGAAAAACTACATGATGGAGCAACTGAATTTACATATTCCCGGAGTTTCCTATAATGGTGTGACAGATAAATTGCATTCTCTACCTACAGTCTTAAATGTTGCATTTCCAGGTTGTGATAGCTCCATGCTCACGTTTCAGTTAGATATACAAGGTATTTCAGCCTCAGGTGGGTCAGCATGTAGTTCAGGAGCATCTACAGGTTCTCATGTCTTAAGGGGACTTAGACATAGTGAAGAAAGAATCGCAAGCTCTATTCGTTTTTCATTTGGAATGGAGAATACAAAGGAAGAGATCGACTTTACAGTACAAAAACTGAAGGAAATTGTACCTATTCCTGCATGATTTTGATACGGTATATTATTGATTCTTTTAGCAATGGGGGTAGACTTAGATGTTAAGTCTACCCCTAATGCTAAATCTTACTATTTGCGTCCCTTCAGAGCTTGAATTTCGCTTTGTTGTGACTTCAATATTTCATTCTGTTGAATGACATATAAGGTGAGTTCTTCGACTTTTCTGAGTAGTTGCATGGAAAATGCATTTAGATCAATTCCTTGTGCCTTCATTTCATCACCAGATGGAAGGTCGGGGAGGTGTTTGTTTGCCATAATAAACGATTGTACATCCTCAATATTACGTAAAGGATAATCGGACTTAAAGACAAAATCGGCAGGTTTGATAGCAGAGCCATTGATCTTTATTTCTCCGGTATTTCCATCCATATCAATCGTTGTCTCACCTTTGTTATTTTTGATAAAGATTTCACCGTCAGATGCTCCACCACCAATCGTAACGGAACCAGTTTTAGCGTTTACCTCAAAAGTGATTGCTCCAGCAGCATTACATGCCCTAATTTGGCCTTCATATCCCTCTAATTCTACTGACGTTTTATCCTGGGCATTTTTAATAATTAAATCACCATCATGGCCATTTCCTCCTGCAATGATATTGCCAGTTCCTCCATCCAGGTGCATCGTGAGCTTATCCTCTTTATTCAACAAACGAATATCGGCATTGTGTCCTCCACCACCGATAGCTAAATTTCCATTCGATCCGTCAAAGTAAAGGTTTGTATTACCGTTTTGATCTTTTAAGATTACATCAGCATTATGACCTTCGCCACCCATGTGTAGGTTAGCATCTCCTCCATCGATATGGATAGTCATTTTTCCATGCTCATCTGACAAAGTAATGTCACCCTGTGCGCCTGCCCCTCCAGCATGATAATTGGCCGTACCACCGTCAATATGTACAGTCATATTTCCGTCAGCATTTTTTAACCTGATATCTCCATTATGACCCCCTCCTCCTGCATGGATGTTGGCATCGCCACCATCAAGATGGATAATGGAACTACCTTTTTCATCGCGTAGGGTTAGGTCTCCTTGTGTACCATCACCTCCTGCTGCGAAATTGGCGGTTTTTCCATTTATTTGGACTGTAACTGCCTGGTTCTCATTTCTTAATTCGATTTTTTGGGATTCTGTTGACATAATTAATAGTTAGTGTTTTTTGAGAATATTTGTATAAGAGAGATATTGAAGTGGTTAACTTTAATAAGTTCTGTATGAATTATTACTTCCAGGTTAAGTTATATTTAAGAAATAGTTATTTACGGATATGCGTATTAATAATATTCCCATCTTTCATTGAAGGAATCATTCATTTATCTATCTGAAAATATGATATTACCACATGTTCTGAGGTTATTTGTCAGAAGTGATTATATTTACTTATAAAAGTATCGTACAGTATTATTTATCTATTTAATCAGGGCAAACGTACCAAATTATATAAATAATTCATTGTTAGTTAATTATGATTAAAATAATTATATATTGAATCAACTTAAGCTACTGACTAGCAGCTGTTAATGATTTTAGTGCGTTTGCCCTAATACTTAATCCAATATCTAATTAATATGAGCTTCACGCACATACCCACTGTAGATTTAAAAGATTACATCGAAGGAGATAAAGAGAAACAGGCAGCATTTGTGGAGGAGTTGGGAAATTCATTTTCAACAATAGGGTTTGCTATTGTTGATAATCATGGAGTGCCGAGTGATGTGATTGAGGGGGCTTACAAAGCGTTTCAAGATTTTTTTGATTTACCAGACGAAGTCAAATCAAAGTATGAGGATCCTGCGCTGGCAGGACAAAGAGGATACACTTCCAGGGGTAAAGAGCATGCAAAGAATTCTCACGTAGGAGACCTCAAAGAATTTTTTCATATAGGACAGATAGTTATAGACGAAGATCCAATTAAAGAGGAGTATCCTCCGAA
The DNA here is from genome assembly GCA_964652565.1 of uncultured Bacteroidia bacterium. Lineage (GTDB taxonomy): Bacteria > Bacteroidota > Bacteroidia > J057 > J057 > JBCCTX01. The sequence continues at coordinate 29,170 of CAZZEC010000037.1, forward strand.
TATATTTGTAGAGGAAGTACCTGAAGTCGAGACATTTGGTACTCAATTATATAAATCTTTAGAAAATTCAGGAAAATATCTGCTCAGAGCAATAGCAGAGTACCTGGATTTAACACTAACATATTTCGACGATAAAATACACCATGGAAACAGTATTTTGCGTCCTATCCATTATTACGGAATTGAGAACCCCGATCTTGTTCCCGAAGGAGCAGTTAGGGCTGCAGAGCATGAAGATATCAATCTCATTACGCTTCTTATTGGAGCAAGTGCCGAGGGCCTACAAGTAAAAAATACACAAGGTAACTGGATATCTGCTAACCCCGCCCCCAATCAAATCGTAATTAATGTGGGAGACATGTTACAAAGATTAACGAATGATCGGTTAAAATCTACTACTCATAGAGTAGTCAATCCTCCTAGGGAGAGAATGCGTGAACCCAGATACTCTATTCCTTTCTTTCTTCATCCCAGACCCGATATGGATCTTAGTTGTTTGGAAAGTTGTATCGATTCAAGCCATCCTAAGAAATATTTGGATATGTCAGCAGGTGAATATTTGGATCAACGACTAAGAGAGATTGGATTGAAGTGATAAGCTAAATTAATTTCGCAACATCTTCCATTCACGCAGTAGCTGTTTTTCAGTTTCGCGGAGATTAGTAGGCAATTTTACATGGATAGTAAGAATGAGATCACCATATTGTCCAGGCTGATTGAATGCCGGGATACCCAACCCTTTTAGCTTTATCGCTTTACCTGGCTGAGTACCTTCCGGAATCGTTACACTCATACGCCCTTTGAGCGTATCTATTTCCATTTTTCCACCGAGAATGGCTGTGAACAAGTCAGTTGTAGCCTCGCCGTAAAGATTATTACCTTCTCGCTTGAATTTTGAGTGAGGTTTTACATGAATGTGTATATACAAATCTCCATTTGGTCCACCATTAGGGCTTGCAGCACCCTGTCCTTTGAGACGTATTCTCTGTCCGTCTTTTACACCTGCATTGATCGGTACCCTTAACTTTCTCCCCAATATATTTAATGAAGGCTTTACGCCTTGATATACATCTTCCAGTGTGAGTTCTATAGAAGTCTCGTAATCTCTTCCCTTCATGGGAGATCTGTTGCCAAAACCCCGATCGGCTCTGTCTGCTCTACCTCCAAAAAAAGTTTGGAAGAATTCACTGAAAAAGCTTCCCGGATCCCCTTCAAAATCTACTCTGACATTTGGGTCTCTTCCTGCACCAAATCCTCCAAAGGGATTTTGCCCATTGGCAGCCATACGCTCATATTGCTTCCAATTTGATCCTAATTGATCATACATTTTGCGCTTGTCAGGATCGCTTAACACTTCATATGCCTCTGATATTTCTTTGAACTTCTCCTCCGCTGATGTATCATCTGGATTTTGGTCTGGATGATACTTCATCGCCAGTTTCTTATATGCACGCTTTATTTCATCCTGAGGAGAAGATTTATGTATACCAAGTATGCGATAATAATCTTTGTACTCCATACAAAAAATAGATCAATTTACAGGCCAACTACATATTTGTGACAATTATACTTTAATTAGTGACATAATGTCTTTGAACATTAATTAGGCACATGAGTATTTAGTATAGATATTGCTACGATGAAATAAAAAGACAGAATATGACGATCCTTTTTCAATATATTAATTAATATTGTGAAAAAAGTCAGTGAATGTATCTGTAAATTTGATAAAATGTAATATTTGGCCTGAAATATGGTATAAGAAAGATTTACAGAAATAATTAAGAAGTGTTATAATCAAATATTCTGGTATTTATGTCAAAAAATCAATGAAAGCAATCGCGTAAGAGTGGAGAATGTGTTAACATTGACATAAATGCAGTGAAAGAAGGAATTCGATATGCCAAAAAATCTTCTCATAGTAGAATCACCTGCTAAAGCAAAGACAATTGAAAAATATCTCGGGAAAGATTTCACAGTAAAGGCGAGCTATGGACACGTAAGAGATCTTCCTAAGGGAGATGATGCCATTGATGTGTCCAATGGCTTTGAGCCTAAATATGAAGTCCTCCCGGATAAGAAGTCTGTGATAAAAGAGTTAAAGGATCTGATCAAGAAATCGGATATTGTATGGCTAGCAACGGACGAAGACCGTGAGGGAGAGGCAATTTCATGGCATCTTGCCAATGCTTTAGGACTTGATCCTGATACTACTCAACGGATTGTATTTAATGAAATTACAAAAAATGCCATTCTCAATTCGATCAACAATCCAAGAAAGATTGATCAGAATCTTGTGAATGCACAGCAGGCCCGAAGGGTATTGGACCGTTTGGTAGGGTTTGAGTTATCTCCAATTTTATGGCGCAAGGTAAAAGTTGGTTTGTCCGCTGGAAGGGTACAATCTGTAGCTGTCAGGTTACTTGTTGAGAGAGAAAGGGAGATCATGAAATTTACTCCTACTCCATTCTTTAAAATAAGCGGTGAGTTTATTCCTCAGAAAGGTACCAGAATGAAGGCTGAGTATCCCAAACGGTTGAATTCACTCGAAGAAGCAGAAAATTTTTTAACAGATTGTATTGGAGCTGATTTTGAGGTAGTCAATTTACAAACTAAACCCGCAAAAAAATCACCTGCCCCTCCCTTTACTACTTCTACTCTACAACAGGAAGCTAGTAGAAAGCTGAGTTTCTCTGTAGCTCAGACCATGCGGGTTGCTCAAACCTTGTACGAAGAGGGTAGGATTACATATATGCGTACGGATAGTGTAAATCTTTCCCAGGATGCAAGAACTCAATCAGCGGCAGTAATCAAAGAGATGTTTGGAGACGATTTTTCCAAATCGCGAACATATAAAACCAAAAACCAAAGTGCGCAAGAGGCGCATGAGGCCATTAGGCCTACAAATCTCTCTGTCCCGAAAGTGGAAGGAGGAAGAAATGAGGAACGTCTGTATGAACTTATTTGGAAAAGGACTATAGCATCTCAAATGGCAGATGCAGAATTTGAACGTACAACCGTTGATATTCAAATTTCTACTAATCAAGAGATTCTCAAGGCAAAAGGAGAAGTTATTACCTTTGAAGGGTTTCTGAAGGTATACCTGGAATCAACAGATGAAGATCAAAGTGAAGAAGATTATGGAGATTTGTTGCCTCCTTTAAAAGTGGGTCAACAATTGACGTTGGATGAAATGATTGCTTTACAGCGTTTTACTCGTTCGCAACCACGATATACTGAAGCTAGTCTGGTAAAAAAACTGGAAGAGCTAGGGATTGGAAGGCCCTCTACATACGCTCCTACAATTTCTACGATTCAGAAAAGGAATTACGTAGTAAAAGAGAGTAGGGATGGGACTCCAAGGAACTATTTAAAACTTGTGCTGAAGGAAGAGCAACTCGATCGTATTACACTTACCGAAAATACAGGGGCAGAGAAAAATAAATTGTTCCCCACAGATTTGGGAATGGTCGTGAATGATTTTTTAGTAAAATATTTCCCATCTATTTTGGATTATTCATTCACTGCAAAAGTAGAAGAAGAGTTTGATGAAATTGCCGGAGGTCAAAAGGAGTGGAATAAGATGATTGCTGGATTCTATAAGGACTTTGCTCCACACGTAGAAGACATAAAAGAACATGCAGAGCGGGAATCGGGAGAGCGCGAATTGGGAGAAGATCCCAAAACAGGTAGAAGAGTTATTGCCAGATTAGGACGCTATGGTCCCATGATCCAGATAGGAAGCACTGATGAAGAGGAAAAACCTAAATTTGCTAAACTTCGCCCGAACCAGAGGCTGGAGACAATAACCTTTGATGAGGCGATGGAACTGTTTAAACTTCCCCGGGTTTTGGGAGAGTTTGAAGAACAACCAGTAAAAGCGAATATAGGGAGGTATGGGCCTTATGTACAGTTGGGAGGGCTATTTGCTTCTTTGGAGGAAGGAGATGATCCGTACACCATCGGCTTAGAACGTGCAATTGAGTTGATAAAGCTGAAGAGAGAAAAAGAAGCTAATAAGATTATCCAGAAATTTAATGAAGATGTTCAAATATTGAGGGGAAGATGGGGACCCTATTTGAAAATTCATGGCAATAACGTAAGGTTACCCAAAGATGTCGCTCCTGAAAATCTGACCCTGGAAGATTGCGAGCGATTATTGGAAGAACATAAGGCAAAACCTAAGAAAAAGAAAAAAGCAACGAAGAAAAAGAAATAAGACTAGCTAGATTTCTATGAAAGGATGATTCAATGCCCAGGTTAATTTTTGTTTTCCAGATACACCATTATGAATCATCCTTTTAGATATTAATCTCAACAGGAATGCATATTACACTAGTATGTCACACCTGGCTTTTATAGGCTTCTACTGCTTCGTCTGTTGATGTGTGAATTTGAAAAATGGTATTTAGCTTGGTAATGAGTAATAAGTTTTGAATGTAAGCCGAAGGGTTCGCCAAAACCACCTCTCCACCTACTTTTCTGGCTTTTGTGAGTAAGGTAATCAGCACTCCTAACCCACTACTATTGATATGCTGGAGTTCATTAAGATCAATGACAAATTGTTTAAATCCCTCTTGTATTCTTTCATTTAGAGATTCTGTGATTGATAGACCGTCAGTCTCACCAATGAGATTGCCTTTCAAATGGTAAACTCCAATATGTTTATCTGATGTTGAAAATGTAAATTCCATGTGTTTTAATTTTGACGTAACATTCACTAAGCATTGCGCTGTTTACATTGTTCATCACTACACTTTCCATAAAGCGTCATAGTATGATGACTTATATCAAACTGATAAATGTTACCGATGGTTTGTTCAATTTCGCCAAGACGTGGATCACAGAATTCCATTACTTTACCACAGTCAAGACATATGAGATGGTCATGTTGTTTATATCCGTATGATTTTTCGTATAACGCTTGGGTCGTGCCAAACTGATGGCGTTTTACAAGCTCACATTCTACTAACAGATCTAGTGTATTATAAACAGTGGCTCTACTGACACGATAGTTTTTGTTCTTCATCTGGATGTAAAGTGATTCTACATCAAAATGATCAGAACGATTATAAATTTCTTCCAGAATAGCGAAACGTTCAGGAGTCTTCCGTTGACCTTTTGTATCCAGATAATTTGAAAAGATACGCTTCACAGTTTCTAATCGCTCTTGCTGCTTTAACGGAGGCACCTCAGGCATAATATTAATAGTTTATCTTATAAAGATACAAAAAATATTTACCTGCTAATATACATTAGCAGACAATACAAAGAATAAATACATGCAATATATTATCTTTTTCTTCTGGCACGTTTAGTTTTTCCTGTTTCTTCCTTGAGGGTCCTTTGTACACCCCAATAAGCGAAATAACTTCCTCCTCCAATGATTAAGACTAATAATACGGCAGTTACCCAGTCCATAATTTCATTATTAATAACATATAAACAAATTGTTAAATATTAATATAATGAAATCGTAGGTGTGAATCAATGGGTAAATATCTATTGTTCATAAAAAAAGAGAGGAAGCAATAAAAAATGCTTCCTCTCAATCTATATAATATGATGTGGTCTTACATCATGCCACCCATACCACCGTGGTGGTGTCCACCTGCCGGAGCAGCTGGTTCTGGCTCAGGCTCGTCTGTAATCACACATTCTGTTGTAAGCAACATACCTGCTATAGAAGAAGCATTTTCCAAGGCAGAACGAGCTACTTTCGTTGGGTCGATGATCCCTGTGTCAAAGAAGTTTTCATACGTCTCTATACGTGCATTGTAGCCATAGTCAACGCGGTCGTTATTCATCACTTCATTCAAAATAACACCAGACTCTTTTCCAGAGTTTTCAACAATCTGACGTAAAGGCTCTTCCAATGCTCTTCTAACGATAGATACACCGATTCCGATATCACCCTTAAGCAGTTCATCATTGATACCACCAGGACCTTTTTCAATAGATTTTATGGCACGTACCAATGCAACACCTCCTCCCGGGATGATTCCTTCTTCTACTGCTGCCTTAGTAGCATGTAATGCGTCATCCACACGATCTTTCTTTTCTTTCATTTCTACTTCAGTCGCTGCACCAACATAAATTACAGCAACACCTCCTGACAGTTTTGCTAGTCGCTCTTGAAGCTTTTCGCGATCGTAATCAGAAGTTGTAGTTTCTATCTGAGATTTGATTTGACCGATTCTGGCTTTAATCAAATCATCTGTTCCGTTACCATCAACAATGGTTGTATTGTCTTTATTGATAGTAATCTTTGATGCGCCACCAAGCATGTCTAATGTAGTGTTCTCTAGCTTATATCCACGCTCCTCTGAAATTACTGTACCTCCTGTAAGTATGGCAATGTCCTCAAGCATAGCTTTTCTTCTGTCTCCAAATCCAGGTGCCTTTACAGCAGCAACTTTCAAAGATCCACGGATCTTATTAACTACCAATGTGGCAAGCGCTTCTCCATCAACATCCTCTGCAATAATTAATAATGGTCTTCCGGTCTGTACAGTTTGCTCAAGGATAGGAAGAAGGTCTTTCATCTGAGAAACCTTTTTGTCAAATAGCAAAATGTAAGGGTTCTCCAATTCCACTTCCATTTTATCAGGATCAGTAATAAAGTATGGAGAAAGGTATCCTCTGTCAAATTGCATACCTTCTACCACTTCAAGGTAAGTTTCCAATCCTTTGGCCTCTTCAACCGTGATAACTCCATCCTTACCAACTTTATCCATTGCGTCTGCAATAAACTGACCAATTTCCAGGTCATTGTTAGAAGAAATCGTAGCTACCTGCGCAATCTCCTTTGAATCGCTGATAGACTTCGACATGCTCTTTAAGGACTCTACAACTACTTTAGTTGCTTCTTCAATTCCTTTTTTGAGTTCCATGGGATTGACACCCGCAGTGACATTTTTTAATCCCTCGCGGATCATTGCCTGGGCTAATACCGTTGCTGTAGTAGTACCATCTCCCGCAACATCGGCAGTCTTGGAAGCAACCTCTTTAACCATTTGTGCGCCCATATTTTCGATGGGGTCTTGCAATTCAATCTCTTTAGCTACAGTTACACCATCTTTGGTAATATTGGGAGCTCCGAATTTCTTGTCAAGGACAACATTACGCCCTTTAGGTCCCAATGTAACTTTTACAGCATTCGCCAGGGCATCTACCCCTTTCTTTAATTTATCTCTAGCTTCGACTTTGTACTCAATATGTTTAGCCATTGCTTTGTTGATTTTGTTAGTTTAACGAATAGGTTAATAAAAAAGACTTTCAAATGTAAGTTAAATGATAGCCAAGATGTCAGATTCTCTCATAATGAGATAATCAGTACCTTCAATATTCAGCTCTGTTCCTGAATACTTACCATATAGTACTGTATCTCCTACACTTAAGGTAGTAGGTTCATCTTTCTTTCCAGGGCCTACTGCAACTACTTTTCCTCTTTGAGGCTTTTCTTTTGCAGTGTCAGGTATAATGATCCCTGATTTAGTCTTATCTTCAGCAGGAGCTGGTTCTACCAGCACACGATCTGCCAATGGTTTAATGTTTAATGCCATAATTCGTTGAGTATTATGCTTTAAGTTGCTTAATAACTGAAATAATACTTATTGTTACGACATTTGAGACGAAAAATGTGCCAAGCGAAATTTTTATGACAATATTTCCGAAATTGACTGACAGCTAAAAAAACAGGTAAGATCTTCCCGATGAGATACTGTCAAAATGGCAAAAATCAAGGCTGCATACCATGCGGCCTTGATTTTAAGGAAGTTTTAAAAGTGTAGGCTTATTAAGCCAAGTAAGACTGTTCGTCTTCATGACATTTCTTCTGGCATTTTACATCGGCCAGATGATGATGTCTTGTTGAATACTGTACTGTAAATAACCTTCTTCGGTAACTGTGTTAAATGTAATTGTCATAATCAATGAAATTTTGTTGTTAATTAGAATTATTTACAGCGCTACCTTGTATTGAAAATGAATAAATAAATAATTTATATTTTCAAAAATAGTATTTTATTGTTAACATCAATAACTAATTGATAAATTATATTGCGAGATGCACAAAAACGCGTGCAAGTGGTTTGTTCCAATGCGTGGAATAAATATGGGGAGAGGAGAAACGTTTTTAGGTATGGGGGTTGTTGTTTTACAGCTACTTTGTGTTTTTAAGAATTGAATCCCATTTAGCGAGATTAAATACACATTCATTGAACATAAATCATGCTCATCAAGCGCATATTTGGGGCTAAATGAGGGTTATATACGTTGAGGTATAAAAGCAGTAGCACAACTTTACCCCAAAAAAAAGGGGAAGTCTCATAAGTCGACTTCCCCTTTTAAGTTTTTTATTATTTTTAAAAATGCTGCGCTAATTTTTAAAAACAATAAATCATCTTTCTTTTTCAATCTATTATTTAAGACATTTTTAACGAAACTTCGTAATAAAGAACTTTTGAGACAGCCTCTTTTAAGATCTTGTACGATAAGTTTTCTTCCTATCAAGGACACTTAACTATATCCAGGATATAACTAATAGTAATATTTGTGAAAAAGTAGCCGTCATCTGTACTACTATTTGCACGGATAACGTTGGGAACTGATGAGATGCCTTCAGGAAAAACTGAACGGTCTGATCGATCAGAAAGTAAAAATGCAGTGGGATTTTGAGCCCTTAACTCTTCCATGTTAGGATAAAAGGTACTCGCATCATCTAAATAATCCGTATATGTTTTTCTGTATCCAGCTTCTAATGATAAGTCCCAGTTTTGCCCCAGTTGGTAACGCACCCCCAGACCTAAAGGTATGGCAATCTGCACTAAATTATAGGGTTCAGGGTATCTATCATCAGGGTCAGTAAGAAATTGACCTTCAGTTCCTAAGGGTTTGAGTTCTATATCTTCACCATTCAGTCTTGCTTTTGGATTAAAGGCAAATAAAGCAATCCCGCCAAATACGTATGGAGTGAACTTGGGTCGATTATAATAATAACCTTCAGTAGGTATAAAATCAAAAACGAAAGTGGCACTTAACTCAGTTATAGGTGATTTAAAGCTCAAGTTTCTACGCCTGAGTCCTTCATCACTACTTCTACCATCATCTGCCTCAATATAGCCATGCATAATGCCTAATCTTGCTGACAGAAATGGGTCAAATCTATAGCTACCTACTACACCAAAAGCAGGACGTGTAAATTTATATAAGTCTTGATAAGTGGAAAGATCTCCCGTATAATTCAACACACCTCCAGAAAGTCCTATGCTAAAATAGCCTCTGTTAGGCTGCGCATAACTTGATATAGATAAAAGACTCATCGAAGTGATGAATATTATAATCAGATGCTTCATGAAATTCGATATTAAAACCATTTAATAATCATCAGTACAAATTTAATGCAAAAGTAAAGCATATAGTAAGAAAAAAACTATACCTTTCCTATATAGTAATACTACATGTATTCCATATAGGAATACGATAAATATTAAAAGTAGATGTGTTTCAAACGTTTAGGAGTGTTATATTTGGTGTAAAATACATACAAAATGAATGCTTTCAAAAAATTAACATGGGCAATTTTACTTCCACTTGCCCTGCTGATTACTTCTTGTTATCGGCACAGTCCTGAAAAGTTACCAAAGTTCAAACGAAAATTTCGCAATCAAATTGCAAGTTTTGAAAATCAGAAGGAGAAAACGGACAATAGAGTAGAAGATGGAGTCGTCGATCTCACACAATTGCAGCAGGCATTGGAAAATGCGAAGAACGTAGATAAGGAATTTAACAGAGTTTATGGCAATTGGAATAAGGTTGATAAAGAAGTTGAACAACTGTTCAAAGAATATGAAAGATTAAAGCAGGATGCGGAAAACTTGTTCTCTGCGATGGAGGAACAAACCGCAAGTCTGGGGGACGAAACCACCCGGGGGCAACTCAATAATGCCTTAGGTAAAACGAGAGATGATTATCTCGCTACATTGAGTAAGACTGAGAAAGCTATAGATCAACTAAGAGCGTTACATACAGAGGCTGTTGATATTGTTAAAGCATTAGAAGTTACGATTGCATTAGGTCAAATTGGGGAGATTAATGAAGGTCTGAAGAGTATTGAGGATAGAGTAGCTGTTATTATGGAAGAACTGAATACCACTGTAATTGAAAGCAAAGATCTATACGATAAACGTATAAGCGCTTTTTAATCCAAATAAATCAATGTGTTAGGTTTACCTAAATAAGATATTTACAGCACTGGAACACTATGTGTCGTATTTATGTCACGGTTTGTGGTGCAAGCAGACAGAATCAATAAGTGCGTAATTAATCCGCACTTATTGATTTTTTGCTATTTAAATCATCTATTTTTTATTGCTATCCACCACTATTCTATCTTCACGGTTCGCTAATTCCCACGCCGTAGCGAATACTAGTCGAGTAATTTTTGCTGTTTTATCAAATTTTATTTTAGGGACATCATCCGTAGGACGGTGATAGTCCTCATGAACTCCTGTGAAATAGAAAATCACTGGAATACTGTTTTTGGCAAAATTGTAATGGTCACTTCTGTAATAAAATTGATTGGGATCATTTTCGTCATTGTAGGTATAATCCAGGGTAATATTTGTGAATGTTTTGTTGGAAGATTCACTAATTTGATGCAGTTCTGAACTAAGTTTGTCTGAGCCTATGAGGTACACATAATTTGTTGAATCCACTCTTTCCTCATATTTTTCATCAACTCTACCAATCATATCAATATTCAGATTAGCGATAGTTTGTCCAAGTGGATACATAGGATGTTGGGTATAATAAGCAGAGCCTAAAAGGCCTTTTTCTTCACCTGAAACGGTCATAAACAGGATACTTCTTCTGGGCCTATTACCTTCTGCTGCTGCTTTGGTAAAGGCTTCTGCCAATTCTAATACCGCTGAAGTACCAGAGCCATCATCATCTGCACCATTATTAATGTTGCCACCTGTGATACCAATATGATCATAGTGAGCAGTAATGATGAGTATTTCATCTTTTTTGTCTGTCCCTTCTAAAAATCCCGCAACATTCTCAGCAGGAATATCTGTTCTTACAATCGATGACTTATAATCCCACGCTGCTTCTTCAAGATCAAATGCTGGAACCTTGTCTTTTTTGTCTAAAGATGCTTTGATTTTTTCAGGTTTCTTACTTCCCAGGGAGAGTAAATAGTTGCCCATTCCTTCAGAGATACAGATAATGCCATAAGGGGACTCTTCTGCACTTACAACCTGTGTACCTCTACGACGCATATATCCTGAAATAGGCTTAAATACACTATCTGGGAGTATGAGCATAGTATGTTTTGCTCCTTTTTCTTTTAATGCTAATGCTCTTTTTGTCCAGGAATCCAATTCATCTCTTAGATTTTTGGGTTCAGGATTCATAGACTCGGGCTCTCCTGCAAATACTAATACGGTTTGTCCTTCTATATCTACATGTTGTAGATTATCATAGTCTGGCATGGATAGACCATAACCTACAAATACAGGCTTCTCTTCAATATTATCGGGTAAATTGCCTCTTACAGCAAAGAAATCCGATTGGTAGTCAAATGTCGTATCTCCTACCGTTAATGATGCAGATTCGATATTAGTTTCTCTCAAATAATACGTCTGAAAGTAGCTTTCCTCTTCTGGGTTTCCCGGTTGGAGACCCATCCGCATAAAGTTTGACTTGATATATAGAGCTGCCATTTTTTGGCCCCTTTCTCCTGTTTCTCTACCCTCTAGGAGATCATCAGCTAAAAATGTTAAATGTGCATGGATATCACTTCCCTGAATCGATTCAGCGTATTCCTCGATCATAGGTTGATTGCTAGGGTCCAATTGCCCCCATACATTCGTAGACCATACTATCAGTAGTGAGTTTACTAACAGTGTTAAGGTGAAATGCTTGTACATAGGTTTTGAATAATTTTTCTGAGAATCAATGATGTTATATGTTTCATCAGGTATTTGAAAGGTGAATTGTATAGCATGAACCTGATAAAGGTAATTTGAAAAAGTTGTACAATTTAAGATTTCTCTAATAAATTTCCCAAGCTGACACTTATAGATGTATAATTAATATGATAATGAGGATGCTAATACATGTTGCCCCTCTGAGGTTAGCTGTTGAATACACTTTTGGATAGGGTATAGAAAGTTGTGCTTAATTTGATATTGTTTAACAAGTATTTTTATATATTACATATACACGTAAAATTCTGTAGATGGTATCTATAGAATGGTCTCAATAAGATGCTCTGGTTTGGGATGTTTAGGTTTCCCAATCACTCTTCTGTTCCTGAATAGCAGTCTTTTGTATATTTCTTTAAAATTTCAAAAATAGTATTACTGGTAGAATACATCTCTATTACAGTGTGACTAAAGTATTTTCTTTAGTAATCTCATTAAAATCAGTTATAAACTTTGTAAATCCTATGAACAAATCTACTACTCAATTTTCTGTGGAAAAATCATTCTTCATGTGGATCATGCTGATAGCATCAGGATGGTCTTATGCGTATTGTCAGAATACCGTAACCGGAACAGTAACCAACGAGGCGGGAACCCCTATGATAGGAGTAAGCATACTCGTCGAGGGTACCACGACTGGAACACTATCTCAAGACGAGGGTACATTTTCATTGGAGGTCTCTCCGGAAAATGGCACCCTTATTTTTTCTTACTTAGGGTATGAAACACAAGAAGTACCGTTAAATGGGCGGTCTGAATTGGATGTTGTGATGGTGGAAAGTATTACCTCCCTGGACGAGGTTGTGGTAGTGGGGTATGGTACGGTGAAGAAAAAAGATCTCACTGGGGCAGTTTCGCAGATTGATGCGAAGAAGATTGCCAATCAATCACCTAACTCGGTTACTGATATATTACGTGCAAATGTTCCAGGGCTCAATGTGGGATTTAACAATTCTCCGAAGGGAGTGAGCCAGCTTCAAGTGCGGGGAAGAAATTCGTTGAATGCAGGTTCTAGTCCATTAATTGTTGTGGATGGAATGATTTATAATGGAGACCTTTCAGATATCAATCCCGCAGATATCGATAAAGTGGATGTCATGAAGGATGCAAGTTCGGCAGCAGTATATGGTGCAAGGGCTGCCAATGGCGTGGTTCTCATTACCACAAAGAGGGGAGAAGGTCAGGCTCCTTCAGTAAGCTTAAACAGCAGTATAGGACTGGCTACAAACGCCATTGTACACAGACCCTATGATCCAGATGGTTATGCTGAATGGAGAACAGACGTTTTCAAAAGTATCAATGTCAATCACGAACAAACTCCAGGAAGATTTGATAATCCTGATAACTTGCCTCCTGGAGTTACCCTGGAGCAATGGTTATCTTATGACGGAGCTCAAGGGGACCCTACCACTGCCTGGCTTAACAGAATAGGATTTCAAGATGTAGAAATTGCGAATTATCTGGCAGGTAGGAGTGTGGATTGGTACGATCAGATATTTCAAACAGGATTGAGAACAGATAATACACTAAGTCTTTCTGGAACACGAAATGATATCAAATACTATTGGTCCATTGGACATACAGACAACGAAGGTATCATTCAGGGAGACAGATTTACCACCATCCGTTCCCGATTAAATATTGAGAGCCAGGTCAACGATTGGCTGACTGTTGGGGCTAATATACAATTTGCAGATCGAGATGAGAGCTTTGTCCCTGCTGAATGGCAGATGGTTACAAGAGCCTCACCTTGGGGATCAGAGCGGTCTGATGATGGTTCCACACTTAGGTTTAGTCCGCAGGATGACCCTGGCGCAGGTGCCAGACACCCGCATTTAAGGAAGACTTATACGGACCGCCTACGCAAATTTAGTACGCTCAACACACGGTTCTTTGCTACTGTGGAATTACCCCTGGGATTTTCGTACCAAT
>CAZZEC010000038.1:0-1196 GCA_964652565.1 uncultured Bacteroidia bacterium
AAATTCCAGAAAAAACAATAGATGCGCAAATACATACGCATCTATTGCTCATTCAACCTATTTACAATATAACAACTCACGCATCAGCTTTTTCTAATGTGGGATAATCTGTATATCCCTTTTCTCCTGGTGTGTAAAAGGTAGACTGATCCCAATCGTTTAAAGGTGCATCTTGCTTAAATCGCTCTACTAAGTCAGGATTGGCAAGAAAGGGTTTTCCAAAAGCTATAAGGTCTCCCTTATTATCCTGAAGATCATTCTCTGCACGTTCTTTATCATATCCACCACTGAGTATCAAAGTCTGGGAAAAGTTTTCTCTAAAACTTTGCTTGATAGCATCAGTAACTTCAGGTGCTCCCATACTTGAATGATCTACCACATGGATATATGCAATCCCTATCTGGTCCAGTGCCTTCGCTAATTGGGTGTATGCTTCATGAATGGAATCATACAATGGCATATCATTGAACACTCCATAGGGAGAAAGTCGTATACCCACTTTTTCTTTACCGATCGCCGCTGAAGTACGCTTTGCCACTTCTATGGGAAAATTTAGCCTATTCTCAATGCTTCCTCCCCACTTATCTGTACGCTGATTTGTATGGGGGTGAATAAACTGCTCAATCAGATATCCGTTGGCTCCATGTAATTCGATCCCATCAAAACCCGCTTTAACAGCATTCTTTGCCGAATTCACGTATTCCTCGATTGTTTGCTCTACTTCATCAGATGTCATTGCACGAGGAGTAGGATGAGGAAGTGGCCCTTTCTGATCTGTATACATTTCACCAGGCAATGCTACTGCCGAAGGTGCCAATACCTCAGCACCTTCCGGCAAATTATGTGGATGTCCTACCCTGCCAGTATGCATGATCTGTATAAATATTTTTCCCCCTTTTGCATGGACAGCATCTGTAACTTTTTTCCATCCTTCTACTTGCTCGGCAGAGAATATTCCAGGAATCCGTGGATATCCTAAACCATGGGGTGAAGGTGAAGTACCTTCTGTAATAATTAACCCAGCTCCGGCACGTTGCTGATAATAGGTAACCATAAGATCATTGGGAACATTTCCTATAGCTCTATTACGAGTCATAGGAGACATTACTACCTTATTTTTCAAGTGAATATGTTGCAGTTGAGTAGGTGATAATAATTTTGTGGACATAGTATTTGTTTTGGAATGATTGTTCTAT
>CAZZEC010000038.1:1296-41956 GCA_964652565.1 uncultured Bacteroidia bacterium
GATATTATTTGTCTACAGGAAACGAAAGCACAACCTCAGCAATTAGATCAAAGCTGGCTCAATCCCCTGGATTATTCTGGCTATTGGCATTCTGCTCAGAAAAAAGGGTATAGTGGAGTAGCCATCTTTTCCAAGGAAGAACCCTTGCATGTAGAAATTGGATGTGGAATCGAAAAGTATGATCATGAAGGCAGGGTAATTCGAGCGGATTATGAACATTTTTCTCTGATGTGTGTCTATCTCCCATCTGGTTCCAGTGGTGATCACCGTCAACAGATTAAAGAATCTTTTATGGATGATTTTTATGAGTACATTTCTGTACTCCAAAAAGATATTCCCAATTTGATTATTGCTGGAGATATCAATATCTGTCATACCGAAAAAGATATTCACGATCCTGTAGGCAACAAAAAAAGTTCTGGATTTTTACCGCATGAGAGGGAGTGGTTAACAAAATTTCTCGAATTGGGATATGTAGATTCTTTTAGGCACTTCCATCAAGAATCTCATCATTATTCCTGGTGGTCATACCGTGCCCGAGCAAGGGAAAAGAATAAGGGATGGAGAATCGATTACCAATTTGTTTCTCAATCCATTATTGATCAACTCAAACATGCGGGAATCCTTTCCGAAGTCGTACATTCCGATCATTGTCCGATTGAAATTGGTCTCGAATTTTAAGTTGTTTTTCTACCAATAACTTACGTTATTATTATTATCGGGCAATCTGCTCGTTATTCATTTGGAGCTAATATATCGAAGATCAGATAGCGAACTTATCACAAGTTCTTTCGTTTACATTAATATCTGAAATCTAAATAAGCTTCATCTTTTCGGCATTATACAATTGAGGAGTAAAATATTATGAGTACCCATCAACACGAACTGGATCAGCGGTTGAAAGCTTTTCGCAAAAAGTATTATACAGACAAAATCATCAAAGGCATTCTTTTCCTTGCCCTAATCTTCAGTTCCATTTTATTTATTGTACTTCTCAGTGAAGGACTTTTTGGCTTTCCTGCCAAAGTGAGAACTATCATGGTCATTGGATTGGTGATATCTTTTCTAGGAGTACTGGGATATATGGTCATATTTCCCCTAGCACAATTATTTGACTGGTCAAAATCTATTTCCGATCTTCAAATCGCTCAACTCGTCAAAAGTTATTTTCCAAATATCAATGATAAGTTGGTCAACTTTCTACAGTTGCGCAGAGAACCTTATCAACATGGAACATTACTGGCAGCTGCTATAGATAAAAAAGCTTCTGAAATAGCTCCTGTACAGTTGAGTTCTGCAATCAATTTCAACGTAAACAGAAAATATCTTTGGTACTTATTGATCCCACTAGGGTTATATATACTCACCTATTTTTCCAACCCTTCTCTCCTCTCAAGTAGTAGTTACCGATTAATCAATTTCAGTGAAGAGTTTATCCCTCCTGCACCATTTCAGTTATCTATTTCCAATATCCCTGAAGAAGTGGTTGCAGGTCAAGATCTCAAGTTAACAGTTTCAGTAAATGGAGACGAGCTACCAGCCAATCTATTTGTATATCTAAAAAAAGATTCAGAAAGTCAGTTTCTGGATTACAGCATGGAGCCTTCTTCCAACACTGAATTTGAGTATACGATTTCGGATATCAAAGAAGATTTTTCCCTTTATATAGGAAACCCTGAAGTTTCTTCTTCTATTTATGATATTAGGGTACTTAAACGTCCATTTATTAGAAATTTTAAAGTTCAATTAATTTACCCTAAATACACGGGGTTAGATCCCGAAGAATTGGACAGTAATGTGGGAGATTTCAAAGCCATAAAAGGTACTCGTGTGAGATGGATGCTGGAGCCTCAAGGAGATGTAGAAAAGGCGTTTCTTGTTTCTGAACAAGAATTCCCTTTTTCGTTAAATGAAGATAATGGATACTACACGTTCAGCAGGCAGGTGATGGAAAATATGAATTATTTCATTTCCCTAACTTCCATCGAAAATATTTCAAATATCGATACCGTACAATATCAGGTAAATGTACTACAAGATCGATACCCTTCTATATATGTATTTTCGGATGCTGATGATTTTAAGATAGATCTAGATCCCAATATGCCGCTTGATATGGAGATAGCGGATGATTTTGGCTTTTCTAAGATGGAGCTACACTATCGATTTGTCAAGTCTGGAGGCACCAGTGAAATTTCTGAAACCTATGAGGTGTATCCATTGGACATTATCAATGATCTACTTCTTCAGCCGCTCAACTATAATATTGATCTCACGCAATTAGGTATATCTGAGGGAGATAAACTAGAATACTTCATCAAACTTTGGGATAATGACGAAATATCTGGACCCAAATTTACTGTCAGCCCTGTCTATAAAGTGGTCTATCCAACAATAGCTGAGAAATACGAAGAGATTTCTGAAGACCAGGAAGCTGTCAAAGAGCAGTTAGAAGAGTTAAGAGAAAGGGCCAAAGAATTAGAGGAGTCTTACAGAAAGATGGAGCAAAAATTATTGGATAAATCCAAGCTCAACTTCGACGACAAACGAGAAATGCAACGCATGATCGAGGAACATCAGAAGATGATGGAGGAAATGCAGGAGGCTCAGCAAGAGTTTGAGAAGAATAAAGATAAGCTTCAGCAAAATGAAATGATTAGCGAGCAGACCCTGGAAAAATTTGAGGAGCTCAACAAGTTCATGGAAGAAATGAAAAATGAAGAACTTGAAGAGTTGTTAGAGCAGATGGAGAAGCAAATGGAGGAGCTCAATCCCGAAGATATCATGGAGCGGCTGGAGCAGTTGAAAATGAATGATGAAAACATCAGAAAGAGTTTGGAGAGAACCTTGGAACTCATGAAGCAGCTGGAAGTTCAACAACAAATAGATGAAATGTTGAATAAATTGGAAAACATGAAGGCGAAGGAAGATGTGCTGAATGAAAAACTGGAGAATGCTGAGGAGAAAGAAGAGTTAAAGCAAAATGCTGAAATGCAGAAGTCTTTAGAGAATCAGATGGAAGACTTTAAAAAGGATTTGAATGAGTTAGAGGAGATGAAGAATGAGACAAAAACTCCTGACTCAGAGAAAATGAACGAACTCGAAAAAGACGCTGAGGAAGTGCAAGAAGATATGGAAAACGCAGCAGAGCAAGCAGAGAAAGCTGCAGAAGTACAGGAGGATTCTGATAGTAAGTCA
The DNA here is from genome assembly GCA_964652565.1 of uncultured Bacteroidia bacterium. Classification (GTDB taxonomy): domain Bacteria; phylum Bacteroidota; class Bacteroidia; order J057; family J057; genus JBCCTX01. The sequence goes on from CAZZEC010000038.1 coordinate 4,495, forward strand.
AACAATGATCAGAGTGAAAATGATAAACAGGAGTCGGGAGAGAATGAGCAAGATGAAGGTGAGAATGAACAAAATGAAGGAGAAAACCAGCAGCAAGAGTCAGGTGAGAATGAACAAAATGAAGGAGAAAACCAGCAGCAAGAGTCAGGTGAGAATGAGCAACAATCTGGAGATCAGAATCAGCAACAAAGCTCACAGCAGCAACAGCAGCAACAGCAGCAACAGCAGCAACAAACAAAACAGAAAGCTTCTCAATCACAGAAGAAGGCTTCACAAAAAATGAGTGAGATGTCCCAGAAGCTGAGTGATATGCAGATGAATATGCAGATGCAACAGGATCAGCAGAATCTGGAATCACTACGAGAACTGCTTGAGAATTTATTAACCCTCTCTTTTGACCAGGAAGATTTACGAGATGAAGTAAAAAACCTTCGTTATGGAGATCCTGCTTTAGTAGACAAGAGCAAAGACCAGAAGAAGTTACAGGATGACATGATGCTGGTTAAAGATAGCCTGGAAGCCTTGGCTAACAGAGTATTCATGATTCAGAAAAAAATCATGGATGAGACGACTACGATTACACAAAGTATGGATAAGTCTCAAAGGTTCTTTAGAAATAAGCAGGTACAGATGGTTACGTATCATCAACAAACTGCTATGACGAGTATAAACAATCTTGCCAATATGCTCTCTGATGTAATGCAGCAAATTCAACAGCAGATGATGAATGCCATGCCTGGTGCACAAATGAATCAAAAGCCTGGCAAGAATCCTGCACCAGGAATGAAGCAACTTACTGATCAGCAACGTCAACTCAATCAACAGATGCAACAGATGATGCAAATGGGCAAAATGGATGGCAAGCAGTTGGCGGAGATGGCTGCACGTCAACGTGCTATTCGTGAAATGCTCGAACAAGCGCGTCAGAGAATGCAACAAGAGGGACAGAAATCTCTGGGAGATTTGGGTAAAGTAGCTGAAGACATGAAAGAATCTGAAAACGATATGGAGGAGAAAAGACTCAACGAGGAGACACTTTTTCGTCAACAGCAAATTCTTAACCGCTTACTTCAAGCTGACCAATCTATACGTGAGCGAGAATATGACAACAAACGAGAATCAAGAACGGCTCGTGAATTAGAGAAAAAAGCCCCAGATCAATTGACATTAGAAGAATATAAAGACAGAATCCGACAGGAACTTTTAAAATCAAATAAGTTGGAATACTCTAACGATTTTATCATCTTAATCGAGCAATACTTCAAAAAGCTGGAACAAACTAATGAATAACACAAAGACGATGCCTCAAATTCTTAGGCAATTGACACTGGAAAGCCGTCCTGAGGTCATTCACATAGTAGAAAACACCGTAGACGAGCTAAAAAATGAACTTGAGTTTAAGGAAGACGTGTATGCCAATGTAATGATTGCTGTTACAGAAGCAGTCAATAACAGCATTATTCACGGGAATAAGAACGATACTTCCAAGCAGGTATTCATTGATTTTGAAGCAAAGCTTCCCTACCGTTTGATTGTCAAAGTGAGGGATGAGGGTCCTGGCTTTGATCCCAATTCCCTCCCAGATCCTACTTCTCCTGGAAATATCGAAAACGTTGGAGGTCGAGGAGTATTTCTCATGCGTCATCTAGCTGATGAATTAACTTTTTCCCATGATGGCAAATTGGTCGAAATGGTGTTTAATATTTAATGGAAAGAGAAATCAATTACTTTGCATATGACATAAACTTTACGCTCCCTCACGCTTCTGAAATCAAACAATGGGTCTCTGATACTGTAGCACAGTATCAAGTAAACATATCTGCTATCAACTACATTTTCTGTTCAGATGAATATCTTCTATCATTGAACAGAAAATATCTTCAACATGACTACTTAACAGATATACTCACTTTCCCATACGAAACAACAGACTTTGGCATAATGGCTGATATATATATCAGTCTAGACCGAGTAAAAGAAAATGCTTCTTCCTATGATGAACCGTGGGAACATGAGTTGCATCGAGTGATGATACATGGAGTCCTACATCTTCTGGGATTTAATGATCACACCGAATCCCAACAACTCGAAATGCGCAAACAAGAACATCAAGCGTTAGCCAATCTTTCCAAACGCATACCGTAATACCCCCATTTCACATGCTTGATAACTATTATATGTATATCCCATGTTCCACGTGGAACATTGCCACATTTATATCAAAATATGTATATTGATACTATTAATTTTTCATTCGTATGGTGATTGAATATGTTAATCTAATCGTAGGAATTGGTATCATCTGTGCGCCATTCATTATTGGCGTAAGGATTAGTGATGATATTGTAGCTCGCCACTTAAAAGATGAGTCCTATACTGATTCCTCTTCTTAATTACATCTTTGTCTCCACTTCATGTTCCACGTGGAACATGCGAACATTTCCTCGCAGACGTTCGTTTACACTTTATCTATTTATTATCATCCAGAGTCAATATCTTTGTATCAAAGATTCTACTATGTTTCCAGTTTATGATGTAATCGTTGTGGGTGGTGGACACGCAGGATGTGAGGCAGCTGCAGCTGCAGCAAACATGGGTATGCGCGTAATGTTAGCCACAATGAATATGAATACCATTGCACAAATGTCATGTAACCCTGCTATGGGAGGTGTGGCAAAGGGTCAACTTATACGCGAAATAGATGCACTTGGGGGATATACAGGTATCGTAACTGATCAAACCATGATACAGTTTCGGATGCTTAATCGTTCTAAAGGTCCTGCTATGTGGAGTCCTCGATCACAAAATGATCGTATGAGGTTTGCAGAAACCTGGAGACTTATGTTGGAACAAACCCCCAATGTTGATTTTTGGCAAGAAATGATCACAGGTCTTGTGATCAAACATGGGGTCGTTACAGGGGTAAGAACCTCTCTCGGATTGGAAATCCCAGGTAAAACCGTGGTACTTACAAATGGCACCTTTCTCAACGGGAAAATCCATATTGGTGAAAAGAATTTTGGAGGGGGTAGAAGTGGAGAAAGAGCATCGACAGGCCTTACTGCCCAATTGGAATCATTGGGATTTGAGAGTGGAAGAATGAAAACAGGAACCCCCCCCAGACTAGATGGAAGATCTATACGCTGGGACCGAACGGAAATTCAGCCTGGGGATACAGATCCTATCACGTTCTCTTTTACAGATACTCAGCCGCTAACCGAACAAAGGCCCTGCTATATAACCTATACGAATACACATACACATGAAATACTCAAATCAGGATTCGATAGATCTCCACTTTTCAATGGAAGAATTAGGGGTCTCGGACCTAGATACTGCCCCTCTATCGAGGATAAAATTGAACGATTTGCCGATAAAGAAAGACATCAAATTTTTCTTGAACCTGAAGGCTGGAATACTGTAGAGGTATATGTAAATGGATTTTCTTCCTCCCTTCCTGAAGATGTACAACATCGAGCACTTCAAACCATACCAGGCTTGGAGCATGCCAAAATGTTTCGACCCGGCTATGCCGTTGAATATGACTTTTTCCCTCCTACACAATTGAAACTGTCTCTGGAAACTCAACTTATAGACAACTTATTCTTCGCTGGACAAATCAATGGCACTACGGGTTATGAAGAAGCAGCATCCCAGGGACTACTCGCTGGTATCAATGCGACCCGCAAAATCCAAGAAGAAGACCCCATTATTATTCGTAGAGATGAGGCATATATAGGAGTGCTTATAGATGATCTCGTAAACAAAGGGACTAAAGAACCTTATCGCATGTTTACCTCTCGAGCAGAATATCGTACCCTCCTAAGACAAGATAATGCAGACCTAAGGCTCACCGACTTGGGATATGCAATAGGACTAGCCACTGAAAAAAGATACCAATCTATGGTAGAAAAAAGAGACAATGTACAAACCATCACTAAAGCGCTCGAACATATTTCCATCGCCCCTCAAGAGATACATGCAACCTTGGAATCTGTGGGTAGTTCTCCATTAAAGCAAAAAGTGAAATCTATATCCATTATCACCCGCCCCAATGTTACGTTGTCTATGTTGAAGTCCTGCAATAAAGAAATATTTACTTTGTTGCAACGTTTCCCTCAAGAACATATTGATCAGGCAGAAATTCAAGTGAAATATGCCGGGTACATCCGAAAAGAACAAGAGCTTGCACAAAAGATGATGAGACTGGATGAAGTAAGAATTCCCGATAGCCTAGATTTTTATGAGCTGACAGCACTATCTGCAGAAGGTAGAGAGAAACTCTCCAAAGCAAAACCTAAAAGCCTGGGACAAGCTTCGAGAATTAGCGGTGTAACACCTGCAGATATTTCTGTACTAATGATATATATGGGGCGATAAATACTCCCAAAATTTACCCCTTGAGAATCGCGTAAAAATTAATGCCCTGACCATAGATACAGTATAGTTAATTATCGCGCAGTAAAAAGGGGGTGTTTTCCCTTCGCTTACTAGATTAAATGCCTGTTTTTCAATGAATTATATTCATAATTCAACTTTTTAAAAGTACCCTTTTAAACATTGAATATTTGGCCTGTTTTTTCGCATTTTTACTCAAATCTAGACCTCCTCCAACCATTTATAAATAGCACAAAAGTCTTCCCTTCCCAACCCCTTTTTGATCGCATGTGCGTAAAGTTCTTTCGAAAGATTTGCCAGGTACATAGGTTGTTGTTGCTCATAGGCAGTCAAACTCACAAGATGCAGATCTTTCTGCATCAACTCCAATGGAAATTGTGTTTCAAGTTGATCTTCCTTTATTAGGCTGGCTTTCATTTTCATGAACGGTGGAGCAACAGCTGTATTCGGTAAAAAATCTAACAGAAAATCTCGGGATAATCCTAGGCTTTCACCCAAAAGCATGGCTTCAAAAAAAACTACTGCCGATTGTGCAAGCATTCCATTAACCAACAACTTTAAAGAAGATCCTTTTCCTATTTCACCAACATGGATCACCTTTTTGCCCATCATTTCCATAAAGGGTGTTACCACTTTTAACACCGATTCATCCCCCCCTGCAAAAAATACAAGTTCAGCTTGCTCCGCTTGTGGTTTAGTTCCTGCTACAGGAGCTTCTATGTATTTAATATGTCTGGATTGAGCAAGCGCATCCATTTTCATCGTAAAAGAGGGGTTTACCGTTGAGCAATCTACCCAGATGGCTCCTTCCTTCATCGCTTCAAGTATACCTCCTGACGAAGCAGCTAAAATCTCTACCACCTGAGGATTGGACAACATGGTAAACACGATATCCTTATTTTGAACACACTCAGCAACAGTCTTACAAGCCCTGGCACCAAATTCTATTAATGCTTCTGATTTTTCATAAGACCTATTATACACACTAACTTCTACTTGATGACTCAGTAAATTTTTAGCCATACTACTCCCCATAATGCCTAATCCAATAAAACCGATGTTCATAATTCAAAATGTGTTGTATGATGTAAAAAAATAATTGTCCGAATCTCTATCATTGTCAACTGTCATAGCGTTGAACGCATACTATCACAAAATTGAAAGCTTGAGATCCAATGTAAACTTATTACCGGTCAAAAATAGGATAGGATGCAGGGGATAACTACTACATAAGCATCAAAAATAACAATATCACATCACAATTAATTTTCTCTACTTTTTATTTACCAAGTATACCCCTACCAAAATTACTCCCATACATCCCACCTGCCCAAGTGTAAGAGGTTCACCATCTATGAGTCCCCATATCAACGCAACAATGGGTATCAAGTAGGTTACGGAAGTAGAAAAAACAGGATCAGTCAATTTCATAAGATGGTTGAACATGACCTGAGCAAAGGCAGTACCCACAACTGCTAGTATGCATGCATACCCAAATGAAACCCAAGCAACAGGACCGTCAATGACCTTATAAGAGTCAGAAATGATAAAATAACATATATATGGAATAGACGTGATCCCCAACGAGAGACCCGAAATCGTAATGGCATCTATTGATTCTGTATTTAACAAATTCTTTAATACATTCGCACTGATACCGTAGCAAATAGTAGCCAAAAGAACCAACGAAGCATATGCCAATTTTTCAGAGAGATTGATATCTTCTCCCCCAAGAACGATCAGAAATACTGCTCCTATGAATCCCAGTATCACGCCTATCACTTTTCGACGTGTAAAAATTAATCCAAATAATAAGCCTCCAATCAATAAAACAAAAATGGGAGTAATAGCATTTAGAATTCCCACACTTGCGCTACTAAGCCTTGTCTCAGCATATGGAAATAGAAATGCAGGAAATCCGGCTCCGATTATACCTACTACAGATAATCCTACCCACCCTTTGGAAGATATAGAATTGAGGCGTACGTTCTTTCTCAATACAAAGGGAATCAAGGCAACAAATGCCACAATGACCCGAAGTGCTCCTACTTGAAATGGATTAAATGATACGAGTGCCTTTTTCATTAAAATAAAAGAGCTCCCCCAAATTAATGATAAGAGTAACAATAACCCCCATGAAATCCATAAATAACGTTCTGGATGAATATTATCCGTATTAAAAGAAAAAGAATATGCTTTTTGCTTCACAGTAATAATTTGGAAGCAAGATAATGAATTCCAAGAGATTGAGATTTAATATTTGAAGCATCTGCATGCTACCTGAGCAATGTCTCATTAAATCCTTCCAGCCATTTAAGCTCATGGATGACAAGCATATACCAGGAAAATAAAGTACCCATAAAAATTAACCCTACGATGATAATACTTGGAACGATTAAGGGTTCGAATGTATCCAGGCTTAATTCTCTATAGATGAGTATTGAAAGGATAAGTAAGGCGTTCAGGCACCATCCTCTGGTAATACGGATCTTTGATCTAAGAAAATTTTGAACCCTCGCTAGTTCAAACGCATTATCAGAGGTAAAGAGGTACGCCCTCAACTCATAAAAAAATTTTGTGTTTCTCGGCATTCCGGGTTCACTCCCAATAGGCTGAATGGATTTTCTCAAACTATTTTCCCAAAACCAAAATAACACAAAAGAAAGATGCTCCGTAATAATGCCTAAAATACTCAATACACCTACCGTTGGAATAACAAACAACCAACCGTATGTCCTCCACTCCATATAATCGCTGAACTCTTCTAATGAGGATGAATCTATTTCAAAAATAAAGTAGAATAGCAAGACTAGGAAGATGAAAGTTCCACCTCCAACAATAAGCGATTCTATAAAAATATTACCTGATTTCATTTATTTATGTAATCTATTTACAAGTTAATAAGTATTGGGAAATATTTTGTTTGAATTTTCATATTATTCTTATCTCGTAGACCATTTTCTTCCCATAATAAAACTCACTAAATTGACGTATCACCTACTAACAAATATATGTCTTTCAAAAGCATCAACCCCTTCAATCAAGAATTGCTCGAAGAATTTCCAGTTGAGACTGACCAGGAAATCTCATACAAACTTGAACTCGCTTCTAAAGCCTATAAAGATTGGCGAAAAATATCTCTAACCCAAAAAAGCGAATTATTTCTTAAACTCAATCAATTACTGTTAAGTGGCAGAGATCGCTATGCTCGAACTATGTCTCTGGAGATGGGTAAATCAATACGAGAGGCAAGGGCAGAAATTGAAAAATGTGCATGGGTCTGTAAGTATTACGCAGAAGAGGGTCCTGGTTTTTTGGCACCTGTAGGCTTACCCTCAGATGCTCAAAAGAGCTATGTTCGCTTTGACCCCATAGGCGCTGTCCTTGGTATCATGCCTTGGAATTTTCCTTACTGGCAAGTGTTTCGATATGCTGTGCCCACATTGATGGCAGGAAATGTAACCTTTCTCAAGCACGCACCAAATGTTCCACAAGTATCCAAACAAATAGAAAGATTGTTTTTGGAAGCGGGCTTCCCAGAGGGTGTATTCCAATCCCTACATATCTTTGTTTCTGATGTACCGGATGTAATTGGTTCTAAACTTGTACAAGGTGTTACCCTAACAGGAAGTGAACGAGCTGGCTCATCAGTAGCTTCGATTGCCGGAAAAAATATAAAGAAAACTGTACTAGAACTAGGAGGAAGTGATCCGTTCATTATATTGGAAGATGCAGATCTGGAAAAAGCAGCGGATACGGCGGTCAAAGCCAGAATGCTAAATGCAGGTCAGAGTTGTATCGCGGCTAAAAGATTTATTGTGCTAGATAGCGTACGCGATGCCTTTACCTCTCTCGTACATCAGAAAATTAAAGTACTCAAACAAGGTGATCCTTTATCGGAGGAAACTGATATAGGCCCTATGGCACGAAAAGATTTAGCCCAAAACCTTGAAAAACAATTGCAGGAATCTCTGGATCAAGGAGCCATGCTTCTTACAGGTGGAAAGTTTGAAGAATGTAATGTAGCCCCTACACTGATAACAGAAACCGGAAGTAACATGCCTGCTGTCAAGGAAGAAACCTTTGGACCGCTGGCTGTTATTATATCTGTACCCAATGTACAACACGCACTCATGAGAGCCAACCAAACAGTGTATGGATTAGGTGCTTCTATCTGGACGCAAGATACTGGCCGCGCAGAAGCGCTAGCAGAAGATATAGAAGCAGGAGCTGTATTTATCAACAGCATGGTCAAGTCTGACCCTAGATTACCCTTTGGTGGAATCAAATTATCGGGGTACGGAAGGGAGCTTTCCTCATATGGTATCCATGAGTTTGTGAATATCAAGACAATTGTAGTAGAATAATATTTTTTTTCAGGGACTATTACACAAAAGCGACTAAAATCAGTTAGATTTGTGAATATGGCTTAATTTATCTGAATAAGTAGCGAGATTAAAGAATGGTATTATGAACTTTATCGTATCGTCGACCGCATTGCACAAACAACTGAGCAGAATTTCCGGAGCAATTCCTTCCAGGTCAGTATTACCCATCATTGAGAACTTTTTATTCGAAATTGATAATCAATTTTTGACTATTTCCACCACCAACCTGGAAATTTCCATGCAGACCAAACTGCCGGTGGAATCTCGTGGCGATGCGATCAAAGTAGCTATTCCCTCCAAAATATTATTAGATATCCTAAAAGCACTTCCAGAGCAACCCGTAACCTTTATCATAGATGAAAAGACATTTGGGGTAGAAATTAGCTCTGACAACGGTAAGTATAAGATCAGTGGGGAGAATGGGGAAGACTTTCCCATTATCCCCAAACCGGAAGGGACGGATTCTATTCAGATGCCGTTATTTGTATTACTTAAAGCCGTACAAAAAACATTATTCGCCGCTTCCACTGATGAAGATAAAGCAGCACTAAATGGTATATTTTTTGACCTGGGAGAACACGGAGCGACATTTGTTGCGACGGATGCGCATCGACTCGTCAGATACCGTAGAGTAGATATTACCGTTCCCAATCCTACCAGCTTTATCGTCCCTCAAAAAGCATTGAACCTGTTGAAGAATTCCCTCGATCCCAATGATAATTCAGACGCAGTCATCCATTACAATGATAACAATGCTTTCTTTCAAACGGATAATCTGTTGATGGTATGTCGGCTCATAGATCAGAAATATCCGGATTACGAAAACGTCATTCCTACTGATAATCCCAATAAACTGTTTATTGCCAAGCAAGAACTACTAGGAACTCTTCGCCGTGTGAATATCTTCTCCAACAAAAGTACCCATCAGGTGCGATTCTCCCTCAAAGGAAGTGAATTGGAAATTTCTACGGAGGATCCCGACTTTGCTAATGAAGCACGAGAAAATCTGAAGTGTCAATACGAAGGTAAAGACATAGAAATTGGATTTAATGCTTCTTTGTTAATAGATGTCGTGTCCAACCTGGAAACTGAAGAGGCAAACATCGAGTTGAGCGAACCCAATCGCGCGGGAATCATTCTTCCCAGCGTTCAGGATGACGGTGAAAATATCTTGATGTTAATCATGCCGATCATGTTGAACTCATACGTGGTATGAGGGAATATCCGACTGCTCCATGTTATCATCATAACTACGAGTAAAACAAGAACAACCTAAAGCAACTTTTAACATGCTTGGGAAAAAAATTATTAATACAAACAGATTTAGGGGAAGTCTATAAATAGATAAGTTCACTTCTCAGCATATTATCTCAAATATTTGTATGCAAGTTCTAAGCTAACCTATGAGTTGTAGCTCCTAACATTCTTCAATTAGCCCTGTTCCATCTGCAAAAAACTGTCTACATTATTTGAATACAGGCTATTTTTTATTATCCTTACAATTAGGAAACAAATACTATTGATACTAGCATTCATTATTGTATGAAATACACGCAACTAGGTGAATTTGAAGAATTGGTGCTATTGATCATAGGTACACTAGGCCAGGAGGCCTACAGCATCTCGATCAAAGAGGAACTCAAAGAACGAACGGGACGAAATCCCAGCATAGGTGCCATGCACTCTGCACTGAATCGATTGGAAAAAAAAGGATTTATCGATTCTGAAATCGGTGGAGCAACGAATGTTAGAGGCGGTCGCAGAAAGAGATATTACAATCTCACAGCATCTGGACGAAAAGCCCTGGATACCTCCTATGAATTACGAGCCAAGTTGTATCACGCACTTCCCAAAATGAACTTATCCAATGGGTAACCCATCACATAAAAAGTCGACTCCTCCAAAGTGGATGGATCAATTTTTTGGTTGGTTCTGTCGACAGGAGGAAATCGAGATCTTGCGAGGAGATCTATATGAACTGTATGATAAGCGATTGGATACGCAGGGGAAATTCCTGGCTGACCTGTTCTTTTGCTTTAATGTGATGGATTTGTGTCGACCCTTTATTGTAAAAAAACATTCAGGATTTAATTCTACCACCATGTTAAAAAACTATATTAAAATTACGTACCGAAATTTTGTCAGACAAAAAGTCTACTCATTTCTCAATGTCAGTGGACTTGTCGTCGGGCTCACCTGTTTCATCTTAATCTTTATCTACATACAAGATGAACTTAGCTACGATAGATTTCATGTCAAATCTGACAGAATTTATCGCGTATTGGAACATTTTGAAAGTGATGGAGTAGGTGAACATTCTGCCAGTTTACCGTTTCCAACAGGACCCGCACTTGTAAATGATTATCCCTTATATGTAGAGGAAGCTGTGCGATTATTCAATTTTCAATCACCGACACTTGCCTTAGCCAACAAAGCTGATGACAAGGCTTTTAATGAATCCAGGATCTTTTTTGCTGATTCAAGTTTCCTGGATGTATTTGATTTTAAACTGATAAAGGGAGATAGAGCTACAGCACTGGATGATCCAAATGCCATTCTCATTACCGAATCTATGGCAGAGAAATATTTTGGAAAGGAAGATCCTGTAGGGAAAATACTTGAGTTTCAGGGAACACAAAATTTACTGGTTAAGGGAATACTTGAGGATGCTCCTTTGAATGCACATTTCCAATATGATTTTATTGTATCTTTTTCCAGTCTCAAATCCTGGTATAATGGAACATATCCCGGCACCTGGTACTGGAATCCATGCTGGACCTACATTCTCTTAAAGGACGAGGCAAATCCTAAGCAATTGGAAGCTCAGTTCCCCGATTTTGTGGAGAAATATTTCCCATCATTCATTAAAGATGATGTTGTCATGGAACTCCAGCCTCTTCATGATATTCATCTCTATTCTAAGCTTGACTACGAAATACAAGCTAACAGCGATATTAAGAATATTTATATTTTTGGAGCCATTGCATTTTTCGTACTTATTATTGCAGCCATAAATTTTATTAATTTGAGTACAGCCAAAGCAACCAAGAGAGGGAAAGAAGTAGGAATTAGAAAAACGCTGGGAAGTAGAAAGGCTCAGCTCATTACTCAATTTGTGTTCGAATCAATCCTATTGACTTTTGTTTCTGTCATCCTTGCATTTGCAATCGTCCTGATGATTCTCCCAACATTTAATGTATTTGTGGAAAAGTCTATTGATATCAACTATCTATTAACTCCAGGATTTATACTCGGTGCAGTAGCTTTGTCTCTGCTTGTAGGTCTCTTTTCAGGATTCTACCCTGCCTTTGTACTTTCTTCTTTCAAAACCGTTTCTGTATTAAAAAGTGGAAACTTGAAGCCTAAAGGACTTAATTTCCGAAAGGTATTGGTTACAACACAATTTGCCATTTCTATTTTTCTAATTGTAGGTACATTGGTAGCCATCGATCAATTTCAGCTACTTCAAGATAAAGACATTGGATTTGATCAGGAGCACGTGATGATGGTACCGGTCATTCGCTCTCCCATGGGTCAGCATTACGAACGGTTCAGGGAGCAAGCCCTTGAGAGCCCCTATGTAGTATCTATGACTGCTGTGGAAGAAATCATTGGAGCCAAACATCAGGTGGGTAACTATAGATTTGAAGGAATGGAAAGATCCAGACCTTTTCCCCGATTTTTTGTTTTGCACGATTTTACCGAAACCATGGATATAGAAATGGCAGCAGGTAGAGACTATTCCAGGGATTTTAGTACGGATGATTCGCTGGCAGTAGTCGTAAATGAAGCATTGGTGAAGTCCATGGGATGGGGATCACCTGAAGAGGCTGTGGATAAACTGTTTTACTATCAAAATGAATTAAGAGGAAAAGTAGTTGGTGTAGTTAAAGACTACAATTTTGTTTCCAAGCATCATCCTATTGGTCCTATTGTATTAGATCTCAATACAAATCCTGGTGCATTTAATTTATTTATCAAATACATGGCAGTAAAGGTAGATGGTCGTAATGTAAAAAAGGCTATCAGTGATCTAGAAAAAACATGGAACACTACGATCCCTGGAAGACCCTTTGATGCATTCTTTTTGGAAGACCGATTAAATGATTCCTATAAATCCGAACAAAAACTGAGTAAAATAACCATTATTTTTTCCATACTGGCAATACTCGTTGCCTGTCTGGGTCTTTTTGGACTGGCTACGTTTAGTATTGAAAGAAGAACCAAAGAAATAGGGATAAGAAAAGTGTTGGGAATCAAGACATCTGAAATCATGGTCCTCTTTTCCAAAGAATTTATCTACTTAATATTGATAGCTTTTGCGATCAGTATCCCGGCTTCGTATCTATTATTGGAAAGATGGTTAGATGAATTTGCTTATCGAATTAGTCTCAATGCATGGCCATTTATCATAGCAGGGGTAATTACGTTATCTGTATCATTGATTACCATCCTTTCACATGCATTAAAAGCCTCCTATATCAATCCTGTTAAAGCACTGAAATACGAATAATTACATTGTCGAGAAATGCGGATCAAATGTTTTCCGCATTTCTTGATAGTTCTTGTACCTCAACAATCCGTTTCTCCACCCTTACGCCAAATGTCTATGGTCCTTATAATAAATTCATTAAGGGCAGTATCTTCCAGATTCACGCTTTTCTTAATTCTTATACATCCTTTTCCCGTATCAAATGGCTTCAACAACTCGTTAGATTGATGCACCTTGCCAATGTCTCCTACATACAAGCTAACATATGCCTTTTGAGCATTTAGATGAAAAATGCTATGACCATCAAGTCTATAACAAAGCATCTTATACTCGATCCCTTCTTCCAATATGAGATCATGAGAGAGAATCATTTTACGTACCGCATTCAATGTTTCTTTCCGCCAATCGTTGTCCAATGCCTCAATATATTCGTTAGGAGAAATGACATCGTACTGCATAATACTGCTTTTACAAGTTAAGTAAAACCTAATTTAATGTACTTCCAATATCTTTGTATCTATATTTTTTCGGAATTCACTGGGAGGAATATCATTCAACAACTTTGGGCCCTTACTGCTCACCTCCTGTATGATGTGTCCAAATCGTTCTTCACTCTTTTCCAGGGCGTACTTACCTGGAAATTCCGTATATAAATATAGTTTTATGGATGATGAATCTGATGAATCCATCATGATTTTAAAATCATCGATATCTCCCCGTTTTATTGCTATTTCTCTTAACCGCTTCCAGTTATTTTCATAGTAATACATAGCCTCTTCTATCTGTCCATCCAATATTTCTACAAACTCTAAGACTGCAACCTTAGATTGAGTTTGAGCCTGTAAATAGATGGAGGAAATTACCCAAACAAGCGTAAATATTATTTTCATAACATATAATTATCTTTGAAAACTATTACCAATAAAATGTAGGGCATCTATCACACCTGTTCTCCAATACGTCCAGTTATGTGCACCATCTCTCATACGAAACTCAAAAGGTATTTCCATAGCTTTCAATTTCAGCATAAATTTGAGATTTCCTTCAAATAAAAAGTCGTCATCCCCACAATCAAAATAAAATTTTACTTGTTTTACTGACTTACTCCCCAATTCATCGACCAAATAAAAAGGGTTATTGGCTTTCCAGTGAGAGGTGAGACGCGCTGTTCCCTCGAGACCTGAGCCGTAAACAATAGCTTCCGTTCTCTCCCAGCGATTTTGTTCATGGGAGATAACCGTGGAATCAGTATAAATTGCAGCACTCAATGGTGCAGAAGCCACAAATAGATCTGGATGTTTTAATGCATATATCAATGATCCATATCCCCCCATGGATAATCCACATACACCACGAAATTGTTTTTCGGATCTAATGCGATACGTTTCTTCCACATGTGGAAGAAATTCCTGTACAAAAAAGTCTTCGTATTTTACCGTACCATCATAGTTATTTACATACCATGAAACGCCTGCATCTGGCATTGCGATGATCATTGGAGGTATATATCCATCCACGATGGCTTCATTCGCTAATCGCTCAATATCTCCAAATTGTATCCATGCGGTTTCATCATCTGTATAACCATGGAGTAGGTACACGATAGGATACTCCCGTGTAGATTCATTGTATCCTGGAGGAAGATACATGGCATATTCAACTTCTTTTCCAAGAATACTACTTTTCAAGCTTTCCCCTTCATAAATCTGTGCATAGCTCATATTTAGCCACAAAAGCGTTAATACGTAGAAGAATAAAATAAATTTTATCTTTTCCATATAGTGAATTTACTACTAATTAAAAATATTTGCTGTAAAATATCATATATAAAGGTAAAAGGTCAATTTTTAGATAACCAAAATTTAAAATTTTTTAAACTAAAATGACCTAATTTTTAAATTTTAAAAAAGATTATCCCTTTTCGATCAAATTTTCATATATTTATTTGTACTGATTCCGACTATACAGAAAATCACTCAAAACATGCATTCACCAAGCCAGATATTCCATTCATATCACGTCAATGGAAATATGCTCGACGAAGTTTTCGTTTCTCAAGATGAACATAGACCGTTTTATGATAGGATTATCAATCATTTCTCTCAATTTGACTCAAGTGAATTAACCTTCATACAAGAATACTCCAAAAAAACTTTTCTCAGACAAGGAATTACCTTCAATGTTTACTCAAATAATAATGAAGGTACAGAAAGAATTTTCCCATTTGATCTTTTTCCCAGGATTATTCCCAGAACTGAATGGGAACACCTGGAAAAAGGAGTAAATCAAAGAAATAAGGCTATCAACTTATTCCTCGAAGATCTATATAATGAAAAAAAGGTATTTAAAGATAAGGTATTACCCAGTGAGCTAATTCTTTCTTCCAAATTATATGTAAACCTGATGGAAAATTTTAAACCCATCGGTGGCATTTATACCCACATAAGTGGCACAGACATTATCAAGCATAAAGATGGTGAATATTATGTGTTGGAAGATAATTTGAGATGTCCTTCTGGAGTAAGCTATGTCTTATCCAATCGGGCAACGATGAAGAAGACATTTCCCAACCTCTTTTTCAACTACAATGTACAACCTGTAGCCGAATATCCAGAAAAGCTGTATGAAATGCTCAAAAACCTGGCACCCGAGGGAATAGACAATCCTACATGTGTGCTACTAACTCCGGGTATGTATAATTCAGCCTATTATGAGCATGTATTTTTAGCCTCTCAAATGGGTATACAATTAGTTGAAGGGAGAGACCTTTTTGTAGATAATAATTATGTCTACATGAAAACTATACATGGCCCTAAAAAGATAGACGTCATCTATAGAAGGATTGATGATGAGTTTCTGGACCCGGAAGTATTCAAGGAAGATTCCTTGTTGGGGGTGAAAGGATTGATGAAAGTATATCTCAATGGAAATGTCAACTTAATCAATGCCCCGGGTACTGGTATTGCTGACGATAAAGCTGTATATACCTATATCCCGGAAATTATCAGGTATTATTTAGACGAGGAACCCATTTTGAACAATGTAAGGACCTACAAATGTCTCTATGGAGATGATTGTAAATATGTTCTTGAGAACATGCATAAATTAGTCATCAAGCCCGTGGATGAGTCAGGAGGATATGGCATCCTAATGGGCCATCTGGCTACGCGGGAAGAATTAGATACTTATAAGGAAAAAATAAAATCAAATCCCAGAAAATACATTGCTCAACCTGTGATGTCTCTTTCAGTACATTCTACTTTTATTGATGATTCTCAAAGGTTTGAACCTCGCCATATAGATTTGAGAATTTTTTCCATTATTGGAAAAGATGAAGCATATGTATGTAAAGGCGGTTTAACCAGGGTAGCCTTACGCAAGGGAAATCTGATCGTGAATTCTTCTCAAGGAGGGGGCTCTAAGGATACGTGGGTCCTTTAATCTTATTTTTCTCACAATATTAAGTAAAATGAATATACAAGTACAGGCCAGAATAAATAATCACACGCATATGCTTTCCAGACTGGCCAATCACCTGTTTTGGATGGGGAGATATCTAGAAAGAGGGGAGCACTTAGCCAGATATGTGAAAGTTCAATATTTCCAGGTGTTGGATGCTCCCAGAGAAATGAATAAAGAGTTGGCACTTAAGTCTATCATTTTTATGGTAGGGGGTATTAAAAAATATTTCAAAAAATACGATAAACTGATGGACGAAGTTGTCTTACAGTTTTGTTGTTTTGATAAAGAAAATGAATACTCAATTACGAATGTAACTAACCTTGCTCGTGATAATGCAAGAAGTGCAAGAGATATGATTTCACAGGAGTCATGGGAAGCTATCAATCGATTTCACCATAACCTCAGCTCTTATTCTGTCAGTGAATTTGTTCACGACCGACACTACGATTTTTGTCAATTTGTAATAGAGAATGTTGTGATTGTGAAAGGGTTACTTCAGAATACTTTGCTACACGATGCAGTCTGGTCTATGATCAATATTGGCATCCATCTCGAACGAGCCATACAAATCAATCAAATTTTTCTTGCCAAACTGAGGGATATACAAACGACGAACCCCAACGATTTTGCAAAAAATTTATTAAAAAATTATCACCTCAACAACTTGCTGCATTGCGCGGGGGGATTTGATATCAGTAGAAAAATGTATAAAAAACTTCCGAATCGACACGATGTATTGGAATTACTGATACTTCATCATGAATTTCCCAAATCTATCGCCTACAATTTGGATGCACTACACAGACATATTAAGGTAATCCACTGGAAACCCAATACTTCCAAAAACTCTTCCCTGTTTCTTACAGGTAAATTGGCTTCTCAATTACAGTACATGACAGTAGATGAAATACTTAATCAAGAAATAGAATATCTCGAGGAACTTAGAGATAAACTCTATAATATTGGGAACGTATTTGAAAATGAATATTTATCATATTAATCCCATGGATGTTTTTACACAACAAGGAAGAGAACTCGTTCAACAACTCTCGAATAAATACAACCTGAGCACAGGTGCTGTGGAAGCTATGCTTCATGCAGTCAATGCGGGGAATGGTTCTATGGCTCAGTTTAATATACAGGAATTGGGGGGAATGGGCCAGTGGATGCGAGGTGGTATGACGATGGTAGGAGATATGTTCAATAATAACTTGAAGTTTACCGTAGATCAACTATGTAATGAACTGTCCCAAGCATTGAACAATCAGGTTATCTATGCGCCTAAACCCGTAGAAAAAATGGATAATACTCAGACCAAGCCTGCGGTATGGTGGCCAAGTGATTGGGGATACCCTTCATCTCAGGGAGCTCAAAATCAGTCTGAATATGCATATTTTCCTCATATAAACAGACTTGCAGTACGTACCAACAATCAGGTGATATTGTATGATTCAACTGCACATCAAATTTCCGGCTTTTCGCAACAACAACCTGAAGGTACGTTATTGTTCAATTCACAGAATGGTACTTTTCCTGTAGCTGCACTACCTGTAATCCGGCATTAACTTAGAAAGTGGGGGAGGGATGATCCTGTCGGATAACATCTACAGCGACATTTAATCTATGATTTCCACTGTTGAAAATTACTCCTTTGAGAGGAGGTACATCAGAGTAATCTCGTCCCCATGCTACTGAAATATGTTGGTCTGCTGCTATCTGATTATTGGTAGGGTCAAAATCTACCCAACCTATTTCAGGAATGTATGCCGAAAACCATGCATGAGACGCAGCAGAACCAATCAGGTGTTCTTCTCCTTCTGGTGGAAGGGTCTCTATATATCCGCTAATATACCTTGCAGGGAGTCCTAAACTTCTCAGGCATCCTATGGCTATCTGAGCAAAATCCTGGCAAACCCCCTTTTTTGCAGCTAATGCTTCATGTAATGGAGTAGCGATAGTCGTAAAGTTGGGATTGTACTCGAATTCTTTAAATATCCGCTGAGTAAGATCCCAAACTCCTTCAAATATAGGCCTGCCAGTAGGAAATGATACAATCCCATAATTATATAGAGGCTCCGAAGGTATAATCATAGGAGAAGGTAATGTGTACTGCTGGATACTTATATCCAACAATTTCTTATGGCTATATTTGTGAACTACAGATTCCCAAGGTTCGAGCGGATGATCTTCCACAATATGTTTAAAAGGTGCCACTCGCTTTAATTCTGTAAAAGCTGTCACTTTAAAATGCTCATGCGGAGCATGAACAGTAAAGAATGCAACTCGATTTCCAAAAAAATCTTCTTTATAATGTAGAACAGAAGGTTCTGGGGTGATCGTTAATTCTCTGGAAAATATTTGCTGGTAATCTATTTCCCTGGGAAACATCCAAGCTTCATTGTAGCTATACAACGTAGGTTGATCATATTTATATTCTGTAGTATGTGATATACGATATCTCATAAATCTATATCAAACAGAAAAAGTGGATGCTGTTGCTCATTATCAATATGGCTAAAGTAATTATTAATAATGATATTAGCACAGCTTGTGAGATTCTCTCTGCCTGAGGCTAGAAAGATGTCTAGTCCCTCCCTTAAGAAGGAATCTGTCTCTACTACGATTAAATCCTTAAGATCGCAGGTTTGGAGAGATGAGAGGGTTTTGATGACTTTTTTCTCCTCATCTCTTATTCTTCTGGTAGCAGAAAATTCTGGTAAATAACGTAGTTCTTTCTTTAATAGTTCCAATACAAAAACCAAAGACTGAGGGGTATTCGAATCCAATAGTACCATATCCAAGACATGGGTTAGCTCAAGATTATTCCTATAACGATATCGATAAGTGTTAAGGCTTTCGTTATTTTTAAGAATCACTTCTAATAATTCGTTGGTAATACTCTCATTGTGGTAGAATACTGCAGTAGCTCTTATCAAAGCAGTAATGAGAATCCCCCGTTCTAAATATGAGCCGATCTTGTACAGAGGCCTTCCTTCCTGAATACTCATGCTATCTTCAATAAATCCCATTAATGCCATGATTTCATTAATGAGCCGATCAAAAGAAGACCTTAAGACCCTATTATTTACCCTTGCTTCAACTTGAGAAGATTTCCATGTTTCTTCTAATTGGTCAAATAATCTCCAAGTATCAGCAGACCAATGACCACGTATTGCATTTGCAGCGTTTTTCCACATGTTGATAGAATACGCCAGGCCACCGACTTTTAAGGGATCGAGTATAACCTCATATAATTCTTTTTCTGGATCTTGTAAATTTTTTAACCCCTTATCTCCTACAAAACCCGGGTATGTCATAGTCAGATGCGTAAGGGCTACTAACAAGGTCTTAAATACTTCCCGATCATTATCATCGTTATAATTATCTATATCTGCTTGAATATCAAAAAGACTTCTTAGAAATCTGGCATGAAATAGGATACGGTTAGAATATCTTCCTACCCAAAACAAGCTCTCCGCTGTTCTACTAGGCAGATTATCCAGACCATCCATAATAGATATATCGATAATATTTTTAAAGATGGGCGTAGACGAACTGGTATGTTCAGAAGTGATGATCCATGTATCTTTTCCAATTCCTCCTGCTTGATTAGATACGTGGTTGTCACCTGCTGTTGGGGCAGAACGAGTCAAACCACCTGGTAATACATCATAATGCCCATTATTTGCCATTAAAAAACTTCTCAATACTGTATTTCGAGGGACAAGACTATTTTTGCTGAAGGAAGGTGAAGTAGAGAAAATGGCTTGTTCATTAGCTATGTAGACATTGGGGTTGGTTTTGATCCGCTTTTTTAGATGATCTAAGTTCTCTTTACTCAAGTTCCAACCCAGGGCAGTTTTTAATTTTCCCCTATCATCTATATGCTTTATAACCAGTTTATCTAGATTTTCTAATACATATGTCAACTCTTTTTCCTGACCACACCACCACGTAGCAATATTGGGTATCAATAAATCCTCCCCTGTAAAATACTTGCATATAGCTGCCTGAAATGCCATAAATCCAGGGTTTTCCAAAATCCCGCTTCCCAATGGATTAGCCACACAAACATTTCCCATTCTTGCGACATCCAGTAAACCAGAAACCCCTAATTGTGAATCTGGTCTTAGAGAAAGAGGATCACAATACCCATCATCTACTCTTCTGACAATGATATCAATTTTTTCCAGTCCCCCCATCGTTTTCAACCATACAAAATCATCTTTCACCATCAAATCCTGTCCTTGTACCAGATTAATACCTTGTAAAGAAGCTAAATATGCGTGTTCAAAATAGGTCTCATTCATGGGACCCGGAGACAGCAACACAATTCTGGGTTCGGTATCTTGTAGGGGAGAAAATTGAAATAATGCGTTTCTTATTTTTGCATAAAAATCAGAAATTTTATGTACTTGACTATTTTGAAACAGCTCGGGTAACACCCTAGCCATAGCTAACCTATTTTCTATGGTATATCCCCATCCCGAAGGCGCTTGAGTGTAATCTTTGACTATCCACAATCTCCCATCAGGGCTTCGCGATATATCAGCTGCATACATTAGCAGTTGATGCTTCTGAATATGAGCAATTTTGTCGCAAGGCCGAAGAAAATTTCTATCTCTGTAGACTAATTCCCAAGGAATAATCCCCTCCTTGATGATTTTACGCTCCCCATAAATATCTTTCAACATCAAATCCAGAACTAATGCACGTTGCTTAAGTCCTTTTTCCAATATTTGCCACATCCCTGGGGAAATAATATAAGGAATGGGGTCTACTTTCCATTGATGGGTGATACTCTCGGTGTCGCCGTAGATATTATATGTTACCCCACTTTCTCTAAGAAACCGCTCAAGTTCAACCTTTCTGTTTTGTAGTTCATTGACCCCCAAAAAGTTTAGTTGATGGAGAAGTTCTTCCCAATGAGAACGAACCTTTCCTTCAGTATCTATCATTTCGTCATAAACAAAACTACTTTGATCATATTGGCTAAGTAAAGACTCAGTTAAATTTTCTGAGGTCATATGAATATCCATTATATCATCTATCCTATTTTACTGCTAGCCTCAAGTCCAATGTACAGGGAAATTCTGGATTAACTGTTGCATCGGTAGGCACACTTACTAATTGCCTCGTTCCATTGTTCGGAGTAAAGGAAGTTGTTCTGGAATTTACAGGTGTGTATTGAACAACTCCCGGAGAAAAGTCCGTATCGCGAAAGCGATTCCCTCTTCTCGATTCTGCTTCATAGCTATTTACAGGGAATGTATCATAAGATCTACCTCCCGGATGAGAAACGTGATACGTACATCCACCAATTACTGAATTATTCCACTTATCAACAATATCAAAAACTAGTGGAGAATCGATTCCTATCGTTGGATGCAATGCCGAGGGAGGTTGCCAAGCTCTGTATCTTACCCCTGCTACATATTCCCCATGTACGCCAGTAGATTTAATGGGAACGATACATCCATTACACAATATTTGATACCGAGATCTTGTGAAACCTGTCAATTTCAATTGAATCCTTTCCAAGGATGAATCTACAAACCTGGCTGTACCTACATTGGACATTTCTTCTCCCAACACATGCCAGGGTTCTATGGCCATTCTCAATTCAAGTGTCATATCCCTTATTTGAACATCCCCATATCTAGGAAATCTGAATTCGAAGAAAGGATCAAACCAACTGAGATCAAATGGATATCCCGCACGTCTCAAGTCAATGAGTACCTCTTCCATATCCTGGTAGCAAAAATGCGGGAGCAAATATTTATCGTGAAGAGATGTCCCCCATCTCACCAGTTCGTGTAAATAAGGGTCTTTCCAAAATCTACTGATCAATGCTCTCACGAGTAACATTTGTACTAAGCTCATATGCTTGTGTGGTGGCATATCAAATCCTCTGAGTTCCAATAATCCTAATCTTCCTGAATATGAATCTGGAGAATATAATTTGTCAATACAGAATTCCGCTCTATGCGTGTTACCTGTAATATCCGTTAAAAGATGACGAAAAATCCTATCTACCAGCCAATAGGGTATATATTCTCCATTAAGAGGAACCTGAGTAAACGCAATTTCCATCTCGTACAACCGATCATCTCTACCTTCGTCTACTCTTGGTGCCTGGCTCGTTGGTCCTATAAATGCACTAGAAAATAAATAGGAAAGGCTAGGATGATGCTGCCAATATGTTAACATACTCCTCAACAGGTCGGGCCTTCTCAGAAATGGACTATCATAGGGTCTGGCAGCACCGATAGTAATATGATTTCCTCCTCCTGTCCCTGTATGTCTTCCATCCAACATAAATTTTTCTGTACCTAACCGAGATTTTTTAGCCTCTTCATATAGCATATCCGTTCTTTCGACTAATTCGTTCCAATTAGAAGCAGGATGAATATTTACCTCAATCACTCCCGGGTCAGGCGTAATACTAATTTGCTCTGTCCGATAATCTCGCGGTGGTGTATATCCTTCAACAAGAATAGGGATCTGTAATCGGCTAGCTGTATGTTCAATCGCATTAATCAAGTGTAAATAGTGTTCAAAGTAAGCAGTAGGTGGAAGGAAAATGTAAATTTTTCCATTTCTTGCTTCTACACTCAATGCAGTTTTTACTAGTGGACCTTCAATTTTAACAACTTCCTGTGAATATTCACTCACTTGATGTTGTGGAAGTGGAGGAAGAGGCTCAAAAAGGCTTCTTTCAACCTGAAGTTCAGGTTGGTCAGAAACGCTATCCAAAGGTAATCTCAGTCCAATCGGAGAATTACCCGGAATAACGAATAATTGACTTCTTCTCAAGTGCCAGGTACAACTAAACCATTTTTGGCCCAAATAATCCCATCCAAGAGGAAGTACAAATCCAATAGGTTCATCTAAGCCTCTCTCAAGTGCTTGGGCGAGATTTCTCCTGGACAAAGGATCTTTTAAATCTGCCTCTAAGGGATTACTATTTACAGGCACTTGCCCTTCTTCCCACAACATGTAAAAGATATCTTCATAGGCAGGGATAATGAAATCACTGTGAACCTGAAGCTCATGGCTGAGATATCTTGCAAATTCCCTGGCATGTTCTATAGTGAAAGATCTTTCTTCATAGGGAGCATCCAATAAACTATAATCATTCCATAAGGGAAATCCATCCTTCCTCCATATTAATGTATATGCCCATCGAGGAAGAGGTTCTCCAGGATACCATTTCCCTTGTCCGTGATGCATCATCCCTTTTTTTCCTATATTCTCATTCAGCCTTAATCCCAGATTCCATCCCAGTCTGCGTTTATGCACTCCATCTGCATCCGTATTCCATTGAGGGGATTCATAGTCATCTATCGAAACAAATGTAGGTTCACCCCCCATCGTAAGCCTTACATCATTTGCATTGAGGTCAGCATCGACTTTTTTTCCCAACTCATGAATAGATTCCCATTGTGCTGCAGAATAAGGTTTGGTGACACGAGGATCTTCTTTGAGTCTTGTAACAGTATTTGAAAAGTCAAATTCGACTTCAGTTACATCTGTTGAACCCTCAATAGGCGCTGCACTCTTGTAATGAGGTACACATGCCAAGGGGATATGCCCTTCTGAGGCCATTAATCCCGAAGTGGAATCTAGCCCAACCCAGCCAGCTCCGGGGATGTATACTTCCGTCCATGCGTGTAAATCTGTGACATCAGCACTAACCCCACCAGGACCCTCCAATGGCTTTTCATCAGGAGCGAGTTGTACGGAATATCCGGATACAAATCTCGATGCAATACCTAAATGTCTAAAGAGCTGTACCATTAACCAACTAAAGTCTCTACATGAGCCACTTTTTCTCGTAAGCGTTTCCTCGCAAGACTGTACACCGGGATGCATTCTGATTTCATAGTTCAACGATCGATTGACTAATTGATTCACCTGTACGAGAAAGTCATTCGTCGTTTGCGAAGATAGGTCGACCTTCTCTAGCATTGATTGTATGAGCGGACCATCATCCGTAATCTCGAGATATGCTTTAAGGTCCTTTTTCAGCTTATCTGAATAACTAAACGGATACTCATCATATCCCTCTTCAATAAAAAAATCAAAGGGATTAATAACCGTAAGCTTAGCGACCATATTAACTTCTATTTTTAGATGGTCGCTTTTTTCTGGAAATACCAGCCGAGCAAGATAATTACCAAAAGGATCCTGTTGCCAATTTAAAAAATGGTTGTCAGGCGATATTTTTAGTGAGTATGATTCAATAGGAGTCCGCGTATGAGGAGCAGGTCTCAATCTAATGATATGAGGGAATAAAGATACTTCTCGATCGAATGTATATTCAGTATTATGTGATAGTCCAACTCTTATAGCCATAGGTCATTATTGTAATGAACAAAATAATCAAAATGCGTCGTATAACAATAATTTTAAATTTATTTGGTTGATTGATATAAATTTGGCAAAGATACCTGTTGTCAAATTAATGAATTTCAATTCTTACACCATTTGTTGCATAATCAATTGTACAAATTATATCCGTGCGCGATTAATTAGTAGTGTATTCAATAGAAGTTCATCTTCCACAAAACACAAGCAATGTGGATAAGTGTGTGGATATCCAGTGGATAACAAGCATACATTTATGAAAATCAATCTCTTTAATGCAAGATTGTGGTAAAGAACACCCGCGAAGTAATAGAAATTCTAGCATGCAGCCTGTTATATGAGCAAGTTTAATATTTCAACATTAATGGTGTAATGCGTTATCAAGCTAAGTCTTCCTGAAGGACAGTTTCTTGGGATAGATATGTCACCTTAGAATTTATCATTTACATACTATCAATTAATATTACCCAAGTAAATAGATTCCTGAACCCATTTTCCAGCAATAATATGATCCACAATTGATTTGGGATATATATTATATCCACGCAAGTCTGAAATATTTAACCATTCAATCCCTATTTGATAGTCATCTGTTTCTGAGGCTTCATCCTGATCAAAAGAAATCAGCTTGCATTTGAATATTAACTCTATTTGGTGGAATTCTGGATCCAAATCTGCGAATTCGTGCGATGAACTGATATAATCTCTCACAAAACAGAGATTAAGTACCTTCACCTCTGCTCCAACTTCTTCCCTACATTCACGGATAACTGTTTCTTCGATGGTTTCTCCGTGTTCTTGTCCTCCTCCTGGCAATGTATAGTAAATATCTCCATACTTCTGGTTCTTGTTTAGCAGGAGTTTATTTTCATGTATGATGATCGCCCTTCCGGCAACTCGAACGCTTTTCATGCTTAAATTTTCTAATTTCTTTTGAGTTCACCTGCAAAAAGGGTAAAAAAATTACACACTCAATTTCCACATCTTATCCACATTAGGTAGAGGATTTATTGAAGTGCTGCCATCCTTGTGCCTCAATATCAACAGCTTGTCCTGTATCAAGGATGATCTGAACTTGTTGGGGGTCATCTGTGATATGACCTATAATGCTTACGGAAGGTATATTGGCCACTTCTTTGAAACTAGAAAGGGGAACTGTGAAGAGCAATTCATAATCTTCACCGCCATTTAACGCAAAGGTGGTTGGACTAATATCAAATTCTTCGGCAACCTTTACAGTCTGATGATCAATGGGAATTTTATTGGAATAGATGGTAGCTCCCACTTGGCTTTGCCTGCATATATGATGTATTTCGCTTCCCAGGCCATCGCTGATATCCATCATAGCTGTAGCTTTGATTTGTTTAGTTCTCAGCTCTGAAAGTACAGTTCCCGCCAATTCAGGTTTCAGTTGCCTACCTACTACATAGTCGTAATCATTGAGGTCGGGTTGTTGCTCAGGTTGATCAAGAAATACTGTTTTTTCTCGATCTAAAATAAGGAACCCTGCATAAGCAGCGCCTAAATCACCTGTTACACAAATTAAATCTTTGGGTTGAGCACCTCTTCGATATACGATATCTGCTTCATTTTGCTCTCCGAAAGCTGAGACAGAAATCATCATCCCATGTTGAGAGCTATTGGTATCCCCTCCCAGCAATTCTACGTGATACTTTTCACATGCCAGCTTAATCCCTGCATATAACTCTTCCATGGCTTCAACGGTAAACCTACTGCTAATCGCTACAGAAACAGTGATGCCATATGGCATGGCATTCATAGCCAAAATATCGCTGAGATTTACAATAACTGACTTATATCCCAGATGCCGTAGTGGACTGTAGGATAAATCAAAGTGAACCCCTTCTATGAGAAGATCAGTAGTAAACACTTGCACTTTACCATCTCCACATTTGACTATTGCCGCATCATCTCCTACTCTTTGCAGAATATTAGGATAAAACTGAGGAAAATCATGAGTCAGGTGCTCTATAAGCCCAAATTCTCCCAATTGAGATATAGGTGTATATGCCACAACGATCTAATTACTAAAAAAACTTTGCTATTCCAATCATTTCAGTTGGTTTGGTAACTTCATCATCACACTGTGATGGATTTCAACCAAATTTATCTACAAAAATGGATTCCAACCAGTAGAAATCAGTGTGTATTAGCTATACCGATTAAAAATAATTCTAATCCCAATTTTTCAAAACAAGAAAAACCTGTGAGTATTCAACATGTTATCCACAAGTTATCCACAGGTTTTTCCACTATTATACTGAAATAATCAATTTTCTATTAATCTAGTCCAACAAATTTAGGAGGTAGAATAAACTATCCTCCCTTATTCACTAACTTATTCACATTTGTAAACTATAACCCTGCCTGTTTGCTCAGTGTCAACATCTTTTCGATAGGTTGTAACGCACGTAATCTCAATGTCTCCTCTATTTCAACTTGAGGTACTTCATGTTCGAGACAAAGATATACTTTTTCAAGGGTATTCAATTTCATATGAGGACAGTTGTTACACTCACAACTTTCATCGGTCCCTGGAGCTGCAATGAACTGTTTATGAGGGCTTCTACGTTCCATTTCGTGTAGTATTCCACTTTCAGTGACTACAATAAATGATTGAGCATCATCATTTTGAGTGTACTTTAGAAGCTTTGTAGTCGAACCAATAAAATCTGCTAACTCCAAGATAGGTTCTTCGCATTCAGGATGTGCAATTATTTTAGCACCTGGATGTTGAGCTTTAAGTTCCAGTATTCGTTTCCTCGAAAAGATCTCATGAACCATACAAGATCCTTCCCACAAGACCATATCTCTACCGATTTGTCTGATAAGATATTTGCCCAGGTTTTTATCTGGTGCAAAGATAAGTGGTTGATCTTCTGGAAACGATCGAACAATGTACTCTGCATTGGATGAGGTGACTATTACGTCGCTCATCGCTTTTAGCGCAGCAGTACAATTGATATATGATACTACTTTATGTTCTGGATATTTCTCTTTGAACTTTGCAAACAAGTCTGGCGGACAACTGTCAGCTAGAGAGCATCCCGCCTTTAAATCGGGAAGAATTACTTTTTTATCTGGATTTAAAATCTTGGCTGTTTCAGCCATAAAATGTACGCCAGCAAATAAAATAATGTCTGCATCAGTACTCGCTGCCTTTTGTGATAGACCCAAACTATCTCCAATGTAATCTGCCACATCTTGAATATCTGCTTCCTGGTAATAGTGGGCTAATATGATAGCGTTCTTTTCCTTCTTCAATCTTTCGATTTCTTCAAACAGATCTAATGTAGGGTCAACTGGTACATCGAGAAATCCTCGTTGATTTATTCGGGTTAATGTATCTGTTATCATCTTATTATTATTATACTTTATTTAATTATATATAAATACATTAGTATTATTATATCTGTGGAAACTGGGGATAATTAATGTTATTAAATGTAAGCTCAATGTTACCCACAGTTTATACACAAACTTATCGACATGTATTTGATATAAATTGTGTGTGTAAATGAAACTTTCCTGCTGTAAAGAACTAATAATCCACATGTAAAGTTGAAATATCCTCTGGATAACTTTTTTATTTTATACTGTGTATATCGTGTTAATAAAACGCAATTCTATCCACTGTGGTTATTAACATTTTGTGTTATCCACCAAAATTTGTGGAATCCACATATATGTGGAAACCGTGTTAAGTGATTGTTAACTAAAATCCACAAAACTGTTAAGGAATGATGTTAATATTATTCTCTTGATAACCAATACCTTAATAGAGTTATCATTTTTGACGTGGATAACCTGAAGCGCTATTGTAATTTAATAACGGAATCTGTATACTCTTTTTTCTATAATTGACATACATGCAACCCATCAAGCGAATTGCCTTAGTAGCTCATGACAATCGTAAAAAAGACCTGGTACAATGGGCTGAAGAAAATTGGAAGATCCTTGTTAAACATCATCTGGTATGTACAGGTACAACGGGAAAACTTATCGAAGAAGCTTTATTGAAGAAATTGGGGGATAAACGGGATTCATTGGTCTTGCATAGACTAAAGTCTGGTCCCTTAGGAGGGGATCAACAATTAGGAGCAATGATTTCGGAGGGTAAAGTAGATATATTCATATTTTTCTGGGACCCTATGACCGCCCAACCCCACGATGTAGATGTAAAGGCGCTATTGAGAATATCTGTTTTATATAACATACCTACAGCCAGTAATCGTTCTAGTGCAGATTTTCTCATTGGATCTCATTGGTTTGAAGACGATTATGTACCTCGTGTACCAGATTTCGCTGATTATACACAGCGCAATCTCCCACCTGAATAAGCTAAATATTGTTGTGGTTGTAAAATATATCAATTTATTTATTGGTCTAGACCCCCAAAAATTTATATCATTGTATTTTCAACAAAAAAATTGATAAAAAATGATTTATTGCCTTCGCCCAAAAATACTCTTTCCTATTATATCAATAATCGTTTTATTCATTAGTTGTGATGAAGAGAATGATCCCCAACCAGAAGATAATACACAGAGGATAACTGAGATCCGAAACTTATTGGAATCAAAAAACAATGAAAATATCCTCATTGAAGAAGTAAATATCCTGAATACACCTCCTTCTTATGAAATTATATATGAAGATAGTTCTACTATCACTATAGAAGATGGAGTTATTAGTGATATTACATTAGATACAGGTGCATGGGAGGCCACTGTTACTTTTTCAGACGGGACACAATACACTGGAGATTATCTGGGGAACTCTTTTGAGATTCAATCTCAAAATATTGTTTTGGATCCCTTTGAGAATACTCCATTATCTGCATCTGCAAATTTTACCACACCTGTTAGTGGAAAGATCAAGATTATTGTGAAGGGACAAGATGGAGATAAATCTAATATACAACATACATTTAGCAATGTGGGAACTGATCATTCTATAGCAATACTAGGACTTTATGCTGACTATCTAAATGAAATTGACATAGTGTTTATGGATAAAGATAACAGAGAAAGAGTCCGACAGACTGTTGAGATCCAAACAGCTCCATTACCCGATGGCATCCCTGAAGTAGATATTGTAAAAGCATATGATTCCCCTGTTCAAAACCAGATGTTTCTGGTAAATTATCGACCCTCTCATATTCCATTTATGGTTGATGCTTTTGGTAAAGTTCGATGGTATTCGGTGGGTTTCACACAAACGTTGAAACGAAGCTTACAAAGATATGCAAATGGGAACATGGGATTTGGTGCCGAAGATGAGAATTTGATTTATGAATTCACCATGCTGGGTGAGAAATTAAATGAATGGACGGTATTACCAGACTTTGAGGATATACACCACGAAGTTTTTGAACTTCCCAATGGGAATTTTGTCGTCTCTGTAAATAAAGTTGGGTTTCCTACAGTAGAAGATTTCATCATAGAGATAAATAGAAACTCTGGAAATATAGATCGCATTTGGGATTTGAATGAAGTTTTACCCAAAAGAACAACATTTTTTGACGATCCTGAAGACTGGGTACACGTGAATGCGATCATATATGATGAATCAGATAATACGCTTATTGTATCTGGGCAGCGTCAAGGTATTTTTAAAATTACCCAAGAAAATGAGTTAAAGTGGATTCTTGCACCCAGAGAGGGTTGGGAAGAATTTTTACCATTTGTCCTGTCTCCCTTAGAAGGAGCAGAACCTTTTGAAAATATCTGGGGACAACATGCTCCACTTATCTTACCCAATGGGAATATACTCTTATTTGACAATGGATTTGGCAGAGAATATGGCCAGGGAGCACGATACAGTAGAATTGTAGAATTTAATATTCAGGAAGATTCAATTGGAGGAACTGTAGAACAGATATGGAGCTATGGAAAAGAAAGAGGAGAGGAATTGTATTCACCTATCATTAGTGACGTGGACTACTTGCCGGAGACACAAACCCGATTGATGATTGCTGGATCTCTAGCTTTCGAACACAGCTATGTAGATAGTACTACAATAAATAATGGATGGGGTACAGAAAGCATTAAAGCTCGTATCATAGAGGTAAATCAAAATGAAGAAGTGCTTTTTGAGCTGACAATTAGCTCGGATGTAAATAATGGATCTGTATATCGTGCAGAAAAAATGGAGATATATCCTGAAGAGATGAATTAATATGTTAGTAGAAACTGAAAAAAAGGCCGTATGTATTTTGTAATAATAATAATTTGTAAATTATGCCTTTGATATTGAATTAAAGCACTATTTAACTAAGATTATTATTTGGATCTAACTACCATTTTACAAGCGGGGATTAAACCTGGTTATTCTTCGATAGATAAGTTAAGAATCAAGTTATTCAATATTGATGCCTTGATGGGCTTAATATTTCCATTTGCGTCAATTTTTGTTACCAGTTATTTTAAAACGATTGATACAAGCATCTCAATCGGAGCGATTGCGTTTTTTTTGATAAGTACAATTTGCTATCTGCTAAATAGAAATTACTATCATAATTTGGCAGGCTTAACATATTTATTGTCTACCTACACAATAATCCTATTACTGATTTTCGCACTAGGATCTAATTCAAACATACAGCTATATTTTATTGGCATATGTATCAGTGCATTTATCTACAAGTTCGATAAGGCATATACATCTTATGTCATTTTTTCTTTGTTTCTCATTTCCTTCATTATCTCAGAATCCATTGATAGTACTCCTTTATTATTAACGGAGATCCCAGAGTACAGTAAGGCAATATCTATTACCGTGGCATGTATATTTGGTTACAAGGTATTCTTTCTAGCGGCATTATTACAAGTGAGTATTAAAGAAATTACCTTAAGTGAGAAAAAATATCGACAAATTTTTAATATAGATACGTTGGGAGTGATGGAACAAGATGTATCTGTTTACAAGGAGTGGGCCAGAGATTTACAAAAACAAGGGATTACAACCTTAGGAGACTCAATAGTTGATTCAGAAGAATTTTTCCGTGAATTACTGGGAAAGTTAAAAATATTAGATATCAATGATACCTTTCTTGAGATCGTAGCTGCTAAAAACAAAGATCATTACTTTCAAAATATATTATCTACAGTAACAGAGGAAGGAGTTCAATTAGAAATAGAGAAGGCTAAGGCTATTTTTAATCAGAAAGCTTCCATATCTTCAGAAATTCCTATATACGACCTAAATGGAAATAAAAAGTATCTATGGATAAACTTATCACTACCTACAGAACCAGATAATCCTTATTCAATTATTACGTTCATTGATATCACTCAGAAGAAGATTGTAGAAGATATGCTAAAGAAAAGTGAAGAAAAATATCGATCCATATTTGAAAATAATATCGTGGGTATTGCTTTAACTGATCAAGACTTTCGCTTCAATTCCTATAATCATGAAATCCTTCGAGTATCTGGTTATTCAGTAAGTGAATTGAATGAATTACCCCTGGAGGAAACTATATCTGCCGAATTCCTCGAAGAATTTATTCAAATCCGTGAAAAGATCATGCGTAGAGAGTTGAATTCTGTAAGAACTGAAATAGAGTATATCACAAAAGATGGTACAAAAATATATAGTATTACGAGTATAATAGGATTGTACGACAATAACGGTCAATTTAGATCAGCAGTAATGACTATACAGGATATAAGTCAACAAAAGCATCAAAAGAAAATTATTGAAAAGAATGTAGAAGAGCTCAACAGAAAGAACCATGAGCTTCAAAAGTATATTGAAAGTAATTTGCAATTGGAGAATTTTGCTTACATAGCCTCGCATGATTTAAGAGAACCTTTACTTACCACGATGGGATTCACCAGACAAATGAAATATAGGTATGAAGACCAGCTGGATGAAAAAGGGAAAATGATCGTAAACCAGATTATTAGAGCCACTGAGAATATGAATGAACAAATAAAAATGTTACTTATCTATTCACAGGTACATAATAATAATAACCAGGTATTTGAAGAATTTGACGTAAGGGAGACTATTGAAGAAGTAAAAAGTGAACTGCAAAGTTTGATTTATAAAAACCAGGGGATTGTAGAAATAGAATTTGAATCCTGTATTATAGAGGCAAACAGATATATGATCAAGCAGTTGATTCAAAATTTGGTTTCAAATGCATTGAAATTTTACAGAGAGGGTGTACCACCTGTCGTAAAAATAGACGCAGAAAATGGAAATGGGTATTGGACATTTAGTGTTTCTGATAATGGAATTGGTGTAGATCCTGAATATCACGATAGTATATTTATACTATTTAAGAGATTGTACAACAAGCATAAGTTTAAAGGCTATGGAATGGGACTGGCGATTTGCAAAAAAATTATCGAAAAACACGAAGGGAAAATATGGTTAGCATCTGAAAAAGGAAAGGGAACAACTTTTTATTTTACCATTCCATTTCGTCATGAAAAATCTTATGAATCATTTTCTCTATCATGACTACGGCCAACATTGAAAGAATTATACATGATCTTATCGAGTTAGGTGATCCTGCTCACAAAGAAGTATTAACAAAATTTGGGATTGATAATTCCTTAGCTCTGGGAGTAAAAATGCCTATACTGAGAGCTTATGTAAAAGCACATCAATTAAAGCATCAACATACGTTAGCGATAGCATTATGGGAAGAGCCTTATCACGAGGCTAAGCTCATTGCACCTTTGGTAGATGATCCCCAACTTGTTACAGAAGAACAAATGGAGAAATGGGCCTCTGATTTTTATTCCTGGGATATAGTAGATAATTGTATGGGATTATTTGCATTTACGCCTTATGCACATGCCAAAGCTTTAACTTGGATCAACAGGCCAGAAGAGTTTGTGAAGAGAGCTGGTTTTGTCATCATCGTCACATTGGCTGTGCATGATAAGGAAGCCCCCGATTCGTACTTTATTGATTTTATACCACATATAAAAGAAGCCGCTTGTGATGAGCGAAATTATGTCAAAAAGGCAGTTAACTGGGCGTTAAGACAAATAGGTAAGCGTAATCTTAATCTACATACACATGCGGTAGAGGCTGCATTAGACATACAACACATTTCTTGTAAGACTGCAAAATGGATTGCTTCTAATGCACTTCGCGAATTGAGGAGCGAGAAAATTATCCAAAGATTGAATAGCAGACATTCTGTTTAATAGCTAAAAAAGTCCATCTACACAAATTAATGTTGGATTAATGACGGTCTATTAGAGCGGTAGGGCAAATATTCATAAATTAGGACTGTCAAAAATTTCTTTTCCTATCACGTAATGTCACATGACAAATTTATGAAATTATATGCATGTACATATGCTTGTTTCATTCTGTTATTAGGGGCCAATTGGCTGTGTACAAGTTGTACGCTTGATCGTTCTCCTGAATTTAATTCCTATCCCGAAGTGAAGATAAATTCACATGCTGCTGCTCCAGTCGCAGGATTTGTGAGATTTTCTACTAATGAACCTGTGTGGACACGAATAGAAATATTTGATCGGGGGGAATTAAAAGAAGTATTAGACTTCGATACAACACATTATACTTCAGAGGGTTTTCCCTTGTTGGGAATGAGACCCAATTGCGACTGTGCAGTAGTCGTTTCCGTAACGGATGTTGGAGGTAATGAAGTACTTTCTGATACACTGGCTATTACTCCTCCCCCTTTACCAGTTCAAAAAGATACTTTTCCCTCTATAACTGTTTCTTTTCCTGCACCTGATAAGACCATAGGTAACTATACACTGTTAAGCGTAAGACGTAGTAGAAGAGATAGTGTTGAATTTGGTGAAAACTATGGATTACTTCTGGTATTGGATGAACGTGGAGAGGTAATCTGGTATTACCTGACAGATCGAAGAATAAGTGATGTTGAAATATTGCCCAACGGACATATACTTTATTTGACTTTAGATCACGAATTAATCGAGATTGATTGGTTGGGAAATAATATTCAGACCTGGTATGCAGCGAGAAGGCCACAGGGAAAAGGAAAAGGGATCGAAGTAGATGCACTTACCATCCATCATGAAGTCGATATACTACCTTGGGGAAATTTTCTCGTCTTATCAACCGAGCAAAGAGAAATAGATAACTACTATACATCAGAAACAAACCCTGCTGCTCCCCGAAAACGTTCGAAAGTCATGGGAGATGTTATTTTGGAAATCTCACCTGAAGGAGATATAGTATGGTCCTGGAATGCGTTTGAATATCTGGATCCTTTTAGAATTGGATATGAAACATTCACTGATTATTGGCCAGATAGAGGATTTCCAGATACCAGAGATTGGAGCCATGGTAATGGATTGTTTTACAATGAGAAAGATAGCTCAATTATTGCTTCATTTAGGTTTCAGGAAGCCTTGGTAAAAATTGATTATAAAAATCGAGACATTGTATGGATCATGGGGGATAGTACTGGTTGGGAGAAATCCTATCACAACAAACTACTAAAACCTGAGGGAGATATTTCTTGGTTTTATCATCAACATGCTCCAAGTATGATTGGAGAAAATCTCATATTGCTATTTGATAATCAAAACTATCTCACCATGCCCTTTGATCCTCCGGTTCCCAGGGCAGAGACTTCCAGCAGAGCCATAGTATATAAATTAGATGAATCGGCAAGAACCGTACAGCAAGTATGGTCCTCTACCTCTGCAGAAGATGTTCCTTGGTCGACGATAGCTATGGGCGATGCCGATGTAATCAGTAATGGAGATAGAGAAAATATTGTGGTTTCATATGGAGCAGGAAAGAGAAAGCAACATTTATCAGAAGAACGTATGCAGGGTAAAGTTCGACCCAATGCTTCAAAGGTGGTAGAGTACACCTTCGAATCCTCTCCTCAAAAAGTATGGGAAGTCATTATCGAAGATGAAACCAGAGATCCTGCCAATTGGGCTATATATAGTCATATTAGGTTCAAGGAATGGCCTGTAAAGTAATGAATTGTCTCCTGAGACTTGTATATTGAAATTACTTGTTATAGAAATCAATAGGTGCGAAATTAATTCCGAACCTATTGATAAGTCCTACGAAAGGGATGGTAACACGCACTTGTTGAAATGGATGGATCTACAAGTGTATTTTTTAACCTTAGATTGGTACGAAAGATGAACTCAGATGTAATACATATAGATAAGCATTTATTGAGAGATACACTTAGCAAAGATGGAATAGAAGTAGTACTAGACGAGTTACACTCCTACCAAAAATATTTAGGTCAAGATCTAAGCAATGAGCTTATACAATTGAATATTCAATTCAATGCATTTAAGAAAGAAAAATATGAGGGAGTATTAACGTTTGAAGAAGAAAATAGACGAAGAAGTATCATCACCCGTCGTACCCTGCATTTCATAGAATCTCTGCCAGAATCCGTTGATCCAGAGAAAATAAGCAAGGGTAGAAGACGAAGACAACCTATAGTATATATCTCTGCTTCAGTAATATTGCTGTTAATCATTGCTGTTGTAGGAAGTAATCAATGGAATAAATCTGGGAGAGTAACAGTATACATTGAGAATTCTCATGAAGTCAGTACATTAGAAGGTTACCAAATATTTCTCCTTTCACAAGGAAAAGTGGTGGCTAAATCTTCTATTCATAACAATCAAGCTGTATTTCAACAGAAAGATTTGTCTGAAGTAACAAATAGCTTGTTATCAATAGAGATTAAAGGAGCAGATGATTCATTACTTCCTTTAAGGTATCCTGATTCCATGTATGATTTTGATTCTCATAGTGAAATAGAACTTTCATTAATGACTTTTATTCAGGTTTTGGGAAATGTACAAGATAAGAATAGTAGAGATGGTATTGATGGAGTTTCTGTCTCTATCAAAGGAACTTCACTAAATACAGTTACGGAAGAAGATGGTTCCTTTGTGTTAGAAGTTCCAGATATCATTGAGGAAACTAAGATAGAAGTAAATCATAAGGGCTATGAAACAAAGATCCAATTGTTTTCAACAGATGGTACACCTAATGAAATACTTCTTGAACCCATTACACTTGCATCTAATACGAATACTTTCTCGATTACCTCACCTTCGGGAAGGATACTTCGAGAAAGGATTGAAAAGGCAACTGGTATGAAGCATTCAAGTAATGGTGAGATTAAGATAGTTTTTACCTATCCCGAAGAGAATATAGTATCAACTTCATTATTTGATGGTTTACAATATTCTTTCAATACTGGAGAGGCAAAAATCATTCTCAAAGTTAATGGAATAGAGTGTTCATCTTTTCAGGAGTTCCCTTTAAATGAACAATCACGAAGAGAAAAAGATCGGGATGCTATCGTGAAGTTTGC
>CAZZEC010000039.1:0-41894 GCA_964652565.1 uncultured Bacteroidia bacterium
TAAAACATTTTAGCCTCATATTCAATAACTTATAAAACGACTCATTGCCTACAACATTATGTATATGACTTTGCCTGGATGACATTCTCGGATCAGGAAATTCTCATTGTCAGAAAAACGAAACATGGAGACACTTAGCCCCCAACTAATGTCTTATGAAAAAGATATCTTATATAAATAATACAAATTATGTGTTCACTTACTTTCTGGTTTCGTTTCAAGGTAAAGTCTATTTCAGCTTTTTAACATGGCGAAGATCGATCTCTAGGATGATAAATGGGTGCTTCTCACAAATCCCCCCTTTTTTGAGACTATCTTCCATTCTTACATCAAGTTAAATATTATACTTCAAACATGCTTAAAACTCTTAATCATACTTTTCTCTATGGTCTCAAAAACTCGTTTAGAAAATCAAAGTATTACTTTGGAAACATAGATGAGTTTTTGAAACTTACAGGACGTGTATTCTTGTAGATTTTCAACATCAGAACACTATAGGCGGATTCTAGCTAATTGATATGCAAACAACCCTATCCCTGCTAATATTAGGTACCCATTCACTGCTTTGTAAAAAGCAGGATACTGTTTATGTTTTTGTGAAAGCGTAATTATAAAAATAATAGGAATTAATGCGAGTACCTGTCCTACTTCTACCCCTAGATTAAAGCACAGAATTTTCGCTAATAATTGCTCTTTTCCCATGTCAAAAGACTGTAATCGCGTGGAAAGTCCAAAGCCGTGAATCAATCCAAAAATACCTACCATGAACAGTATATTGGGCGATTTAACCTTCAATTTTTCAAAACCCCCTAAATTTTCAAACCCCTTGTACAAGACACTCAAGGCGATAACGGCATCTACCAAGTGTTCATTTGCCGTGATCTCAGCATAAGTCGCACCTACCAAAGTAATACAATGTCCTATTGTAAATACAGTAATAAACTTCAAGATGTCCTTAAAGCTATTCAAGTAGAATATAACACCAGCCAGAAAAAGCAAGTGATCATAACCGGTAAGCATATGCGTTGCGCCTACCTGAATATAACCCCACAAACCACCATTGCGTAAAATCTCCTGATCGGCACTGGTAACATCGTGGGTAAATCCCAAAAGCGGAATAAATAGCAACAATAGCGACAGTGTTCGCCTTACATTCACATGCATCGTTAGTTCTTTTTTCTGAAGACTAGAAATAACAATCCTATGATTAGCAAGCTACCTAGGACAAAAATCCAGGTAGGAAAACCACCCTCGTGATCATGATCATGCGTGTGTGTAGTAATATCGTGCTTGTGGCTCACCTCAAATGTCAGGGTTGCCCATTTAGATCGATGCGTTAATTCATCACTATCAGTAATTCTAGTCATGTGAATAGTCCGTAGATAGTAGATACCGTCTTTTGGTAGATTTACAATGAAAATACCCTGGTCATTGGTGCGTAATTGTTGACCGCTGGTATGGGTATGTGTTTCCTCTAACTGCGATTCGTGAGAATGGTTGTGCTCTTCGTCAGCTTCTTCATCGTGTGTGTGTTTTTTTCCATCGTGCTCATGGCTGTGATCGCTATGCGTATGGGCGTGATCGCTTTTGATATAGTCTGCATAGACTAGTTGGTTGGATAGCGGTTTACCATCTAGCAACAACTGTACTTCTAACTTTTCGCCACTGTATGTTTCATAAGGATTTGCTTGAGGAACAAACTCAATAGGATAGCCTAACACGGCGCTCCAGTCATTTGTCACCGAATCACCTACCTGATAAATGGCTTTTACATGTTTTTGATAACTCTCTACTGCATCTTGATCTAATAAACTATCCTTAGTGCGTTGTTCAAGCAAATCCAAAACACCATCGTGTTCGAGGTAACTGTTGAATTTTTCGGCGGTGAGTTCTATGTTTCTTGCTTTAGTAGAGATACCTGCCACATAAGTTCCCGCTTCACCAGTATTAAAAGTTAAATGTGTAATGGTACTGTCCTGGTCTTCCCACTGATCTGGGTTGATGACTACTCGTTCGCCTTGAGCGATAACAGAAGCGTCCAGCATGCGATCACGAGTAATAATATTTTCGCTTTTTTCAAAAGTCCCATTGTACAGGCTCAAGGTCGCTGTTTGATTAGGCTGCAAGAAATAGGTTTCCATTTTTATATACAGATCGTGACTGCATAGTAAAATGCTGGCTAGTAGTAGGTAAAAGGATTTACGCATGAAATGAAACTTTAATTTTAAATATATACGAGCAAAACGTACTAGTCGTATTTGCATTAGAACATAAAATTCGTTTTTGAAGATCACTCCTACACACACAGCTCTTCATCTTCACGTTCGGCCCTGAGGTAGGTAATTGAAAATCATATATGGTCATGTCATATACAGTATATCACCTCTTCTACAGTAGCTGCTTGATCCTATCGATAACCATCCTCATGTCCTGATCTGTAGACATCCCCATGTGCGATATCCTCAGAATTTGCCCTTTGAGATGTCCCTGACCGCCAGACAATATTATATGAAAGTCTTTCTCTAATTTCTCCTTGATTTCACTCAGATCGCTTCCTGGGAGAGAAAAAGCCGTTAGACTGGAAGAATAATCTGCTCCGAATAGTACTCCATCTATCTCAGCCAATCCATTACGAAAGACTCTTGCCTTATGATGCACTTGATTCCAGATCGTCGGGAGCGTGAGTTTTTGTATGTATTCCAGACTTGCTTTCATGCCATATAATAATTGTACAGGAGGGGTATAGGGGAAATTATGCTTTCTGGCAAAATCTATATAGTTGTACAGATTTCTGGCATCTGATGCATGGGTCTGCACCATATGTTTTTCTGCATGCGTACTTAGTGCAAAGGCACAAACCCCTGCGGGATTCATCAAGGACTTTTGACTGGCAACTACTGCACAATCGATCATCCAGGCATCAAAGTAGAATGGTACTGCACCTACAGAAGTAATGGCGTCTACGCAAACCAATAGCTCTTCTTTGACTTGCTTCAGGTTCCAAACGATTTCTTCTAAGTCTACCAGTACACCCGTGGAAGTTTCACAATGCGTAATCATAACGCCCTTGCATCCAGGATGCTCTTTCAATACTTCTGCTAACTCTGATATAGAAACTGTCTGTCCCCATTCTTTGTCAATTACAATGGCATCTAACTGTAATATGGAGGCATAATCCACCCATCTTTGGCTAAACTTACCCATACTAATGATCATTACCTGATCTCCCGGGCGGAATAAACTATACATAGCTGATTCTACCCCATATGTGCCACTACCAATCATACAACAAGTCTGTTGTTGAGTTTGAAATAAATAGGTTAGATCGCGTAGAAGATCATGATAAAACGCTTCAAATGCAGGACTTCTGTGAGGAATAACGGGTTTAGCAATAGCTTGCATGACAAAGTCGGGCACATCTACCGGGCCAGGTGTCA
The DNA here is from genome assembly GCA_964652565.1 of uncultured Bacteroidia bacterium. Taxonomy (GTDB): domain Bacteria; phylum Bacteroidota; class Bacteroidia; order J057; family J057; genus JBCCTX01. Next base: position 3,438 of record CAZZEC010000039.1, read on the forward strand.
AAAGCTTAGTATCTGCCATGACTAGGATCGATTGAGTTTCCAGGGACTGATGGAAGGAGTGAAAAAGCGCGTCTTGCGCTGCTTTTCCTCAAATATTAACCTTTCGGCCAACACACTTGCTATCATTGCCTCCTCCTCATCTAGCGGAGTATGAAGCGCGTCTGGGGAAAAATACTGTGAGACAAAGTGCGTATCAAAATCCCCTGAACGAAAATGTGGGTGCTTCATCACAAAACGGCAAAAGGATAAGGTAGTTTCTACTCCATACACTTCATATTCATCAATGGCTTTGATCATCAATTCAATGGCTTCATCTCTGGTTGAGGAATGTACGATCAGTTTTGCCAGCATGGGGTCGTAATACACAGATACCTCCATCCCTTCTCTCACCCCATCATCAACTCTAATGCCTTCACCATTGGGAGGCTGGTAAACACTCAAGGTTCCGGTGTCAGGTAAAAAATTATGCGTAGGATCTTCCGCATATACTCTTATTTCTACCGCATGACCTTGAATGCTCAAATCCTGTTGATCAAATCTTAGCGGATGTCCTTCTGCAATTCGTATTTGCTCTTGAACGAGATCTAATCCAGTGATCATTTCTGTAACAGGGTGTTCTACCTGGAGGCGGGTGTTCATTTCCAGGAAAAAGAAATTGCGCTGAGCATCAACGATAAATTCTACTGTTCCAGCATTGGTGTAATTACACGCTTTGCACACTTTCACCGCTGCCCCCCCCATGCGCTTACGCATGGCATCATCTACAAATACTGAGGGTGCTTCTTCTATGACTTTCTGATGGCGACGTTGGATGGAACACTCTCTCTCAAATAGATATACACATTTCCCATCCTGATCAGCCAACACCTGTATTTCTATGTGTCTGGGTGAAGAGATATATTTTTCGACAAAAACTTCGGGGTTCCCAAATGCATTCTGAGCTTCACTAATTGCTCTATTCATTTGCTCTTCAAAGTCTCGTTCATGTTCCACTATTCGCATGCCTTTACCTCCACCTCCTGCAGATGCCTTGATCATGACGGGATATCCTATTTCGTTTGCCACATTTTTTGCATGCGCCAAATCATCCACAGGCTGATCTAACCCAGGGACTAAGGGTACATCAAAAGATTTTACCGCTTGTTTGGCGGTCAATTTGTCGCCCATCATTTCAATCGCTTCGGGTGTAGGACCTACAAAGATCAACCCTGAATCTCGTACGCTACGAGCAAACTTTGCATTCTCCGAAAGGAAACCATACCCGGGGTGAATCGCATCTGCTCTACTTTCCAACGCAATAGAAATGATCTTTTCGATATTCAAATATGAACTCAAAGCGGGTGCTGGCCCCAATAAATAAGACTCATCTGCAAATTCTACGTGTGGTGCTTCTTTATCAGCCTCCGAGTAAACTGCTATTACCGTAATCCCCATCGATTTTGCCGTTCGCATGATACGTAAGGCTATTTCCCCTCTATTAGCTATTAGTAATCTTCGTATTTCTTTCATATGGTATTATATCGTTTCCTTCAATGTGCCCTTCACTGTTTCCATGATTACATTGAATACTTGTGTGGGACTTTGAGAGAGATCTTTGGTAGAATGTTGTGAAATACATACAGGCCAATCTTGCTGTTCTTCTGGGATGCGTCCATGAGAGCCCTTAATAAGGGTAGCATCTAATGGAATCAAGTCCATTAAATACCTGAATCCCAGCTTCTTTTTTAGCAAAATCGATCCTGCCTTCAACATGGGAAATGGAATCTCTGGGTTTACAAACATCTCAACGGGATCATATCCCGGTTTTCTATGTATATCCACGGTTCTGGCAAAATCGGGCGCGCTCTTATCATCCATCCAATAATAATAGGCAAACCATGACTTACTATCCGCAATGAGAACCAGGTCACCTGCGCGATCATGATTGATATGATATCTGGCTTTCCCTTCGTCGTCCAGGACTTCTTCCACGCCCGTCAATTGCTCCATAAGTTGCTGGACGTCTGACTTGATAGAAAGATCGTTGATATACACATGACAGATTTGGTGATCTGCTACTGCAAAAGCCCGACTAGCTCCAGGATCTAACAACTCTCTACCTCTTTCCTCACGTACTGCAATCCATCCCTGTTTGCGAAGCGCTCGATTGACATATATAGGTTGGTCTGCATGTGTAATCCCATATTCTGATAAAAGGATGACCTGCGTATGTCTGGATTCGTAGAATTCAACTAAATCCTTCACCACAGCATCAATTTCCCTTAAATCCTGATTGACAGATTCATGCCCATATCCAAATTTTTGCAGATTATAGTCCAGGTGAGGAAGATAAATGAGTGTTAAGGTGGGGACATATATTGCAGAAACGCGTTTAGAAGCTTCAGCTATCCACTGACTAGAGGCAATAGATGTTCTGGGCCCCCAAAACTTAAAGAGGGGAAACGTACCCAATTCTCGCTGCAAATCATCTCTTAATGTTGATGGATGGCTATACACATCCGGTATCTTCAGGCCATTGGCTGGATATTGAGGTCTGGGGGTTACGGAATAATCTACTGAAGCATACATATTATACCACCAGAACATATTGGCACAAGTGAATTCAGGATATTCTGCTTTGAGAATTTCCCAGATCTTGGGTGCCTGAACCAGATGATTAGATTGCCGCCAAAACTTGATTTCACACTCGTCTTTAAAATACCATCCATTCCCTACAATGCCATGATCCTGAGGATACTTCCCTGTCAAATACGTATATTGCGCAGAGGTAGTCACTGCCGGTAGCACAGGATGAATAGCCTGGATATGGCCACTATTTCCCCATTGCTGGATAAAAGGAGTATGTTTTCCGATCAGTCTTGAACTAAGCCCAACGATATCAATAACGACGGTTTTCTGAAGCATAGGGTTAGTTTATTGAAAAAATTTGCCTTGACTACAGTAATATATTGAAATACAACCAAACACAGTGAATTGTTATCCTCGCATTTGATTGATGACCCACTGCATCTCTCGTTCGATAGAAGTTACAAGATCTACCCTAAGCTCATTGGGTAATACTTCCCAGGTATAGGTTTCGATTTCTAAATGCGTACTGATTACCTCCTTTTTCAGTATCTCCATCACCTTTACAATATCGTCTTGAGTAGAATATAAATGATGATATTGTTGGACGAATAAAGGAACATGAAAATGTGAGCGCCACTCCACGACATCGGGCTGATTGATATGTGGGAGTGCTTCTGGAAGATCCGGATATTGAATGAGTTGGTGCTGATCATTTCGCGCAATCACCTGATGTAAATAGGTTGACTCATTGAAGACCTGAAAAGCTTCTTCAATCGGTTTTCTATCCCCTACATTTTCTGGCAACTTCGCTTTAAGCGCTGCACTAATTTGTATTTTCCCTATCTTAATACCAGCACTATTCATTTTTTCGAAGACAAAGGCAGGATCTTCATAGGCTACTGCAAAATGGCATATATCATAGCACAGTTGTATATGATCCCTAATTGCAGCCTCAGCTTGAGCCTGACTAAAACCTTTTTGTTGCTGTAACCACTCACCGGCAATTGGGATCAGATGATCTTGATAAAACGTGATCACTTCTTGTGTATTTTCCAGTATACCATCGGGTTCTGGTTCAATGTCAAGATGCAAGAAAACTCCAGTACTTTCCCTTATTGCATGCAAATGTGCCACAATTTCCGCTAAGTGTATGACACTCTGTCGAATGACATTTTCAATGCTCTGCTGTTGAGTATGCCAATGTTTATAAGATAATGGGGAAGTAGATATCCCCCCTTCCAATCCTTTAGGAAGTACCGCTAGTAATATTTCAAATAATCTTAGGGTATAATCTCTTCTGGCAGTTGTCGTCCAATCTGGTGTATGTACATTATCCTTTACCCTTTGTCTGTGAAACCCCCCAAAAGGGAACCCATTCATGGTAAATACATACATCTGATGCTCATCTAGCCAAGACCTGAAAGTATCCAGTTCTTTGGGTTGTATGAGATCCCTACTAGCCTGATCTGATAGGCGCAACCCTATTCCAAAAGGGTTCTGTGGAGAAATGCGTTGTTTTAAGGGAAGTGTAAAAGTAGATAAACTATCAAACACTTCTTGCCAGGATTCTCCCGGATGAATATTTGAGCAATAGGTTAAAAAGTATGGGTTAAGAATTTTCATTCTGAAATTGTCTTAAGAAAAAGGATTCATGGCTGCAAAAAAAGTCTCCCAGTTGAGTAAATTACATACTGCTAAATTATTAATTACCCTAAGTATGAGCATTTCGAGTAAATATACAATTGAAAAAGAGATTTTGATACATTTAAGTCAACCTACAGAAAGTAGAAGTTGCATAATGTGTGTAGATTATCCAACTCATCTTATATGATTTCAAAACCGGAATTCAATGGAGAGAACTTCCCATCCACCACTAGCTGAATGAATCCTACAGTTGGAAGAGCGTGTTTAACCATTTAAATAAATGGAGCAAGAATGGCTCTTGATGTAGATTCTGGTCGTATTATCTAAATAAGAAGAAAGATAGACTGCTCGTACCCCCGTATTCTCAACTACTGGAATTGCAGTAAAAGTTGAAAGTGCTCCTGCAGATACAATCAAACGCTTTCGTTTAGAGTTTTACTTCTTTGTTAGATTCGTGGGGACTCCTTCAGCTTGTTCCTTTTTATAAGGTTCAAGTTCTTTGAGGTTAGTTTTTTTCCAGAATTTCACATTTGAAATTACAGCTGCTCTGGCGACAATGTGAGCAGCCATAGGCGAAATAAGGAAAATAAAGAAAAGGATGGCAATAATTTCGATAAAGATCATGATATCGTTATAGTGTATCCCTACTCCCAGTAATATGAGCAACACACCCAAGACAACGGCCTTCGTACTTGCGGAATTGCGGATGTAGAAATCCGGAAGGCGAATCATGCCAATCGAAGAGATCAACATAAAAAGGGCTCCGACTAGCATAAAAAGGGCACTAATAAGATCTTTCATTATCTTCTATTTTATCACGTTTTTGAACAAGGTAATAGGCAAACGTCATGGTGCCTATGAAGGCGACTAATGACATGATTAAAGCAACATTGAGATACGTTTTATCCGAAAGCACGGAATAGATAGCTAGGAGAGCTAGTAGGTTTGCTGAAAATACATCCAAGGATATAACCCTATCTGGCAAGCTCGGTCCTTTGATAAATCGGACCAGTGTCAGTACCGTGCTCAAGCTGATGATTCCAATGGCAATGTATGCTGCTAAAATGAAAAAATTCATGAATTTGATTGTTTTCTGGTAATGTCAAGTATCTTTTTTTCAAACCCCTCTTTTATCTGTGTTCGCACTTGTTCAACATCACCGGATTTTACATAAACCTCATGGATATAAAGAGTTTTTCTGTCCTGGGATACATCAATGCTCAGCGTGCCTGGTGTTAAGGTTATAAAGTTTGTTAGTAAAGTGATTTCAAGGTCTGTTTTTGCTTCTAGCGGTATTGCTATCACAGCAGGTTGCATATGATTCTTTATAGTCAACACATCATAGGCTACACGAAGAGAAGCAACAACGAGTTCTTTAAGGTAAAATATGATCAAGACACCGATTTTCAGGGCTTTGTAAAAGGCTGGTTTATTGTAAAAGAACGAAAAAAGCCATAGAATCACATTCCAGGCCGCAAATAAAGAGAGTGTAATAAACCCACCATTCGGTATTGTAGGATAAATGGCCCGGACAAACCAGGTCATTAGCACGGCAATCAGTATATTAAGCAAAATTATCATGTCAGTTCAATTATTATTTATTCAAGACAGCATGGATGTATTCCTGTGAATCTAATAATTGTGTAGCTGCTTTTGTTGAGATTGTAATCAATAGATCCGGATTGAGGCCGAGCAAGAGTGTGCAAAGCGTCAATAACGTTGATGCCAAGAGGAGCAAATACTTCGATTTCCATAATTTCCCAGAGGTGTATCTGATATCACCATTCCCTTCATTCGGGGCCGTAGACCAAAAGGCTGACTTCCAGATTTTGGTCATGGAAAACAGGGTTAGAAGACTCACCAATAAACTAACAGCTACGATGAGATATTGGTGAGCTTCCAGACCGGCTTTTGCCAGCATTAATTTACCCCAAAAGCCGGAAAGGGGGGGAATTCCAGCGAGCGAAAAGGCTGAAATCACAAATAAAACCGTGAAATACGGAAATCGAGCATAGATGCCGCCCAGTTTTCTCAACAGAAAATATCCGTTGATTTCCTTTATAATACCACTAATCAGAAACAGGTTTGTTTTGACGAGAATATGATGGACAATATAAAAAATTGATCCGGCTATAGCCAGAGGTGTAAATAAAGCTAATCCCATAACCATATACCCAATTTGACTCACAATATGAAATGATAGTATTTTTTTAATGTCATTTTGCGCTATGGCACCCAGTACACCAAAAAACATAGTAAGTCCTGATATGAGAAGAAGCATAGAATGCGTAAAGCTTACATCATGCGTAAAAAGTAAGGTAAAAAAACGGATGAAAGCGTACACTCCCACTTTGGTCAGTAACCCTGCCATTAATCCCACAATGGAAGTGGGTGGTGTTGGATAAGAAGCTGGAAGCCAGGAGAAGAAGGGAAAGAGAGCAGCCTTAATGCCGAATCCCACTAGAAAAAAGACCGCCGAAACAGTGATCAATTCCTGCCTGGGATGCTGGGCAATAGTTACGGCCAAATCGGCCATATTAAGTGTTCCAGTTAATTTATACAAGATTGCGGTACCAGTGAGCAAGAAACCTGAAGAAATAAAGCTTAAGATAACGTATTTAACAGCCCCTTCAAGTTGTCCTTTTGTATTTCCAATGATGAGCAAGACAAAGGAGGCTACCAGCATAACCTCAAACCAGACATAGAGGTTAAAAATGTCCCCCGTCAAAAAGGATCCGCTAACGCCAAATAACATGACCAGCCAAATAGGAAAGAAACCTTTCTTTTTACACGCTGTAGACACATCCTGTAGGGAATATACGATCACGGCAAAGGAAATCAGAGCTGAAATCAGCAACATGATCGAAGCAAATATGTCCGCAACCAAGGTTATACCAAATGGTGCCGGCCAATTTCCAATCTGAACTACTTGTATCCCGTGTTGGTACACCTCGATGAAGAGTCCGATCGCCGATAGCAGGTATAAAAAAAGAGACGAAACCGTTATGGCGGTCTGTACTTTGTTGTTCTTCCAAAAAAGTATGCAGAAGATAAACGCTGTGAAGAGAATCAACAGCGGTAAGGTTACGGATGATATATATATATCGTTCACGTTAATCAATGCGATCTGTGGTATTTAGTTCGTCTAGGTCTCCTGTATTGACTTCTTGATATACTTTTTTCAGGAGTACAATCACAAAAAGCTGAACTCCGATACTAATGACAATGGCCGTTAACGTCAATGCTTGTGGTAAAGGATCTGCCAACTGTTCTACTGCCATGTCCTTTTCTGAAATCAGGGGTGGCGCATTTTTAGTGATACCTCCCACAGTAAAAAGGAAAAATACAGTGGCATAGCCAAAGAGAATTACTCCGATAATGAGTTTGAAAAAGCTTTTCTGAAACATCAAAAACGCACTGGCTGCAAATAAAATACCCACTGTAAGCGATATAATAAGGTTCATAGATTGTTATTCTTCTGTTAGTAAAAAGGTTATTTGCAAGACCACGCCAAATACAACAAGAAATACACCCAGATCGAAAAAGATAGGCGTACCGATCTTTCCGATAAGGGGCAGTTTTTCATCAACCCAGACCGGAGTCAGGAAAGGGTCCCTCAGAATTACAGAAAACATCCCACTGACTAACGATACAAGCAAACCGATACCAGCCAATAGATGCGGTCTTATTTTGAAATTCCGTTTTGTCTCCTGGTACCCAAAGACCATGGCATGAAGCATAAAGGGTATGGAAGCGATGAGGCCGGCTATAAATCCGCCGCCCGGATTATCGTGCCCTCTAAAGAACATGTAGAGTGCAATGCCAATAAATAGTGGGGTAATAACTTTTAGAAGGGTCGATAAAATCAGGGTCTTCATAGCTTTTCTTTTACTGGTTTTATTTGTAGTAATGCGATAATTCCAATCATAGTAATAGTAAGGACTGTGATTTCTCCCAGAGTATCAAGTGCACGAAAATCGACAAGAATAACATTGACAGCGTTTTGCCCTTTTCCCTCGCCTAGACTGTTTTCAAGGAAATAGGTTTTTAATCTCTCATTTTTATTTTGATTGAGCATAATAAAGGCTGTGATTGTCATTATTATGCCAAATAACAGCGCTACAGGTAGGTATTTGATCCGGGCAATGGGTTGTTTAATCGTATAGGACGGAAGCCGGTGTAGAATCAAGATCAATAAGATCAGTGTAAGTGTTTCTGCCAGGAATTGGGTAATGGCTACATCAGGTGCACTAAAAAGGGTATAAGCCAATGCGATACCGTACCCGATAATACCAAATGTAGCAGTAACGATGAGTCGTGATCTCGTTTTGAATAGAAAAATGGTGGCGAAGGTCACCAAGGCAATAATGACACCCTCGTAGATCTGTATATCTCGAAAAAGTTCATCGCTAGATGTAGGAAACATATATTTTGCCTTTACCAGCGCAACAATCAGGATTCCTGAAAATGTCAACAGAACGGTGGCAATATAATTTCTTAACAAACCGTTTTGCAGCATTTGGGTACTATAGGTTGCTAAAGATTCCAGGGCTATTACGATTTTTGTGTACAGTATATCACCTTGTAGCCAGTGAGGTTTACGGAAGCGTCCAAGAAAGTGTCTGACAAGGTACAACCCGACACCAGCGAGTAAGGTAAGAACACTTAACAGAAACACAAAGTTGAATCCATGCCATAGTTTGAGATCCATATCCGGCTGGGCTTCGTAAATACTAGCCGCTGACCATTGCAGTAACGGTTCAACGGTGATACCCGGAAACAGACCTGTGATGAGTCCCGCTGCTGCTAGTAAGAGGGGTGGAAAAACCATGAACAGAGAGGGTTCATGAATGGGTTTATCTAGCAGAGTTCCCTTTTTGAAAATGGCACGATAGACAATCTTTACCGTCACCGCTGTAAAAAAGGCACCTGCTAGGAATAATAGGGTTAGGTACACTGTTGAAAAGTCATTTTCACCGTGATAAAGCGCATGGTATAAAGATTCTTTTCCGATAAAACCGAGAAAGGGCAGAATGCCTGTCATAGAAGCAGTCGCCATCAAGACTGCTACTGCAGTGAAAGGCATTTTTCTGATTAGATCTGATAATTGGGAAACTCGTCTGGTACCTGTTTCATGGTCTATACTCCCAGCCGCGAGAAATAAGGCACCTTTGTACAAGGCGTGGGCCATGACATAAGTCATTGCAGCATTAATAGCTTCCTGACCCCCCACACCTACCATCATAAAAAATATACCTAAGGCACTGATAGTCGTGTAAGCCAGGATGCGTTTGAGGTCATCTTCCTGAAAAGCCTTGAATGCTCCCCAAGTCATCGTAAGGGCACCCGTAATTCCAAGTAAGTGGTCCCAAAATATCACATCATCGAACAACGGGTTAAGTCGAAAAACAAGATAGACTCCTGCTTTCACCATAGTGGCGGAATGCAGATAGGCACTTACTGGCGTAGGAGCAGCCATTGCGTTGGGCAACCAAAAGTGAAACGGAAATTGGGCCGATTTTGTAAATGCTCCGATTGCAATGAGCAATATGGCAACCGTTTGAAGGCTACTGCTCCTTATCGTGTCAGCCTGGGAAAGGATTTCGGTCAAGTTAAACCCACTGTTGGTTATGTTTTCCAACAAAATGAATCCTGCCATCAGCGCTAATCCACCACCTGCAGTAACCAGCAACGCTTGACGGGCAGCGTTTCGCGATACTTCCTTTTGGTGTTCGAAGCCGATTAGAAGGAAAGAAGTAAAGCTGGTAAGCTCCCAAAAAACAAAAAGGCTGATTAAATTGGCAGAAAGTACAAGACCCAACATAGATCCCATAAACAAAAGTAGGAAACAAATAAATCTGTTGGCTTGGGAGCTGTGCTCCATGTATTTTACCGAATAAATAAGTATCAAGAAGCCAAAAACAGTTATAAGTAAGGCAAAAAACAGACTTAGACCGTCCATGTAAAAGGTAAGGTGGATATCAAGTGAGTAGATCCAAGAAACATGAATAACGAACGTATCACCTTGAACGATGGGTCTTATAAATGTGGCGAAGTAAACAATGGTTCCGAGAAGAATTGCTAATAAAATAGCAGCTACAGCTTGTGGATACCTCTTGAAAAAGAAAGCAGCCAACAGGCTAGATAAAAATATCACAAGGATTGAAATGAGCATTTATAAACAATTCTTTATATCTCGTCTAACGCATCGAGTAGGTCCATGTTTTTATTTTTTTCCTTTAAAATCATAAGTGGTACAGTATGAAGAAGTTGTGTAACTTCTTTGGCTACACTACCTATGAGTATGGAGGCGGCAGCTGTCCTGCCTTTAGAACCTATCATCAGAAGGTCAATCTCGTTTTCTTCTGCAAAATTGGCTATACACTCAGCGGGCTCTTTTTCTATATCGTAGACATATTGCATTTCCGGAGCGTCAAGTCCGAGTTCTCTCCAAAATGTATCAGCATCTTTTTTGGCATTTTCTTTCATTGTTTCTGCAAACTCCTTATGGTCTTTGCCGGTTTTGTGATAACCTGAAGGAACTTGGTAAGCATGAAAACCTACCAGCTTAGCACCAAGCCTTTGTGCGATGACATGAGCCTCTTTCGCGGCAACTTTAGACAACTCTGAAAAATCTGTAGCCAAACAGATTTTTCGGATGGAATAATCGTCTTTTTTGGGTATGCGTAATAATGATGTACCGGCCCTTTTAACCAGTCTTTTAAATTCGATCTCATGTTTAGTGGTGGCCTTTTGCCCAACGACTATCAGATCGATGTCTTGTTCCTTGCTATATCGCATGATCTCCTTTTCAGGGTCTCCAAACACCAGGCGGACATTATGATTGTTCACTGCTTCAGGAAATGATTTTTCAATCTTGGCTTTTATCTGATTCAAAAGACCCTCTTTATCTTGCTTGCCAGTATTGGCGTCCGAGTCATCATTCTCATCCGGAGACAGACCATCATCTACATGAATGAAAAGTATCTTTTCCGTCGTTAGAATTTCTGAATTTGTTCTTAAAAAGGATAGAACATACTTATCCATCATAGATAAATCAAGTGCTGCCAGCACGCGTTGTGTTATTTGTTTTCCCATGTGGATCATTTGGTTTTGTATTTTCAAAATAAGGAAGTTGTCTAAAGAAAAAAATAATTCATGATTGCGAAAAAGACTCAATGCTGAGTAATTTTATAGTTTGCGAAACTATTAAATACCCAATGTATAAGCATCTCAAGAAAGATACAATTGAAAAAAAGATTTTGATACATTTGAGCAATCCCACGAAAGGTCTAGGGATAGAAATATCTCAATGGGTAGGGATTAACCAGCTGATTTTCCATTGTTCCAATGGCAAGAACTTCCCAATCTGACGCTATCTAAAAAAATGCTACAGTTAGAAGCGCGTTTTTCGCCATTTCAATAAGAAATGTGAGGTTTCAATTTGTTAAGATGATGAACTCGCCAAAGAGTGCAACTCATAATGTGCTAATTCATCAACGGCACGTGCAACTAAATCTTCATCCATGTCATGGACTTCTACTCCTCTCCCGATACCTTCAAGTAACATAATAGTCAATTGTCCTCCAAGATGCTCCCTAAATTCTCTTAACCCATGTAGAATAGAATCAGGATGTGAGGCATCATCCAAATGAGCAGATAATTCCTGAAAGTATAAGGTAAATCCTAATCTATGCATCACCTCAATAATTCTGTCTGCCTCGTTTTGGGATAATCTTCCAGAAAATCGAGCGTATATTACATCTAAAGCTATTCCTGCGGCTACTGCTTCCCCATGCCTGATTTGATAATTGGTAAGTTGCTCTAATTTATGTGCAGCCCAATGACCAAAATCCAGCGGTCTCGAAGACCCCATTTCAAAAGGGTCTCCGCCAGCGATATGATCCATATGGAGCTTCGCACAATGGTAGATCAGAGATTCCATTGCATCCATATCACGAGCATTCAACGCATCGATGTTGGATTCTATGTCTGAGAAGAAGTCCGCGTCTTTGATGAGAGAGACCTTGATAGCCTCAGATATACCCGCGCGCCAATCTCTCTTCTCAAGCGTAGTAAGAAATAGAGAATCGTTGATTACAGCAAATGGAGGAGAAAAATTTCCTACAAAATTTTTCTTATGGAAGTAGTTAATTCCATTTTTCACTCCTACCCCTGAATCATTTTGCGACAATACCGTCGTGGGAATTCGAATATGCCGAACACCTCTATGAGCAATGGATGCTGCGTATCCTACCATGTCTAATACAGCCCCACCTCCTATGGCTATAATATAAGCGTGTCTGTCTATACCGTGTACATTTACCGCCTCTAATATTTTATCAATCCAAATGTGTTCATTCTTCACCTCTTCTCCTCCCGTCACAATCATAGGATCACAGACCAATTCCATTTTTGAGGAAAATGTATTGGAATAGTCCACGATCATTTGTCCCAAACGCTGATGGGCTTTTGATACCCCTTCGTCTATGACAAAGAGACATTTTTTGGCAGTGGATACATCATGCTTTGTGTGCAATAAGTCAACCAATAGCTGATTTTCTACCTGGAAAATATTTCTGGAAAAGTATACGCCGTATTCAAAAGGGACACTAAATTTCTGAACGATTCTCTTCATATCACTAAATTCACTTATAACAACTCACATTCCAAGGTTGTGTTATACGTTGAGCATAAAACAAAAGTAAAATATTTCTTTTGCAATACCTTACGAAGTACTCAGGACGTAAGCACCAAATGTCATAAATAATTCATTATTAATCGGTTGTAATTAAAACATTTATACAATGGATCAATATAAGCTTCTGATTTCCAGCCATTAATGATTTTAGTGCATTTGTCCTGTTAGATACTTTAAGTAACCGCAAAATATTTAGCTATTGTCATTGACAAGGGTAGCAATGCTAAAATTACCAGGCCCCATATCCATCCAGAAGAAGCTGCTGCCAGTGACGCATCGACCACGATTAGTGAAATGACTCCCGTTTTCACTGCTTTGAATATATCCTGGGCGAGTAATGTGCGGTATGCAGTAACGAGTGGAGGGATAATTCGAGTGTAAAGTAACCCTAGAAAAAGTAACATTACCCATACCTGACCTTGATTATGATAGCCTATTTTCACGATCAAGAGACCAGCAAGGGCATATAATAAGAATGCCAGCGCTATGGAAACCCTGTTACCACCATGTACCTCTCCACGACTGATTAATGTAATTGCGCCTATATAGAGAATGGGGACAATAGCTACAAAGTACAGTTCCTCCAACATGAAAGGGATAATACTGACACCCAACAATAGATTCCCCCCTCTACACAACCCCATATTTAAGGGGCCAGCCCATTGGGAATGTTTGCTTACTGCATCATAAAGCAATGTCAATAAAGCTGTTATTAATGCTATGCATCCACAGTATATATTCACTAACAAGGCAGTACATATGCCAATTACCAACAATAGTATCCCCAGTATGACCGCATGTTTAAAAGGTACACTCCCACTCGGCAGCGGGCGTTCTGGACGCTCAACCTGATCTAATTTAAAGTCGAAAACATCATTAAATACGACTCCTCCACCATACAGACCTATAGTACTGACCAGTAGTAAACCTACGTGAATAAGATTTACTTCGATCTGGGAATCTGAATAAACATATTGCCAATACCCAGCTAATGATATCCCCGCAAGAATATCTGCAAGCGCTGTAATGAGATTTGCAGGCCTGGTCAACATAAGATAGGCCTTCCAGTCTATATTCATATGTTTATCAAGGTGTCTGGATAGCTACCCTGTGATCAATTTACGATCACATTTGAGGCATCTGTGTCAACGCGTGGCTGTTGACCACGAAGTATTGAATTCCCGTTATACAGTTCACGCTGGTCAACTGAATTACTTTCTAGCCAATCAGACTCATTTATTTGTCCACTTTGTGCGTAGGCATCCAATGGATTTTGATAACAAACTTTTCGCACGTGTTCTTCAGGGATTCCCCGTTCCAACATCAAGTGTGCAGTCTTAGGTACTGATAATGGATCACTTATTCCCCAGTCTGCTGAACTATCAACGATAATCCTTTCAGGACCATATTGTCTGACAACTTCAACCATCCTTTCGTTCCCCATCTTGGTAAATGGGTAGATTGTAAACGCAGCCCAATACCCACGATCCAATACCTCCTTAACAGTCTCTTCATTATTGTGATCAATGACAACCATATGCGGTGCTACCCCATGCTCTTCAACTACATCCATGCTTCGTGAAGTACCAGCTTTCTTATCGCGATGAGGAGTATGAATCTGTATGGGAAGATTCATTTCTTTTGCCAGGTCTATCTGAATTCTAAAATACTTATCCTCGGCCTTTGTCTGATCGTCATATCCGATTTCGCCAACTCCAACAACCCCTTCTTTACATACATATTTGGGCAATAATTCCATTACCTGTTCTGCCAAGGCTTCATTATTTGCTTCTTTAGAATTGAGACCAATAGTACAATAATGCTTAATTCCAAACTGACTAGCACGAAACCTTTCCCATCCGACCAGACTGCTAAAATAATCCTTAAAACTTCCCACTTCTGTTCGCGGTTGACCCAACCAAAAGGCAGGCTCTATAATGGCAACAATACCAGCTTTTGCCATTCGCTCATAATCGTCAGTGGTACGAGAGGTCATATGAATGTGTGAATCAAGCCACATTTCTTTTTTGTTTTCCATATCTTATCCTTTTATAAAATATACTGATAAATCAAGTGTCTATAAACTATACCAAGTTAGTCAATGAATATAAACATTGTAATGACCTGTATCAACTACCAACCGCTAGTTTGATATAATTAGAAACTTAAAGGCGAAAATATGTTTGCTGAAACGGAAGAAGTTTCAGAATATCTAATATTCTATTCAACCACGGTCAAAATCATGAACCAATCATTTAGGATTGCTGCTGAGCTTCCCATTCTTTCCCAATTGTAAGCCATGATATCTCTTCAGACATAATCCTTTGTTTTATGTCAGTATATGAGTTCAATAACGCTTGAGCATCCTGATTGTCTGTCTCGATACAAGTAAGACCTGCAGCAAGCTGTTGTAATGGATTGACATCTTTAAATAGCTTGCTCATATCTTCCAGATGTCGATCCATAAAGAAAGGAGGTACAGGCTGCCAGATTTCTGGAGTTACCTCTCTGCCAGCAGCCCATCTTTCATGGGCATAATCGGAAATTATTCTCGCCAACTCAGCATTCGCTCTTCGTTTTATACCGATAATCTTATACAGGGAACGACCTGTAAACACGCATTTAAGAAATAATTGATTCCAGGCATTCTCCTCCATGTAATCTGCTGGATACGGATTATTAAGTCCTATTGCTTCCAATACTACGATCATATTTGTACGTACCCCTTCTGATGCGAGCCCTAGATACTGCTCGGGGAAAGGAAGAAGTGGAAGAACTGCAAAAATTGCCGCCTGCTCACCCATATCTGCCGTATCGAATAAATCCATGATCCACTTCAGGTGTTTCTCAGCAGAATCTGAGGGTAAAAGCATGATAAAATACATCCTTACAGCCTGGTCTATTGTCCAACTGTCTGGTCTTAAGCCTTCTCTTAGACTCTGAAGGTCTTCCAACTCTTTTTTTGAGATGCTCAAAGGCTTTTTACCAATGAATCTTGGCGCAGAACTAAATGAAAGATAAAAATTCCTCCCAAAGCCTTCTTCTTTTAAGGCTTTTACCTTCTCGGTAAACCATGATTGCGCAGTTCCATCGAGTTGTTGTAAGATAATAGTATGTAATAAGGTCAATATCCTGGAGAGACGTTCCTGGTCCATGATGTAATGTATAATAAGTCCATAATTATTTCTCACCAATAACAATTACCGATAGCCCTATTTGCCGGAAAATGATTTTATCAATTAATCGAAAAATGGGAACTAATCGATCGTATATTTTCATCTGTCCTGATGGTATTCCCTCTTTTTTCAATATACTCCCTGATAAAATCCACCCTGCAATTCCAATTAAGTTAAAGTGAAAATCTGCTAACACCGGGATCTGATTCTCTTTAAAGACTTTCTTTAACGATCGACGGGTATATCTCCTGTAGTGATATAAATTTTCATCAAAAGTATTATATAAGGTCTGATACGCAGGAACAAGGATGATCAGTCGTCCGCCTGGCCTGAGTAACTTTTTACAATTTTCTAATGCTAATACATCATCTTCAATATGCTCGATTACATTCAATGCATATATTGTGTCAAAGGTACCCAGAAGGTGCGCATAGCTTTGATCGAAAATGGGATCTACCAAATCCAATCTAACTATATCTATCAATTGAGGGTGTCCACTAAATTTCTCCTCCAGATATCCACAATAATTTTCACGAACATCACTCAGACAGATATCATACCCATTATTGAGAAAAAACTCTGATATATTTCCAATTCCACTGCCTACTTCTAATATTCTTCCTGCTTTCACATAGGGCTGGATTGTCTCAAACATCCATTGATTAAATCTTCTGGCATCAGCTATCGTACGCAACGTATCTAACCCTTCCCGATCCAGTTCCTTGAACACAAATTTTTTCATTGAACGCGATTTTTTTCTGAATGAGGGCTCTATTTTACTATTTACAATATTAAGGTATTCCTGATGATTTTGCCAGAATGTGAAAGGTATAAAATAAACTTGGCCTTCATTCGATTAAAGATCCTCTATCTTATTAGGCGATATTTATTCTCTGTCTTTGAAATTCTTCCTCCATCACATTCCAAACCTTTCTGGCGTAATCATGCAATAATTTTTGTTCCATATTTAAGCCTCCATGAACTATCGCATCTTTACACTTGGATACATTTAACAAATCGGCCCCTTCCTTCGATGTCAAATCTTCATATTTTTTCAGTGTATTGGCTACTTCAGAAGTAGTAAGTGCGTGCAAATCATTCATATATATATTGCTAAAGTAGGACTTCCAGAATTGGTCTAGTTTGAGTATGAATGTTTCTTTTTGCTCTATTTCGCCGAGAATAGCTCTCCATTGCCTGTGCAATAATTCCTGGCTTTTCTTCAGTCGATATCTTTTCCAAATGATGGTTAATGGGCGTCGAAAAAGGAAGTATACTATTACTAACACGAATACACCACCAAGCCCCATAATGATAAGGTCTCTTATATTCGGAGGATCTTTTAGCTCTAGAATGGCTATTTCCTTTCGATAGGTACCTTCGACTAAGGTTAAACTATCAACTTTTTCCACTAAAGTGATAGAATCACTACGTATAGTTTGATATACAGTGTCATTGCGTTGAATTCCTCCTATTTCCAATGCAACTGATTGCCTGGGAATAACTTCAAAACTCCTTAAGGTATAGTCCCTTAGCATCATTGAGTAGGATCCCTTATCCTGTAATGGATAATCTGTATAGGATATCTTTTCAAAAGAGCCAAAAGCATTCATATCATCTTTGATGACCACCTCCATTCCAGAGGGAATCCTTATGTACAGACGCAATGTACAGGGTCTTCCTATCCAGAGTGAATCGGACTTAAAATGTACACGAGCTGATACCTCCTGTGAACGGACACTTATATGTCCCATTAGTAATAAACACAATAACCATATCAGTACATGAACTTTGTTCATAGCCTAGCTACTCTTTCTTTAAAAAATCTCTCAATCGCAGGAATGTAATCTTCCTGCGTATTGATGGAAATATAATCTATCTTATACTTTTTACTCAGTTTCTTCAATAGGAATATTCGGTTCTCGAGTACTTTTTTTGCCATTTTGTTTCGATTTAGTGAACGGAGATATACCCATCTTTCTCTACCAGATTCCACATCAAATAGAGGCACAATTCCCCGATCAGGGAAAACCACTTCACCTGGATGGTATAAGTGAATGAGTATCACTTCATGTTTCTGATGTAGTTTTACTAATTTTTGCTCGAAATCATCATCTATAAAGTCCGAAATAACCACGATGATCCCTCTCCTCTTCATCACCTGGTAGACAAATTCAAGGGCAGGCTTTATACTGGTAATTCTCTTTTGGGGTTGGAATGTCAGTAAAAAACTAATACACTGAAGCACATAATTTTTTCCCTTCCTTGGTGGAAAATATTTCTCTACCTGGTCCGTACAGAGCGCCATTCCTACCCTGTCATTATTTTTCATCGCCGAAAAGGCTAACAGTGCCAGGATCTCCGTACCCATTCTCAACTTATTTTCATCACCCTGGCCATAATCCTCAGACTTACTGACATCAAATAAAAAAAATAGTGTCAACTCTCTTTCTTCGCGAAACTTCTTTATAAAAAGCTGACCATTTCGGGCAGTGACATTCCAGTCTATAGATCGGATATCGTCGCCGGGTTGGTAGGGCCTAACTTCATCAAATTCAAGTCCACGACCTTTAAAAACTGCATGATATTCTCCCGCAAACGTTCTATCGACCATCCGGCGAATTTTAATTTCTATACGTCTGACCTTCTGTAAAATCTCTTTCATCGGCCATCATTTACACAGCTACCGGGGCCTTGATCACAGGATGGGGATCATATCCTATTAATTCAAAATCCTCAAAATGGTACCCAAAAATGGAAGATACCTGAGGATTGATCTTCATCTGAGGCAAAGGTCTGGGCTCGCGACTTAGTTGAAGGTTTACCTGCTCAAAGTGGTTGGTATAAATGTGTGCATCTCCAAAGGTATGAATAAATTCTCCAGGAAGAAGCCCACATACCTGTGCCATCATCATGGTCAACAATGCATAAGAAGCAATATTAAATGGAACGCCGATAAATAAATCCGCACTACGCTGGTACAACTGACAGGACAATCTGCCTTCTGCAACATAAAACTGGAACATAGTATGACAAGGGGGTAAAGCCATTTGGTCTAGTTCACCAACATTCCAGGCATTGACAATGTGCCTACGAGAGTGAGGATTGTTTCGAATAGCTTCTTCTACACGGGCAATCTGATCGATAGTCTGTCCATTTGCTCCTTTCCACGATCGCCATTGCACACCATACACAGGCCCTAATTCTCCTTGATCATCTGCCCAGGGATCCCAGATCCTCACTTTGTGTTCTTTTAGATAGGCTATATTACTCTCTCCTTTCAAAAACCAAAGCAGCTCATGAATAATAGATCGGGTATGTACTTTTTTAGTGGTTACCAAAGGGAACCCCTTTTCCAAATCAAAACGCATCTGATAACCAAATACACTTCTTGTCCCCGTTCCTGTTCTATCACTTTTATCCACCCCCGTATCCATGACGTATTTTAATAAATCAAGATATTGCTTCATATCAATTTCTTTTAACAAATAAATGTACGCAAAGAGTAATAAATTTCCTTATTTAATCCCGTTGCTTTCATCAACGTGCTGTGGATAAGTATGGTATAGAACTATGGAAATTTCTTAGCAAAATGTAAGTGTGTAAGTAATTGGTTATGTACAACAAACTATGGAAATCAAATCTAACTAATTTAACATTCCCAATATAATTCCTTATTTTTGCTAATAAAATTAACAAGAAAGCGATTTTTAACAGTAATTAATACTTCATGATATATAGTTATGCAACAAGAAGCGCTCGAAAAATTAAAATATCCTATAGGTAGATATGTACAACCTCAAACCTATGATGCTGAGCATCGTGAAAAATGGATAAATGCCATACGCGCTTTCCCATCAGACCTAACATCTGAAATGTCCATGTTACCTGAGGAATTGTGGAATCAAACCTACCGACCTGGAGGATGGACCCTCCGTCAAGTCGTTCATCACATAGCTGACAGTCATTTAAATGCTTATACAAGATTCAAATGGGCATTAACAGAAGAAGAACCTGTCATCAAAGACTATAATGAAGACCTTTGGGTGAATACACCTGAGGTTTCCCATACTCCACCATCTGTATCTCTACAATTGATCGAAAGCATCCACAAAAGATGGATCTATGTATGCGAATCTCTTGAAGAAACGCATTGGGGCAGGAAATTCTATCACCCAGTGGACCATCGTGAGCTTATTTTGGGCAGATATTTGTCGTTATATGCCTGGCATGGCGAACACCATCTCAACCATATTCGTATGGTTAGGCTCAATACTAAATAAAGTAGGGTAAAAACTCCAAAATATAAATAACTAATAATCAATAGTTTAAATTGTTACAACATATAGAAGATTAAATCCAATTCAATTAATAAAAAATTATTGGGGTTTTGGTGCATTCACGCTGTCAATAGCTTATCATATATCAGGGTTTGTGAAAAAGCGTATCTTTGCAATATATATCTACTTCTAAGTTGAAATACATTCATTAATAATAATATTGTGGCGAAGCGAAAACGAACGTCGAATCGCAGAAAGAAATCTCAACCAGGACTCATAGAGGGATTGTTCCTCCTGGGACAATCCCTCAGAAAGGATAAAGAAACCAGAGATAAAAGCAGGAGAATCGCAGCATGGACTACGTTATTTGTCTGTGTCTTAACCATGCTTGCCTGTATCTCTTACTTTTATACTGGTGCAGCTGATCAATCGATTATAGAGAGTGGAATAGTAAACAGAGGTGAGATCAAAAACTGGTTGGGATATCTTGGAGCAAAACTGGCTGAACTTATTATTTATAATGGGTTTGGGATCTTCGGTTTGCTAATACCTATATATGGGATACTTTTAGCGCTGGTTCTTTTAGAAGACGATTATTATTTCATCGTTCGCAGATTACTTAAATATGTAGCTTTTACTGTCCTGTGGGGATCCGTATTTTTGGGGTATGTTGTAATATTGGTAAATAGTAATACAGACACCTTGCCTACTAACTTCGACCTTGGAGGAGGTTTTGGATATTTTATCAATATGCGTTTATTCGCATATGTAGGGAAAATTGGCGTAGCCTTCTTATTATTATTTGCGTTACTCATTTTTGCTGTAGTAAATTTCAATGCGGAGATTCGCGCTTCTAAGTTGGTAGAAAAGGTCTCAGGGTTGACAGATGTGGTTAAAAATCAAGCCTTAAAAATCCCTAAATCCGGTTCGTCTACTACAAGTAAGGAGAATAAACCAAAGACAAAATCCTCTACCTCTACATCCCAACCTGAGGCCCCAGCAGAAAGTGAACAAGTTCCTACTTCAGGAAAACAGTTCAGCCTTCCCGTCGATCCTCCAGTACTAAAGAAAGCATCCCCTTCGACTAACAACGAAGATTCTGATAACCTCGAATTAACTATTGAACCTCCCAAGAAGGAAGAAACGATCATACAACCACCTTCTGCTCCCATGCTAGAACAACTCGGAGAGGATAATGTAGGTAGGGTAGTCGGGGACGATAGTCGGGTGATGAAAATCATTCCTCAACAAGATCTCGAAACAGATAATACCGAAGAGGTAATTGACTGGGATGAATTTGATCCGACAAAGGAATTGTCAAGTTATAATCCTCCCATCCTTGAATTACTAGAGGACCATGGAGCTGGTCAAAACTGGGGAGTCAACAGTGAAGAACTCAATGCAAATAAAAATAAGATTGTAGATACTCTGGCAAACTACGGTATCGAGATTACCAATATTAAAGCAACGATTGGTCCTACCGTTACTTTATATGAAATTGTCCCTGCTCCAGGTGTAAGAATCTCCAAGATTAGGAACCTGGAAGATGATATTGCACTAAGCCTTGCAGCCTTAGGCATACGAATTATTGCGCCCATCCCGGGAAAAGGAACCATTGGGATTGAAGTACCTAATTCCAAAAGAGAAATTGTTTCGCTCAGAGGTGTACTTTCTACTGTTAAATTTCAGACGACAGATAAGGAATTGCCTATAGCACTGGGTAGGAATATCTCTAATGAAGTATTTATAGCAGATCTCAATAAAATGCCTCACCTGCTCATAGCAGGTGCAACAGGGCAAGGTAAATCTGTAGGATTAAATACCATTATTTCATCTCTTCTATATAAGAAGCACCCAGCAGAAGTCAAATTTGTCCTCATTGACCCCAAAAAGGTCGAAATGACATTATATCAATCTCTTGCTTATCATTTTCTGGCACAAATGCCCGATCAAAATGAGCCTATTATTACTGAGGTAAAAGATGCAGTAAAGGTGTTGAAAAGTTTGTGTATTGAAATGGATGCAAGATATGAGCTCTTAAAGACAGCACGTGTGCGCAATTTGAAGGAATACAATCAGAAGTTTACACAGCGAAAGCTCAATCCAAGAAAAGGTCATAAGTTTTTACCATATATCATTCTTGTAATAGATGAATTGGCAGATATGATGATGGTAGCCGGAAAAGAAGTTGAAATGCCCATAGCTCGTCTGGCACAATTAGCGAGAGCCGTTGGCATTCACTTAGTAGTCGCGACCCAGCGTCCATCCGTAAATATCATTACTGGTATCATCAAAGCCAATTTCCCTGCGAGGATGTCATATAGGGTCATCTCCAAAGTAGATTCCCGCACCATACTTGATGCCAATGGAGCGGACCAACTGGTAGGAAGAGGAGATCTGCTTTTGTCAACAGGGAGTGAGCTTATCAGAATCCAAAATGCCTTTATCGACACGCCGGAAGTTGAGCGCCTTGTAGACTATATCTCCGACCAGCGTGGATACCCAGAACCTTATTTTCTCCCTGAAATCGTAGATGAAGAAAGTGGAACAGCTGAAGGTGAATTAATAGAAAGAGATGAAAACTTTGAAGAAGCGGCAAGAATGGTGGTAAGATATCAGATTGGATCTGCATCCCTGATCCAGCGAAAACTAAAATTGGGATACAACAGGGCAGGAAGAATTATCGATCAATTGGAAAAGGCGAAAATTGTAGGGCCTCATTCCGGGAGTAAAGCTCGTGAAGTGCTCGTTACCGACGAAGTAGAACTTGAGCGATTCCTCAGTAATTTACCCTAAACGAACATAAGAAAATAATTCGTTGAGGAAATTAAACTATTTTTATACATCGCAGTCTAAGCCTTAGGTATGTATGTCTAATGAAATTATTTTTAAATGCTAAATACAATGAAATTGAAAGTATATATTCCCGTTTGGATCATTGCAGGTATGATCCTTTTTACTAATGCCTTAGGACAGAATAGTAAGGCACAGAAAATTTTGGATGATTCCAGAAAAAAGTTTGAGTCGCTCTCCGATTTTTCTGCTAACTACAAATATATCCTAACCAATGAGGCAATGAGATCAGAAGGAGTAGAAAAAGAAGGTATTATGAAATATAAAGACGGAATGTACTACATCGATTTGGGAAATCAGGAAATTTATAGTGATAAAGAAACACAGTGGATCTATCTTAAAGATGATAAAGAAGTAACAATTGTTCCTTACGATCCAGAAGAATCTGTCAGTATTGAATCTGTATATAAGCTATACAAAACGAAATCTCAGCCTACGTATGTAGGCGAAGAAGCCTTAAATGGAAATCAACAACATAAGATATTATTGAATTCCAGTGATGAGGAAGTTGACTACAATAGGGTAACTATTTGGATCAATAAAAAGACCCTATTTATAGAAAAAGTAAGTCTCATTGATCGCAACCAGACTACAGAAGACATTGAAATTTCCAATATCAAGACCAACAATGGTTTCTCGATCTCTGATTTTCGTTTTGATGAATCCAAGCATCCTGATGTAGATATATATGATGAACGATTCTAATATTTGTTCGCACTGCGCCGCTGAAGCGGGAATCTTGTATGAAGATTCCCGCTTTTTTTGTCAGGTGCATATATAATTTTCTACATTTGTAAGTACGTTTCCAAGCATAACCTCATGATACAAAGAATTCAGTCATTGTTGTTTTTGTTTGCAACACTTAGCAACCTAGGTGTACTTTTCTTTCCGTTTTGGCAATATCAGAACGAAGAAAAAATAGAGCTAATCAGTGGAATTAAAATCGAAGCCGCGTCATCCACTGCTACTGATACGGCATCAGTCATTACGAATTTCACTGAATCTCCTTTTCATATGGGCATATTTGGCGTGATAGTAGCAAGTTCATTATTGGTATTTATCATCATATTTTTATTCCAGAACCGCAAACAGCAAATGAACATGGGATATATAGCAATTGTACTCTTGCTCTTAGAAATTGGCTTAATGTCTTATTTTACATATATGGGGCCTTACGAAATAAGTAGTCAACTTCCAGGAATGGTACATGTAGGATTTGCTTTTCCTGTTATCGCAGTCATACTTGTGTGGATGGGTATACGAAAAGTCAAAAAAGATGATGATCTTATAAAGTCAGTTGACAGAATACGTTAAAAATATTTGTCGTGCTATTTGCACATACATATGATTGTTGAATTGCAAAATTGCTGTAATTCAAATGATTATTTTGTGATGCCATTGTGCTATCAATTTTCATTATGCTTAAAGATATACTTCCATTTATGAATTTGTTGAAGCATTATGAGCAAAAAAGACATATTTTGTAAGAGAAATAGGTTTGAAATTCATGGAACTTGAGCTTATCCACAATCCATGTGGATAAGCTTGACTATTTTTTCCTGCGTCCCATATTTCAATACTCACTTATCCACATAATACTAACATTCTTTCCTTTTCTACACATTCCATTAGCATAATGATGGATTTTTCCCAATAATTTTAATATTTTTGAACTCATTCTCGTTTGTAAGTAAGTTAAAACCCGGAAGGAAAATGAGTATCAAAAAGCAATTTTTTAAAACTAAACCTACGTGTAAGGTCACATTCCGTTTATCTAAGGATGAGCTTACACATGCTACTGAAATTTCTGTTGTCGGAGATTTTAATAAATGGGACACCTCTGCCCATATAATGAAACCATTAAAGAATGGCACCTTTAAGACTTCTATAGAGTTGGAGAAGGGGAGAAAATATCAATTTCGATATTTAATTAATGGTAGAGATTGGGAAAATGATCTGGAAGCTGATTCCTGGGCACCTACCCCCTATTCTGATGCGCAAAACAGTGTCATCATTTTATAGCTTAAGATGTATTCGTCGTTTTGGGTCTACTGATCTATTGCAAATAAGCATTTACTCTCTGTGCGTCATGGTCAATCTCTACTGATACATGTTGCTGAATAGTAGTAGCCAATTCAAATCCTACTATATCAGATGAGACAGGAAGGCTTCTATGGCCACGATCAATTAATATTGCTGTTTGGATAGTTTTGGGGCCTGCTTGCAATAGAATAGCGACCACATTCAAAAGTGTTCTTCCTGTATATAATACATCATCTACTACTACTACTTGCTTTCCTGCTAATTCCTCTATACCTACACCCAGATCAACTCCATATGAAATAGGATCGGATTCTCTATCTATATCAGCCATCAAATAATTGATATTCAATGACGAGATTTCACGTAAATAGGATACTATGAGGTTACCCAGATATCCTCCCCTTGTATCAATGCCAATCACTACTAATTCTTCTGCCTGAAAGTTACGCTCATAAATCTCGTAAGCCATACGCTTCAATCGAGCCATTATCGACTTTTGATTCAAAATTTTAATTTTGTGATCACTGCTCATCTTAGATTCTTAAAAGGTTACTTGAGTATCCATAACTCTCCCATCTACATAATTCTTTGATAATATTATCAGCACCACAAGAATATTCATCATCTTCTCATGCTTCTCCTGTGTTGATTGAGCTTATGCCAGGTGAACAAATATAACTAAAATGGAAAAAGAAAGAGCGCCTATTCGTTTTTAATATTTTGCCTCACATGTTTCAACACAAAAATAAATAAAATAGGGGAAGTCTCATTTGAGGCTTCCCCTATTCCATATAATGTCTATACCGTTCCGATTATTCAGAAACTGCTTTAAGCTCTTCAGTAGTTTCCCACTCGGTACGTCTCTTGCGATCTTCAAATTCTTTTTGATCACCTACAACAATATCCTGGTACTTGCGCAGTCCTGTACCTGCAGGCACTAAGTGTCCTACGATAACATTTTCTTTAAGACCGGCAAGTTCATCCATCCTTGCGCTGATAGAAGCTTCACTCAGGACTTTTGTAGTTTCCTGGAACGAAGCAGCAGACAACCAACTCTTAGTACCCAGAGACGCTCTGGTGATACCCATTAAGACAGGTTGACAAATAGCTGGTCTGGCTTCACGTGCAGTGACAATTTCGAAGTCTTTTCTTCTAAGAGAAGAGTTTTCATCTCTCAGCTTCCTTCTGGAAACGATCATGCCAGGCTTTAATGAAGCTGAGCCTCCTGCCTCTTCAACCACCATCTTATCAAAGATCCAATCATTCTCTTCCTGGAAATCAATTTTATTCACTACTTCTTTTTCAAGGAAAATAGTATCTCCCGGATCGAGAATCTCTACTTTTTGCATCATCTGACGAACGATTACCTCAACGTGTTTATCGTTGATAGGTACCCCCTGCATACGATATACTTCCTGGATCTCATTCACGATGTATGCTTGAACTGCGCTAGGCCCTTTTATCGTTAGGATATCTTTAGGAGCAATCGCACCGTCTGAAAGCATCTCACCAGACATGATATAGTCTCCATCGTGCACGAGGATGTGTTTGTTCAACGATATCATATACTTTCTCTCATCAGACTCATCTGGAGAAGAGATAAATACCTCTCGATTACCGCGCTTAATTCCTCCCAGTCTTACAACTCCTTCAATTGCAGACACTACTGCCGGATTTGAAGGATTTCGGGCTTCGAATAGTTCTGTTACCCTTGGAAGACCCCCTGTAATATCGGCAGTACCACCACTCGTTCTAGGAATCTTCACCATTACTTTACCTGGGGATACCTCTTCTTTATCTTCCACCACCAAATGTGCCCCAACAGGTAAGTTGTAGGATCTCAATTCGTTGTCAGATTCATCTACAATTACAATCGTAGGGTTAACTGCTTTATCTCGGCTATCGATGATAACTTTTTCTCTGTGTCCGGTTTGCTCATCGACATCCTCCAAATAAGTTTGTCCCTCTCTGACATCTATGAGTTTTACATTTCCAACATGTTCAGAAATGATGACTGAGTTATAAGGATCCCAGTTAGACAGCATAATACCCTTTTCGACCTCTTGTCCATCTAGCACATATAGCTTCGCACCATAAGGCACTTTATTGGAAAATAAGATTCGAGACTTATCGTCTAATATTTTCAATTTACCGGTACGGCTTATAACTACACGTGAGACATCCCCCTCTTCATCCTCTTTTTCCACGTATTTGACATTTTCCAACTCAACTTTACCGCTAAACTTGGCAATCAATTGGCTGGCAGCAGCAATGCGCTGTGCAATACCACCGACGTGGAATGTACGAAGGGTTAACTGTGTTCCTGGCTCACCGATTGACTGAGCAGCAATTACTCCCACGGTTTCGCCAACACCTACTAGCTGTCCTGTAGCAAGGTTTCGACCATAACATTTGGCACATACACCCTTTTTAGATTCACAGGTCAAGACAGAACGTATTTCTATCTCTTCAACAGCTGTATTATCTATCTTTTTGGCAACTATTTCATCTATTTCATCTCCAGATCTCACGATTAATTCCTCAGTAATAGGATCGTAAAGATCTTCAAGAATCACTCTACCAAGTGTACGTTCACTCAAAGGCTGTATAATATCCTCATTCTCTTTGAGCGCAGATATTTTAATTCCTCTAAGTGTTCCGCAATCGTACTCGGTAATAATTACGTCTTGCGCAACATCTACCAGACGACGCGTAAGATAACCCGCATCTGCAGTCTTAAGTGCAGTATCGGCAAGACCTTTTCTCGCACCGTGAGTAGAGATAAAGTACTCAAGTACTGAAAGCCCCTCTTTAAAATTCGCAAGAATTGGGTTTTCGATAATCTCACCGGCAGAGCCTTTCAGCGTTTTTTGAGGCTTTGCCATCAGTCCCCTCATCCCTCCGAGCTGACGTATCTGCTCCTTCGATCCACGGGCACCTGAATCGAACATCATGTAGATATTATTGAACCCATCTTTATCTTCACTGAGCTGTTTCATCAGTGTTTCAGTCAGCTTTGAATTCGTGTGTGTCCAAATATCGATAACCTGATTATAGCGTTCGTTTTCCGTAATCAATCCCATGTTGTAGTTCATCCACACTTCTTCAATCTTCTCTTCTGCTTCATTGATGAGAACTATTTTATCTTCGGGAATAATTACCTCAGCTAGTGAGAAAGAAAGACCTCCCTTAAACGCCTCAGTAAAGCCAAGGTCTTTGAGGTTATCCAGGAAGTCTACCGTAGGCACCAAGCCAACTTTTCTGAAAATATCCGAGATTACTTTTCTCATAGACTTCTTGGTAAGAAGTATATTTACGTAACCCGCATTTTCAGGTACAATTTTATTGAACAGTACTCTTCCTACGGTCGTATCCAGGATTTCATATTCCTGCTCACCATTTTCATTAACGACGACCTTACCCGTATCATGGTCCGTTTTGAGTAGTCGAAGCTTTATTTTGGCATGTTTTGCAACAACTCCCTCGTTAAATGCAATTTCAACTTCTTCTGCACTACCAAATAATAGTCCTTCCCCTTTTTGGTTAGGTCTTGCCTTGGTAAGATAATATACTCCTAATACCATATCCTGCGTAGGAAGTGTAATAGGAGACCCATTGGCAGGGTGTAGAATATTGTGGGCAGAAAGCATGAGCATCATAGCTTCCAGACACGCTTCATTGCTCAAGGGTACGTGTACGGCCATCTGGTCCCCATCAAAGTCCGCGTTGAACCCTGTACATACCAAAGGGTGCAATCGTATAGCCTTACCTTCAACGAGTTTAGGCATAAATGCCTGAATACCCAATCTGTGAAGTGTAGGTGCACGGTTAAGCATCACAGGATGACCCTTCAGCACATTTTCCAATATGTCCCAAATAACCGGATCTCTTCGATCTACGAGTTTCTTTGCACTTTTAACCGTTTTGACAATTCCACGCTCAATTAACTTACGAATGACAAAGGGCTTAAACAATTCTGCAGCCATTGACTTGGGAAGTCCGCATTCATAGAGTTTGAGTGTTGGTCCTACCACGATCACAGATCTACCGGAATAGTCAACACGTTTACCCAATAAATTCTGACGAAAACGTCCCTGCTTACCTTTAAGCATATCACTCAAAGACTTCAACGCACGATTGGAGTCTGATCTAACAGCATTTACTTTACGGGTATTATCAAACAGAGAATCGACTGCTTCCTGAAGCATTCTCTTCTCATTTCTCAAAATCACTTCAGGAGCCTTAATCTCAATTAATCGCTTTAATCGGTTATTTCTGATAATAACTCTTCGATATAGGTCATTGAGATCGGAAGTAGCAAAGCGACCACCCTCAAGTGGCACTAATGGTCGCAATTCTGGTGGAATGACAGGTACAATCCTCACAATCATCCACTCTGGACGATTTTCAATCCTTCTGTTTGCACCTCTAAAAGCCTCTACCACCTTCAGGCGCTTAAGTGCCTCATTTTTTCTTTGCTGGGAGGTCTCTGTAGCGGCCTTCTGTCTCAATGTGTAGGACAGATCATCTAAATCCAGTGTTGACAATATGGCTTCTAAGGCTTCAGCCCCCATTTTTGCCACGAATTTCTGAGGATCATCATCAGGTAACATCTGATTCTCCTTTGGAAGTGTCTCCAAAATATTTAAATACTCTTCCTCTGTCAGAAAATCCATCCGCTGGATACCTTCAGACTCCATGATACCTGGGTTTATCACCACATAGCGTTCATAATATATGATTTGATCCAGTTTCTTGGATGTTAGCCCCATCAGATATCCTATTTTACTAGGTAGTGTCCGGAAATACCATATATGGGCTACAGGTACTACTAACTGAATATGACCCATTCGATCACGACGTACTTTCTTTTCAGTAACCTCTACTCCACAACGATCGCAGATGATCCCTTTGTAGCGAATGCGCTTATATTTCCCACAATGGCATTCATAATCTTTAACGGGTCCAAAAATACGCTCACAGAAAAGACCATCTTTTTCAGGCTTGTAAGTTCTGTAATTAATGGTTTCAGGTTTAAGTACCTCTCCATGTGAGCGATTGAGAATAGCTTCCGGAGAAGCAAGACTGATAGTGATTCGCTTGAAATCACTTGTTATCTTTGTTGTTTTAGCAATTGGCATGGTCGACCTCCAATATTTATTGCAATTCTATGTAAAAAGAACATCTGCCGACGAAACGTTTCGCCGGCGTGTAAGCATATACTTTACTCTAGTGTAACTTCCAAGGCTAAGCCACGAAGCTCGTGAATCAATACATTAAAGGATTCTGGAACTCCTGGATTTGGGAGAACATCTCCCTTGACGATAGCTTCATATACTTTTGCTCTACCCACTACATCGTCGGACTTAACCGTAAGCATTTCTCTAAGTATATGTGCTGCTCCAAAGGCTTCCAGCGCCCAAACTTCCATCTCTCCAAAACGCTGACCTCCAAATTGTGCCTTACCTCCCAATGGCTGCTGAGTAATGAGAGAATAGGGACCAATTGAGCGTGCATGCATTTTATCGTCTACCAAGTGTATCAATTTCAACATATAGATAATACCTACAGTTGTAGATTCACTGAACTTTTCTCCAGTGAGACCATTATTGAGCTTAGCAACACCATAATCAGGTAACTTTGCCTTTACCAAATACTCGTTAACTTCATCTATAGAAGCCCCATCGAATATTGGAGTAGCAAATTTCACACCTAATTTTCTTCCTGCCCATCCCAGAATTGTCTCAAATACCTGTCCAAGATTCATACGAGAAGGTACTCCCAAGGGGTTTAGAACTATGTCTACGGGTGTACCGTCGTCCAAAAATGGCATATCTTCTACAGGAACAATACGAGAAACCACTCCCTTGTTACCATGTCTACCCGCCATTTTATCACCCACTTTTAGTTTTCTCTTTTTCGCTACATATACTTTAGCCAATTTGAGAATTCCCGAAGGCAGCTCATCACCTACTCTTATCTGATATTCTTCTCGGCGGTAATTACTCTCTATGCGATCATATTTTCTCTTGTAGTTGAGAAATAGTGTTTCTACATGTTCATTGATTTCTTCATCCTGAGTCCAATCTGATGCGATGATATCGGGGAACATCAAGGCAGATAAATTTTTATCTGTAAATTTCTTTCCTACGGGAATAACCTCTTCATTAAACTTGTTCTTCACCCCATTGGATTTACTATTACCTAGCAGAGAAAGCAACTTAGAGACGATCATATCGTTGAGCTCGGTCATCTCCTTGTTGTATTTATCCTCTAACTCAGCAAGCTTTTTCTTATCTCTTGCTTTGGCCTTCGCTTCTTTTTTCTCTTTAGAGAAAAGTACTTTATCGATAACCACTCCATTGATAGAAGGCGGTACACGAAGTGAAGCATCTTTCACATCTCCTGCCTTGTCACCAAATATCGCTCTCAGTAGCTTTTCTTCAGGTGTGGGATCTGACTCTCCTTTTGGTGTGATCTTTCCAATCAGAATATCACCGGGATTAACTTCTGCTCCGATGCGGATCAATCCATTTTCATCGAGATTTTTGATTGCATCTTCACTCACGTTAGGAATTTCCCTCGTCAATTCTTCTTCACCTCTTTTAGTATCCCTAACCTGTAGTTCAAACTCTTCTATGTGTATAGATGTATACACGTCCTCCGCCACTACACGCTCAGAAATAACGATGGCATCCTCAAAGTTATATCCTCTCCAAGGCATGAAAGCCACTAACAGGTTTTTACCCAAAGCTAATTCACCATCCTCAGTCGAGTACCCATCTGCCAGAACCGTTGTTTCATCTACTTCTTCCCCTACTCTCACAACAGGTCTTAGATTTATACATGTATTTTGGTTTGTTCTTTGATATTTGGGTAGTTTATATTCGACTATGTTTGAATCAAAGCTTACTAATTCCTCAACAGAATCCCTCTCATAACGAATGACTACCTTATTTCCATCTACATAATCCACTACCCCTTTACCTTCCGCAATCAACATCGAACGAGAATCACGAGCTACTTTTTCCTCAATTCCCGTACCTACTACAGGCGCTTCGGGAATTAATAATGGAACTGCCTGACGTTGCATGTTTGATCCCATCAGTGCACGGTTGGCGTCATCGTTTTCCAAAAATGGAATTAAGGAAGCAGCTACACTCACAATCTGATTAGGTGCAACGTCCATATATCCTACCTGGTTCGGCTCGACTACAGGAAAATCACCCATATTTCTAGCCTTTACACGATTATTGACAAAAAGTCCTTTGTTATCGATCGGTGCATTGGACTGTGCAATCGTTATACCATCTTCTTCTTCAGCACTCAGATAGTTAGTATCAGGAGACACTTTCCCTTCATTCACCTTTCTGTAGGGAGTTTCTATGAATCCCATGTCGTTGATTTTTGCATAGGTACATAGCGATGAAATCAACCCAATATTGGGTCCCTCTGGAGTCTCAATGGGACAAAGCCTTCCATAATGCGTATAGTGCACATCACGTACCTCAAATCCTGCCCTTTCACGGGATAAGCCACCAGGACCCAGCGCTGATACTCTGCGCTTGTGAGTAATTTCCGACAAAGGGTTAGTTTGGTCCAGAAACTGACTCAACTGGTTGGTACCGAAAAAGGAATTGATCACACTTGACAGCGTACGAGCATTAATCAGTTCTGAAGGTGTAAATACCTCATTGTCTCGGATGTTCATCCTCTCTCTAATCGTCCTTGCCATTCTGGCAAGTCCTACACTGAACTGGGCATATAATTGTTCTCCAACAGTACGTACCCTTCTGTTACTCAAGTGGTCAATATCATCCACATTGGTCTTGCTATTTTGTAGTTCAACCAAATACTCAACAATACGAATGATATCTGTTTTAGTAAGTACCTGACTATCTTCTTCATATACACCATGTAGCTTTTTATTAAGCCTGTAGCGTCCCACTTCCCCCAGGTCATATCTTTTATCACTAAAAAACAGTTTGTCTATGACACCGCGTGCCGTCTCTTCGTCAGGTGGCTCTGCATTTCTCAATTGACGGTAGATCAAGTCTACCGCTTCACTCTGTGAATTGGAATTATCTTTTTGTAATGTATTATAAATAATTGAGTATTCGCTGGCACTGGTATTATCCGCAACCAATATCATGGATGCGACTCCAGAGTCGCCTACTTGCTCAACATCCTCTTTCTGAATGACGTGATCTCTTTCAAACAATACCTCGTTACGGGTAATTGAAACGACCTCTCCAGTATCCTCATCCACAAAATCTTCCGTCCAGGTCCTCAATATCCTTGCAGCGAGTTTTCTACCGACTGCTTTTTTGAGATTTGACTTTGTGACTTTTACTTCTTCAGCCAAACCAAATATTTCCAGGATATCCTTATCAGTACTATACCCGATAGCACGCATCAATGTAGTCACAGGAAATTTCTTTTTCCTGTCAATGTACGCGTACATAACATTGTTCACATCAGTAGAAAACTCAATCCATGATCCTTTAAATGGGATAATACGAGCGGAATAGAGCTTTGTACCATTGGCGTGGTAAGACTGACCGAAGAAAACACCTGGAGATCTGTGTAACTGACTTACCACCACACGCTCAGCCCCATTGATAATAAATGTTCCATTGGGGGACATGTAGGGAATGTTACCCAAATATACTTCTTGCGTTACAGGCTCAAAATCTTCATTTTCAGGGTCTGTACAATACAGAAATAGTTTTGCTTTGAGTGCAACGGAATACGTTAGACCTCTGCTTTTGCATTCATTAATATCATATCTTGGCGGATCGATATAATAATCCATGAATTCGAGGACGAAGTTTTCCCGTGCATCAGTGATTGGAAAATTTTCCTTAAATACTTTATAAAGTCCTTCGTCTTTCCGCTTATCCTGGGGAGTGTCTACCTGCATAAAGTCAACAAATGACTTTAGCTGAACCTCCAAAAAATCAGGGTAGTCGATAACTTTCCTGATCTTAGAGAAGGATATTCTTTTACTTTGTTGTGTAATAGCCAAGCTCTTCAAATTTTACTGTTGGACCTAATAATAATAAAGAACGTAATATAATGATATATCTATTGCCCCTTTAAGTAGGATACCTGTATATACAGGTAAATAGACCTGATTCTATAGTATCAGGTCTATTAAATATTTTGTAAATACTTAACTTACTTCATTTCAACTTCAGCTCCTGCATTTTCCAACTGCTTCTTAACCTCTTCTGCTTCTTCTTTGGAAACCTTCTCCTTGATAGGAGTAGGAGCACTATCGACCATTGCTTTCGCATCTTTAAGGCCTTGTCCTGTTATAGCTTTTACGGCTTTTACAACATTTAGTTTAGCTCCTCCAGGACTTACCAAAATAACGTCGAATTCAGTTTGCTCAGGTGCGCCACCTCCTTCTTCTCCTCCGGCAGCTCCAGGCATTACACCTGCGGGCATTGCCATTGCTGCACCTGCAGCAGCAGGCTCAATTCCATAATCTTCCTTAAGAATATTTACTAATTCGTTTACCTCTTTAAGTGAAAGGCTCACGAGTTGTTCTGCGAATTCTTTAAGATCTGCCATATCTTTGAAATATTAATATGTCTTTGATTTCTAAGTAATTAATTAACCTTCTTTTTCTTTTTTCTCAGCAAGTGCTTTCAACGCACCTGCTAATAAGTTACCGCTTGATTGAAGTGCACCTGCCATATTTTGCCCGGGAGCTTTGAGCGCACTCGCCAATGTCATACCTGGAGACATCAATAGTCCTACCAGTTCAGCAAGTACATCCTCCTTGGACTTAATTTTGGTAAGCTCTTCCAGATTATCTTCTCCCAAATAAATGGAAGCGTCAATCGAAGCACCTTTAAAATAAGGTCTTTCTGCTCCGTGCTTCTTGCGATATTCCTTTAACAGCTTTGCCGGCGCACTACCATTTTCTGCTGAAAATAATACTCCGGAAAAACCTTTCAGAACCATATCCAACTCGGAGTAATCAGACTCCAAACCTTCTAGGGCTTTTTTAATAAGCGTATTTTTTACTACTCTGTACTCAAGTCCCTTTTCATGTACCAATCCTCTAAAGGTATTGATTTCTGAAACGGACATATTTCCCGAGTCCAGGATGTAGAAAAAAGTATTATTCTGAAACTTTTCCCTGAGTTCTTCTACAAGTTGTATTTTTTCTTGTTTAGTCATAATCCAGTACCACTTATATTCCGGGTATTGTAGACTTATCCAATTTCACACTTGGGCCCATTGTTGAAGTCATGTAAATTGCCTTGAAGTAGGTGCCTTTTGCGCCACTAGGTTTCGCCTTTTGCAAAGTCTGTATCAATTCAGCAGTATTTTCTGCTAATTGATCTGCACTAAAGGATACTTTTCCAATGGAGACATGTATGATACCTGTCTTATCGACACGGAAGTCAATCTTACCAGCTTTTACTTCCTTTACGGCTTTGGCGACATCAGGAGTTACTGTTCCACTTTTGGGGTTAGGCATAAGACCTCTTGGTCCTAGGACTCTACCCAGTCTACCCACTTTGGGCATGACATCAGGAGAACAAATAACTACATCTATATCCGTCCATCCACCTTGTATCTTCTGGATATAATCATCCAGGCCTACATGGTCTGCTCCAGCACTTTTTGCAGCTTCCTCCTTATCAGGAGTTGTGAGCACTAACACACGAACTTCTTTACCTGTTCCGTGAGGAAGTGCAGCAGTACCCCTAACCATTTGGTCTGCTTGTTTGGGATCAACACCTAACTTCACATGAAGTTCAACAGATTCGTCAAACTTTGCGTAGGCAATATCCTTTACAAGCTTCACTGCTTCATTCAATTCATAAAACTTTGAAGCATCAACAGCTTCCTGGGCTTTCTTATGCTTTTTTGCTACTTTCATGTTATTTCCTAGTTATCACTCCATGGTGGTTCACCTGAAACTGTAATGCCCATACTTCTTGCGGTACCTGCAACCATTCTCATTGCTGACTCTACAGTATGACAGTTAAGGTCTGGCATCTTCGTCTCTGCGATTTCCTTTACATCATCCCAATTTACGGAAGCCACCTTATCTCTATTAGGCTCTGAAGAACCTTTTTTCAGCTTCGCTGCCTGCAATAATAGTACTGCTGCGGGGGGAGTTTTTACAATAAAGTCAAAACTCTTATCGCTGTAGACAGTAATAACAACCGGCAATACCTGTCCTTGTTTATCTTGAGTCTGAGCATTGAAACGCTTGCAGAACTCCATAATATTGAGTCCTTTAGCACCCAAAGCTGGGCCTACTGGAGGAGAGGGATTTGCCTGTCCTCCTTTCACCTGGAGTTTTACATAGGTGTCAATCTTTTTTGCCATTAGTAATTAATTAGCATTAAATCCCTAGGGATTTTAATAGTAATAAATGCTTTACAATCTATATTTATGCACTAGCTTCATCAGCGGGAAGCATCAATACGTAGCTCACATTACGCATAGACAGCCAATTTCACTATGCCAACTAATACTCTTTTTCAACCTGATAATAATTCAACTCTATCGGCGTATTTCTACCAAAGATTTTAACGACTACTTTTAGTTTTTTCTTATCATCATAGACCTCTTCAATAATGCCTGAGAAACCATTAAAGGGACCTGCCATAACCTTAACAGGTTCTCCCTTGATAAAGGGATCTTCTGGCATTTCCCCCATCTCATTCATCTCATCTACTTTACCCAGGATTCTATTTACCTCTGATTCTCTCAGAGGCGCAGGATCTCCACCCCTCGATTCAGTAAGAAACCCAATAACATTGGGAACATCTTTAATAACAGGACCTATCTCTGCATCCAGGTCACATTCAATGAGAATATATCCAGGCAAGAAATTTCGCTCTCTGAGTTTTTTCTTACCATTGCGCATCTCGAAAACCTTTTCAGTAGGTATGAGCACCTGAGATATTTGATCTCCAAGACCTAAACGCTCAATCTCGCTTTCGAGGTATTCTTTTACTTTTTTTTCCTTTCCACTGATAGATCTTAGAATATACCATTCCTTAGCCATGCCTTCCTACTTAACCATTAAACAATGAGTACAACCCGTCCATTACATTATTGAAAGCAAAATCCATAATGAAGATAAGAAGTGCTATAATTAACGATGTAATCAACACGGTAACCGTACTGCTTTGTAAATCATCCAAAGACGGCCACTGCACTTTGTAAAGTAGCTCGTCTACATAGTCCTTAAATGTTGCTCTCAACTTTTCCATCAGATACTCTGTTTTGCACGGGCGGAAGGACTCGAACCCTCAGCCTATGGTTTTGGAGACCATCGCTCTACCAGTTGAGCTACACCCGTAAGAATTTTTTATTATTCAATAATATCCAGCGAATATCTTTTACTTAAGATACTCGCTGGTATATGTTAATTTCGTGATTATCTATTCGACGATCTCAGTAACCTGTCCTGCACCAATCGTTCTACCACCTTCACGTATCGCAAAGCGAAGTCCTTTTTCCATCGCAATGGGATAAATCAAGTCTACTGAAATGGTAACATTGTCCCCTGGCATTACCATATCGACTCCCTCATTAAGAGAAACGACCCCAGTAACGTCAGTTGTTCTAAAGTAGAACTGAGGACGATAATTAGTAAAGAAAGGAGTATGTCTTCCCCCTTCATCCTTACTCAACACATATACTTCAGCTTTAAACTTAGTGTGAGGAGTTACGCTATTGGGTATTGCTACAACCATCCCACGCTTGATATCTTTTTTCTCTACACCACGAAGGAGCAATCCTACATTATCCCCTGCTTCACCTCTGTCTAGGATTTTACGGAACATTTCAACCCCAGTAACTGTTGACGTCAAGGGTTTTTCTTCCTTATCCCTTAGTCCGATAATTTCAACTGCATCACCGGAGTTGATTACACCACGTTCTACCCTACCTGTAGCCACTGTACCACGACCAGTAATAGAGAAAACATCCTCTACTGGCATCAAGAAAGGCTTATCTACTGCCCTTTCAGGAGTAGGGATATGCTCATCTACTGCGGCCATTAGCTCCAATATTTTATCTTCCCACTGAGGCTGACCATCCAATCCACCTAATGCGGAACCCTGTATAACGGGTATTTCATCACCATCGAAGTCATATGCACTTAGAAGCTCACGAATCTCAAGCTCTACCAGCTCCAATAATTCTTCGT
>CAZZEC010000040.1:0-41751 GCA_964652565.1 uncultured Bacteroidia bacterium
AAGGTCCTTTCAAGCCTGAATATTATAGATATTAATGGTCATTAGACCACCATTGATCCATATCATGATATGTATTAAAACATGATATAGACTCAATAAATACGTGCGGAATTAATTCCGCACGTATTTATTGTCTACCTACTTACTTCAAAATGGACCCTACTACAAGTAAGATGATTATTCTATGAGGTGAATTTTTTGGATATAAAGATTTCCTTGTATTTGGGCTTGTAGAAAAAAGAGTCCTCTTGGTAAGTGAGAAATCTCAATATCTAGTTTTCCTTTAATGGAATCAATAGTAGATGAAAAGACCAGTCTTCCTGACAGGTCGTATATAGACACCCCTTGGATAGGAAACTGAGTTGATTCAAGAGTTACTAAATCTTTAGCAGGAGAAGGAAAAAGAGACACTCCCTGTAGTTCACCTAAGGGTTTTAAAACTGAAACTAATGTGTCGCAGGTAATTCCTGAGACACAAAAATCAACCAATGAATCAGTATTATAATTATACAGCGAATTCGCAAAAGCACTTACATTAAACGGAACAGTACAAAGCGTATCAGAGTAACAATTTAGTGCTCCAGAGGGAGCAAATGGATCTCCTTGTATGAATTCAGGAATTAAAAATCCTAATGCGCCAATTTTCTCTATAATGATGCCAGTGATAAATCCAATTCCACATGTTTGATCCAGAAAAGGTTGACTAATCCATTGAACAGTCAGCGTATCATTATTTCTTATAATTGCTCCTGTAGAATCTACCACGAGTGATACCACTTCTTTCTCACAGATCGGATCGGAATAATCTATCTTAATCGTATCACCTGCTCTAGCAGAAAAATCATACAACAACTTAAATTGATCATCTGTATAATGTAGCACAGAATCGCCTTGGGTATGGAAAAATATACGGACATTCCCAAAGTCATTCTGCATCTTTCTGCACAATTTGCCTTCTATCACAGTATCTTTAACAGCAATTAAATTATAACTACTACTTCCACCAGTAATTGATGGGATGATATAATTCCAAACTGCTCCGATTGGAGCCCAGTTAAGATCATCAGTTTGTGCTATACTCTTTTCAAGAAGGCTTAATAGAATGATGATCACTATTGTGAAATTGAATATTTTCATATACGCAATATTAAAATTTAAAGAAGCGATACTCCTGAAACGGAGCATCGCTGTATCATTGGTTGTTGACTATTGTTTGACAAGTTTAGTTTTTACGGTTCGGGCCTTTGTAGGAATATGGGTATCTCCATTTAATAATTCCACTATATAGGTTCCAGGCCTTAAATCAGAGACATTCAGCTTCTCTTCTTTACTCTTCCTATTTGTTCTTAGATTTTTAAGCGTATTACCCTCAATATCGTATAATTTGACCTGTTCAATGGATGGGTCTATGGTCAACGTTTGCGTATCAAAGTGAGTGGTTTTCTCAGTCCCTTTGGGTGGAGCTTGTGAGGTACTAACCGATTTTGGGTACTTTATCTCATAAGCGGTTGTTGATGTTACGGTCAATTCACTTTCTACGGGATTGGGGAAAAGACTAAAGAAGCCTGTCGTAGGAATGAAGGTTACTTGTCTAGCAATGGGACAAGCAGGAATTCCAGGAGAAATGAGGAATGAAATAGAACTGCTGGGAGTAATATTGATATTGTTCCCAGCCCCTGAGTTATAGGTACTCCACGATCCGCTTCCTGCTGTTTTCGTCCACGAAAAGCTGGAAATACCTGGAGCATTGACATTCACATCTATCTGATTAGAGAGCACATAATTCATTGGCTCAAGGGGTTGAGAGGCACTAGGATAATAAATCGTTCCCGTAATTTGAGGATTGACATTAATAGACTTATTCGCTGAGCGTGTCCCATTCGTCCCCCAATCTGAGGTAAAGGACAAGGTTGCTGTTC
This sequence comes from uncultured Bacteroidia bacterium, assembly GCA_964652565.1. Classification (GTDB taxonomy): domain Bacteria; phylum Bacteroidota; class Bacteroidia; order J057; family J057; genus JBCCTX01. The sequence goes on from CAZZEC010000040.1 coordinate 1,920, forward strand.
CCTGTGAACCTGATGGAGTGAGTTGAGCAGGAAATCCGCAACCCGAAGAAGTCGTTACAACACTGCTAGGAGACACAGACCAAGATGATTCAGTTCCCAGATGGTAATTAGTCAATGTATATAAAGAGCCCGTATTAGGGATACATGTATTTCCTGAAATAGCAGGATTATTAGGAGATATGATTGTAGATGGTGTTAAGACATTCCTGATGGAGCGATCATCTTCTAAGATGGCTTTATGCATGGTTGAGATTTGACATCTCGTAAGAGATACTTGATTACCATTATAATCCATAATATTATTAAGGGTATTTCCACAATTACCACCAGGTGTATCATTGCAATTGTCGCCAGGATGTGACCTTGGGGGACAAAAAGTAAAAGGGTGATCTAAGTCTAGTAAGTGTCCTATTTCATGAATTATTGTTCCTCTAGGCTAGAAGTTTACGGGATCATTTAAGTGATTAATGTGAGTATTAAGTATTGTGGCATACAGATTATTACCAGAAGCTGGGACATATCCAGCAGATGGAGTTTGTTGATTTGTATTCAGATATGCTTTTCCAGGAAAAAATATATGAATGGAGTTCGTTTTGTAAGTAACAGTAGGCTGATTTGTTACAAACTGATACAAGGCATTGCCCTGCGTTAATGATATATCTGACTTTTCCCACATGGTGGTGTTTTGCCAAACGTGAGTTTCAACAACTTCTAGTCTTATCCTGCAATCAACCAGATGCGGAGAGCTTGTAGGGTAGGCTGCAGGATCGAGACTACTCCAAATATTATTACAATCATTAACAGCCCCATTAACCCAATTTGCATTGGCAAAGTTTCCTGTCCCATCATTTTTTTGAAAAACGTGTACCGTCACTCTGAGAGTCTTTATGGGAGTCTGAGAGGTCATAGAGTTTAGAATATTATATTCATCCCAATCTGTACATCCAGTCGAGAAAGTTGCTACTCCTCCAGAACTAGGAGTACCGCACTCCATCATTTGGGCGACAATATTTGAAGCGTACACACAGATAAAAATTAAAGTTAAAAGAAGTTTCATAATTGAAATTATTTATGGGTGTTTGTTTACCTCTAAATTAGTTCGTGGATTAACATTTTATAAAACATAGTGACCATAAATATTACTATACTATATTTGAATAATTAAAATTATTATTAATAATAAATGAGCGTTTTATGTAAGTTGATGAACTTTTCAGAAATAAAATAACTAGAATAGTATCAAAGTTAAGTAAACTATTACTTGTTGACTTATATCATTGGCAAGCAAGTGATCATATGAATTTTAGTTATTTTTTAAAAATATATTTTACTCAAATAGAATAGTACTGCTTTAGAATTGGCAAACTTTCGTGAATTTATTCTTGTTTCCAGCTATTTAATTTCCTACAGTAAACACCCGTTCGGCGATATAGGCAGTTATATCTATATTCATTTTACAAATTGGTCATTTGATCAAACAATATGACCAAATTTTACGTTAGACTAACGTAGTGCAAAAAACGCATTTTGAAAAGCTTAACAACTGTAAAAACATGCGTTTTTTATTTTCATCCTGAACCATCCACATAACCTTGACTTCTACATGACACAGAGGCAGAGGTTCATAACAATCTTTAGTTGAAAGAGCATTCTTCGGAATGCTCTTTTTTGTCATTCGTCGAAAAAAGAAGATCCAATTCAAAATTTGGTCAACTGATCAAACAACTTGACCAATTATATGTTACAACAACATATTGCGTGAAAGCGCTTAACTATCAATCTTAACAACGGTAAAACATGAATTTTTCATTTTCTTCCAGAATCATCCTCATAGCCTTCATTTCTATAGGTTATTGGGGCTGTGGTTCACAACAACCATCTAACAATTCAGATGAGGATACGTCAGCGTCCTCTTCTTTGGATGCGAGTAATGTATCCTATGAGACTTACCAGACCTTAGCCGTGAGCCCTGATTCTATGAGCAGGGAGCTCAATATTACGGGTAGGATTCAACCCCTGGAGAAAATCCAAATCGTTTCTGAGGTCCAGGGAAAAGTTCTTCCTCTTTCAAAGAAGTTCAATGAAGGAATGTCTTACAAGAGAGGAGAGGCCATGATAAAAATAGATAGTAAGCAATACTTGCTCACGCTCAAATCACAGAAAAGTCAATTTCAATCGAACCTGGTACGTATCATGTCCAAAGTAAAGCTCGATTACCCCGATGCGCATGGTGCCTGGGACAAATACCTTCGTTCGTTTGATGCAGATCAACCCCTCGCATCTTTACCTGAGGTAACTGATGAACAATTGAGATACCTACTGGCTGCAAATAATATATATTCAAGCTTTTACAACATAAAAAGTGCAGAGGAAGTACTTGCCAAATACTATATATATGCTCCCTTTTCCGGGGTGATCACTGAAGGGCGACTCTCTCAGGGGGCTGTAGTAAGTCCAGGTGTTCCTTTAGGAAGCTTTAGTAGGACAGATACATATGAATTGAAGGCGGCTGTATCATCTGCCTTGATCGATTATTTGAAATTGGGTCAAAAGATTGAGCTTACGCATAGTAATACAGGAAAACGATATCAAGGAATAGTTAATCGATTTGGGGGAAGTATAGATCCTTCTACTCAGTCCATACCTGTATTTATACAGGTTAGGGGGAAGGGATTGAAAGAAGGAATGTTTCTGGAAGCTTATTTGGATGCTGCGTCTTTTGAAGACGTGGTAGCTATCCCATTGACTGCCCTTAATAGAAACAATCAGGTACATGTTATCAAAGATTCGACGGTTGTACTACACGATGTAACTCCCGTAAATTATGATCAGGATCAGGTATGGGTAACAGGACTTGCCAAAGGGACAGAAGTAATTACTGAAGAAATCATCCAGCCTATTGTCGGTATCAAGGCCATCTCTCAAAACTAAATCCCCATCACATGCGATCTATTATCAAATATTTTATCCAACATCCTACCATTGTCAATCTCTTAATGATTTTGATTATAGGTGTAGGAATTTTGAGACTTGTTCAAACGCAAACTACGTATTTCCCAAAGCAGCGGATCAGATTCATCTCTATACTAGTACCGTATCCTGGTGCGTCTCCTTCTGAATTAGAAACGGGAATAACCATAAAAATAGAGGAGAACCTGGAAGGGATTCAAGGGATCGACAGAGTTACCTCTACCTCAACTGAAAATAGGGCAAATATTCTCGTAGAGCTCACAGAAGATTCGAAACCTAATGAAGTTTTAGCAGAGGTAAAAAATGCCGTAGACAAGATCAATACTTTTCCCGAGCGTATAGAATCTCCAGTAGTGGAAAAAGTCGATGTGAAAGACTTGGCTGTAACCTTTGGGATAGTGGGTGAAGTTCCATTATCAGTAAAAAAGGATTATGCTGATGAAATCAAAGATGATCTCATGGCAATGCCTGGCATTTCTGATATTGAAATCAGCGGACTACCTGAAGAAGAAATTGAGATTCAGATACGAGAAAATGATCTTCAGAAGTATCAACTCAGTTTTGCACAGGTCGCTCAGGCAGTTCGACTGGCTAATCTGGAAAACTATGGAGGGGAAATTAAAACTAAACGGGAGAATATTACCATAAAAGCTGATAACAAAGGATATTTTGCTAAAGAATTCCAGAACATCATTGTAAAGGCTGACGTGAATGGGAATGTGGTAAGGCTGAAAGAGGTAGCAGATGTAAAAGACCGGTTCTCCGATGTAGCAAATGGAAGGTTTTTAGAAAAAAAGCCCATAGTAGCTATTTCTGTGTATACCTTGCCTGATGAGAATATATTAGATAATGCCGAGGTCGCTAAAAACTATATCTCATCTTTCAATGACACACATGAGCAAGTAACCCTTAAGTTACTAGAGGACGCTACAATAGGTGTCAAGGAGCGGATTGCTACGATGGTGAACAATGGCGCAATTGGGATTCTTTTGGTCTTGCTGGTATTAGCACTTTTTTTGGATAGATATCTTGCTCTTTGGGTTTCCTTAAAAATCCCTGTTGCAATCTTAGGAATGTTTATTCTGGCTCCTATACAGGATATGACGATCAATGTAGTCTCACTTTTTGGATTTATTCTGGTTTTAGGGATTTTGGTAGATGATGGGGTTGTCATAGGGGAAAATATTTACCAATGGGCAAAGAAAAAGAAAATTAGTCCTCAAACAGCTGCCTTGGAAGGAACCATGGAGATGGTTACTCCAGTTGTTATATCGCTTACAACGACAATTGTAGCTTTTACATTATTCTTTTTTCTCCCTACACAAGCAGGGGAATTTTTTGGTGAAATGGGTTTTGTAGTGGTAGCTGTCTTACTGGTTGCCATGATCGAGAGCTTTTTCTTTCTCCCTTCTCATTTAGCACATAGTAAAGGATTGCGTTCTGACCATGAACCTAGCAAAATAGAGAAGTGGTTTGACAAGATCCTCTCGTATTTGAAAGACAACATTTACCTTCCTATATATGAGAAGGTTATCATCGGTAGTCGGTGGTTTTCTGCCCTTACATTATTGGTATTCATACTGCTCTTTTTCGGTGCAGTTTCACTGATTGGACTCGTAGGGTTCACCTTTTTTCCCAATCTGGATGATGACGCCGTTTTTGTTGAGATGAATATGAAACCCGGTACTCCTGTGGAGGTTACACAGGCTAATTTATCCAAGATAGAGAATGCGGTATGGGAGGTAAATAAGGAATATAATGAGAAGCGATCGGATGGTAAAGCAGTTATTCAGTATGTCGAACAAATCACGGGCCCTCAGCCGAATCAGGGAAAATTAAAAATTACATTCCTAGGAGGAGAACAACGTGGAGTGAGTTCTTTTGAGCTTTCCAATAGAATGCGCGAGTTGTCTCCAACGATTCCAGAAGCTGAAAGTCTGGTTTTTGGGATCGGTGCAACCACAGCAGTATTTGGTAAACCTATTTCTTTTGCATTGATCAGCAGAAATTTAGAAGATTTAAGAGAAGCTAAAGATATGCTCAGAGAGAAAATGTCTCAGCGAAACGATATCAAAGATATCTCCGATGCAGATGAGGTGGGGGTACAAGAGTTAATTCTAAGGACAAAGCCCGAAGCTGAGTTATTGGGACTCAGACTTGGGCAAATCATGGGACAAGTAAGAGCGGCGTTTTTTGGAGAGGAAGTTCAGACCCTTCAGAGGGGAGAAAATGAAGTGAAAGTTTGGGTTCGATACCCTAGGGATGGGAGAAGCAGAAGAGATCAGCTGATGAATATGCGTATAAGTGATGGGTCGGGAAATAGCTATCTACTGAGAGATATCGTCGATATAGAAGATCGTGTGGGTTCTCTCACCATTAATCACCTCGACGGACGTAGAGAAATTCGAGTTGAGGCTAATATTGCCAGTGCGGATGTATCTGCACCACAGGTCATTACAGAGATAGAGACACAATATTTACCTGAGATTATGGCAAAATACCCTTCAGTAACCTATTCTGTTGAGGGTCAAAACAGGTCTTCGTTCAAGTTAATTGGTGCGATGAGCGTCGTAGGACCTATTATTATGATTTTTATTTTTGCGTTGATCGTCATCAATTTCAATTCCTTTTCTCAAGCGTTTCTCGTATTTGCCTTATTTCCCTTTGCGTTAATAGGAGTAGTTCTGGGGCATTTATTACAAGGTGAAGCACTAAATATTTTCTCTTTCGTAGGCACGATTGCCTTAATAGGAGTATTTGTGAATAATTCTCTGGTGTTTATGTCAACCCTAAATCAACGTTTGGAGGAAGGGGATAACTGGATAGACGCGATGAAGGAAACAGCTTCATCACGATTCAGGCCGATTTTGTTGACTACCATAACAACGGTTGCTGGCTTAGGTCCCTTGATTGCATCTAGTAGTCTGGGTGCACAATTTTTGAAAGGTCCTGCCATCGCCATTGCTTACGGATTGAGTTTTGGTTTATTCAATGTTTTATTCCTGCTTCCCGCATTACTTCACCTATTCAATGGGGTAAGGGTAAAAACCTACAACCTCTTTCACAAGGAGAAGGCACAACCTGAACAGGTAGAGCCTGCTGTGAGGTCTATGAGGTTCAGGGTCCAGGAACAGTAATTTTCTTCATTTTCACCTAACAAGAATATTCATGATACTTATCAATAAATATATATCCCTATTATGTATATCATTGATGCTTGGGACATTCACTCAAGCTCAAGAGGTATTTACACTGGCAGATGCCATCCGCATTGCACTTGACAATAATTCGCAAATTGAAATCAGTCGATTTGATACACAAATTAGCGATCTTCAGGTAGATCCCGCTTTAGTAGGTCGAACCCCTCAGTTTAATCTAATTGGGAGTTATGCGTTTGGTTGGAGTGATGCCAGTATAGAAACCCTTCCCCTGGGACCAGGAGGGGGAGGCGAGAATAGTTCAATTAACCTGGATGGGATTTCTCATACCGTAGTATTAGGACCTGAAATTACCTTGTTACTCTTTGATGGAAAAGCGAGCAAATATCGCCTGAATCAATTGGGTAAACAACGAGATATTGCAAAATTACAGTTAAGACAGACGATAGAAAGTACGGTATCATCGGTAAGTCAGGCATTTATCAATATTTCCCGCCAACAGTCTTTGATGGACATTACCCGGCAAAATATTGCACTTACGCAAGAACGATTGGACCGTGCTGTTCAAAATGCTGCATATGGGACGAGTAGTAGTCTGGAACAATTACAGATAGAAGTAGATCTCAAAACCGATAGTGTTACCTTGAGAAACCAAATGCTGGAATTCGATAACGCTATAAGATCTTTGGAATATCTCATGGGAGAGGAACTACCGGATAATATTCGGATAAATGCTCAGTTGGATGTTGACACCCAATTGGAATTAGAAACATTGCGACAATCACTGATCCAGGAAAATACCCTTTTACAGTTACTGGAACAAAATGGAGCACTAGCTGAACTGGATGTAGAACTCGCCAAAGCAGCATATCGACCTTCTTTACAAGGTTTTGCCAATATCAACTATACATATATTGAAAATGAAGCGAACTTCTTACAATCTAATAGGACGATAGGCCCTAACGCTGGAGTAAGGCTCAACGTTCCCATACTAGACGGAGGAGCACGCAATATCCGTAAACAAACAGCAGAACTAAACCAACAGAAAATTCGGGTACAGCAAGCAGACACCCAACAGGAATTGCTTAAGGAGCTGAACAATGCTTATGCGACGTATCAGAATTCACTGGAACAATTAAGAATTGAGCGAAGTAACCTCGTAGCATTTGAACGGAATCTGGAAAATATGCAGAATGAGTTTACCTTAGGACAGGTAACTAATACAGACGTACGACAAGCCCAGTTGAACCTCAATGCTGCCAGAAACCGGATCAATAATTACCAATATACCTTGAAACAGGTTGAAATTGTATTGCGCTTATTAGCAGGGCAATTGGTAAATGAGTAAATTAATGGGTAACAATTTATATGCCTAAGTACTGTATGAATTAAGTTTGTAATGAATGGAAGAGCGAGATAGTCGGATTGCCGATGCAAAATTAAGTACCGAAGAGAAAATAAAACGAGCAGCGGCTCAAGTGTTTACCAAGAAAGGGTTCAACGATACGACTACGCGTGATATCACTAGTGTCGCAGGGATTCCATTGGGGTCCCTGCACTACTATTACCGCACTAAGGAAAAACTTTTCCAGGTAATAGCCGAAGAGGCAATGGTGGAATTTGCCCGTATCATGCATGAGGTGTTTCGAGAGGACCTTCCCCTAGATGAAAAAATACGCCAGTTTGTCTGTCAGTATATCGACTTCTGTAAAAAGAATCCCTTCATCCCTAATTTTTGCATCAATGAATTTGAAAAAGGTCCCGGCAAGCTACATGAGAAAGTAGACTTTAGAGCCATAGACCAGCGATTGAAAATCCAAATAGATGAATACATAGCCAAAGGGCTGATCAGACCGATCACTCTGGAAGACTTTATCGCCAATCTTGTGAGCATGACGATTTTTCCCTTTCTCTCCAAAAAAATGTTGATGTACTCTACCGATATCAACGAAGCACAATTCAACGAGATGCTGGAACGAAGAAAAACGCTCATTCCCGAGATGATTATTGGGTACTTATTTCTAGAAAAGTAATGGTGCATTAAGTTAGCTATATTTATATCTAACTATATTACCTCATGAGGTAGAAAAAAATCTATTAATAGCTATCCTATGCGCCCGAAGATCACATATTCTCAACTTGTGCAAAAGGCCGCTCAAAAGGCAAACGAAGGGAGTTTTGAAGCTGCCTATAGATATGCTCGAAGGGCATACCGTATCAAACCCTCAGATTCTAAAGATTTTATTAGTTCTCGGCTTAATCTCATTGATTTTTTTTTATCTATTTGCCAGAAATATCAAAAACCGCGTAGACATCTGGCCTTTTTATGGTTAAAGATTCAGTTTGTCCAAAAATATGTAGGAACCGAAAAAAGTATTCACATTCAGGTTACTGGGCAGGATTTATTTGCTTAGGTAATCCCGATGTGAAACTTACTGTGAAGTCATGATTAATCGAGGGATTTACTTTATATGACTCATCTTGGTTTGGTCAAAAGTATAAATCCCTTCAGCGTGTGCCATTGTCGCCATTTCGGGGGGAATGTAATTATTATAGATCTATTCCTCCCTAATAGCCACTTCCCCCTCGTGCGGATGTTCTTTCAACAATTCCTCTGGAGAGTAAAAATCTTTTTTGTCTTTTATACTTTCTCTCACCGCCTTCACTGTTTCAGGAGAAATGACCGATGCTTCATTTCCAAAGGAATTTCTCACATAGGTCAATACAGCGGCTACTTCTTCATCATTGAGCAATCCTCCATAGGGTGTCATTGGGACCTGACCGGGATACGTCTTACCTTTTACTTCTATAGGTCCTAATAGCCCCTTCAATGTCAATTTGATGAGGCGTTCTTCATTACCTAACACCCATTTTGTGCCCTGAAGTGGAGGGAATCCTGAAGGATCCAATCCTCCTCCGTCTACCTGATGACAGGTCATGCAATACCCTTCGCGAGAATAAATTTCCTTACCCATCACATAAAGGTCCCTATCCTTACCCTTTAGATTGGTGACTATTGCTTCTTCTTGTTGCTCATCTACGGCATGACCATTGAGGTGTGCCAAAGATGTTTGATAAGCATGGACGATCCAGCGATCCAGAGCATGATTCCCTGCTTCTTCTACTACAGGAATACCATCCTGAGGATCTATCCAGGAAGCAGCTACGATCGCTTCCAAACGTACTCGACCGTGCGGGTCGGCTGCTGCTTGAAGCAACAATTCGGGTTGAGCTTCTATTTGATGACCTGCATAGCGGAGCACTCTTACTGCAGCAGTTCGCGCGCGAAAATCTTCTGCCTCCAACAACTTGCGTACAAGAGATTCATCAATCTGATTCAGTCCCCAGGTAACCCAAAGTGCTTCTACCAAATGATGCTCATATCTCGGATCGCTCTCATCAAGGCTAGATACCCATTCATTAATAGCTCCTAATACTTCAGCGTGATCACGTGAACGAAGTTCTCGGCGTGTGCGATAGCGCGTACGATACTCAGGAAGTTTGAGGTTTTCAAGCAGTGTTTCTATACTAGCACCTGCAACCTCAGCAGGTTCTACTAATGGACGTGACGGATAAGTGATACGGTAAATTCTTCCGTGTACGTGATCGCGCAGTGGATCGCGTGCATTGTGCTGCATATGGCCAATCAATACATTGTGCCAATCTATCAGATAAAGCGAACCATCTGGAGCAAACTCCATATCAACGGGACGGAAATTTCCATCATCTGACCAAACGAGATCCTGTCGATGAGTCAACTCATATCCCGTGCTATCGTCTACCACTTTGTGTTGCTTGGTTCCCAAAAATCCAATCGTATTATTGATGAGAAGATCGCCTTGCACTTCATCTGGGAAGTGCCTGCTCGACACAAACTCTAAACCGGAGGTAGGTCTGACCATATGATCTCTTTCGATCAAATTATATGACTTGTGTGTAGCCACTCCATATCGCGATTTGACGGACCCCGGCATCATCCAACGAACGTTGGGGCTGGAAGTCTCCGCAAAAAAGTTTTGCCCCCATTCATCAAAGGCTATTCCCCAGGGATTGGGGATGGAAAGTTGTGCCGTTCGTTCCAGATAATGTCTTTGAGGAGCATATCTATAGAACCCTCCATTGGTCGCCCGTACTGTCCCATAGGGAGTTTCTACATTGGTATGTAGGAATACTCCCTCTCCCATATATATTGCTCCTGATGGGTCTGCACAAAAAGCACTGATCACATGGTGGGTATCGTGATCGTCAAATCCACTGAGTACAATTTGTTTGCTATCTGCGCGATCGTCACCATCCAGATCTCTGAGTAATATCAAATTAGTTCCCTGCGAAACATATACCCCCTCGGGGGCAAATTCTATGCCCACAGGCAAATGCAGACTATCTGCAAAAGTAGTTTGTTTATCTGCTTTTCCATCTCCATCCGTATCTTCCAGAATAATGATTTTATCATTGGGCTTAGGATCGCCAGGGCGATAATGAGGGTAGGTAGGCATGGTCGCAACCCATAATCTCCCTTCATTATCAAAGGAAATCTGCATTGGATTGGCCAGGTCTTCAAACTCCTCTTCTGTAGCAAATTGCTCAATCTTATATCCTGGCGCCACATAAATCTTTGCTAATGCATCCTCGCCGTATAAGTACTCAGGATTACCATTTTTCTGATTACTTGATGTGTAATTGGTTTGAACTGCGGGTAATACCGTTGTTTGTTCATCTGCGGCAGCCACATCCATTTTTTCTCCCTGTAAAGCCTCCCAAATGGCCTGATCCCGAATAGCAGTCATTTCGCGAATTTTTTCCAATTCTGCTGGGTAATTATCCGGTCCAAATGGATTATACCTTCTACCGAATACATGTACCCCATTGGGGATTTTATAGTCATGGTGCCAAAACCAGTTTTTTTCCATCACAGCATCATGAACCAAAGCCTTGTAATTATCTGCTTTAGTAGTTGTCTTGCCAAAGATCGCATCTACCAAAAATTTAGAGAATGTTTTGTATCCTTCATCTGTCAACTGGAACCCATCCTGTGTGAGGTATTGATCTTGTTGATCATACCATTCTTGGGTGGGAGTAAATGCATCGACAAAGGGAATATTATTATTCTCAGCTACTTCTTTTATCGCATCGGAGTACAATTTCAGGTTTCTGTTTTCTTCTACTCCATTAGGAAGATCCAGTGAATCCGTCAAATCCTCAAAAGCGATAGGAGAGACTAATGCTAATCTAGGGGTAGATTCACCATTGTAAGATTGGGCTAAGGTATGATCTATGAAGGCCTCTAGTTCTGCTTTGAAGTTGGCCAATCCTTCTGGACCTTGGAATGATTCGCTGTATCCAAAGAAGGCGAGGATAACATCTGCCTCTAATCGGGTAAGCCATTCATCAGGCGTTTCGAAATGACCCTTACTACCCGAATTTCTGGCATATTCATCCTGATATTGTTCCGCTCCGGGAAATGCCCATGGAGAAACACGCCCTGCATGGGGTCTAAAACCCGGCGTATTCCCTCCGTCGCACATGTTGCGTATAAATAATGCACTATCTGGGTAACGCAATTGTAAAGCTGTCTCAAAATGTCCGTAATTCATCATTCTTGAGCATAGGTTGTTCCCTATCAAAATAATATGATCGTCTTTTTTTACTTCTAAATTAAGACTTTCATACTGTGGGCTTGAACAGCGAACTGAGAATAATACGATAAGACAGATGAGAATAATTGAATAAAGTGGATTTGAAATTCTTTTTCCAGATCCACAATGCAATAAGTTGCGATAGTAGTACATGTATTGTTATTTGTAAGGTAATCCTAGATAAATCAAGGTATAAGAAAAGAAAATTGTCTCTGAAATGAAAGTATGGATGAGTTTATTATTACCCATTGGTACATTCACGAGACTGAATCAGATAAAGGTCGTAAGATATCAATTTTTTCCGGGATATATGTTCCCTAAACACGTAGTAGTTAATCCAATATTTTAATTTGTATATCTTTGTAGTAGGTAGTACTATTGGGATCATGTGCCTGTATGCCTACCGTTCCATGACCTACACGGCGGTCTTTGCTCCAGTCTGAGGGTTGAGTCCATTCGATCAGCGTCATCCCATCTACTTTGATCGTGATTTTTTTGTCTTGTACTGTTATATGGTATTCAAACCACTCTCCATCTGTAGAAGGAGCTTGTTCTTGATATAGAAAAATTTCTCTGTTTTCGGCGACTCTGGCTACAAATTTCTCTTGATCTGGACCCGGGACAAAAATGTCTGCAATTCCATATAGACTTCCTGTCTTTTTGGGATCAGTGTGTGTAGAATTGACCTGAGCCTCAAATCCTTCTCCAGGCCAGCCTTTTGCTTGATAGGTTGTGTGAAAATATACCCCTGAATTGGAGTTTTCAGTGGTCATTACCTGGAGCTTCAATTCGAAGTTTTTGAAATCAGCATCACCTACTTCTCCCGTGTAGAACAAATGTGCTCGACCTCCCTTTGCAACGAGTTTCCCATCTTCAATAAAAAATGATTCGGGATTCTCTTCGGAGACCGTCCAATCATCGAGAGAGGTACCATCAAATAGGGTTACAAAATCCTGAGAGATTGAAAAATGGAAGCAAAAGATGGTAATTAAGGTAAGAAACGTTGATTTCATAAGTCAGAGATTATAGATATAGGTAATATTAGCGAAATTTCACTGGATAGCTGAACAAAATTTCAAATTATTGTCAACACGTTTACGCTGATATATTCTATGAGCTGTTTCTCTTCTACTTGATAGCTGCCTATTGTCATGCTTACCCCAACGATAAAATTGCTATATTATGGTTCTACAATACTTTAAACACCCAAACACATATTTCAAATGAAATTCCATAAACCTATTTACTATTCTTTACTACTGTTGTTGTTCATTAGTGTATGTTCAACATCCCTTCAGGCACAACAAGGAGATGATATCTGGAATAAGCTGGAGGAAATTGCAGAAATCGATCAAAAAGTCATGATGCCCATGCGGGACGGAATAAGATTGTGTACAGATATCTATCGTCCCAAAACAGACGAACCAGTCCCGGTCATATTTGTACGTACTCCCTATAACTTCAATACATGGAGAGATGGTGAGAAAACTACTCGCTCTGCTCAGCGTGCGTATGAAGCAGTTAGCAGAGGCTATGCGTATGTCGTGCAAAATGAACGTGGGAGATACTTTTCTGAAGGGGAATGGGATATTCTCGGAGTTCCGCTGACCGATGGATACGATGCATTTTCCTGGATGAAAGATCAAGACTGGTGTAATGGGAAAATTGCTACGTATGGTTGTTCATCAACCGCGGAGTGGCAAATGGCAGTTGCTGCCCTGGATCACCCAGCGCATGCAGCCATGGTACCGATGGGTTTTGGAGCTGGCGTGGGAAGAGTCGGAGAGTATTACGAACAAGGAAACTGGTATAGAGGCGGTGCACAGCAGATGTTGTTTACATCCTGGTTGTACGGGGTAGAGCACGACAAATTCAAACCTAGGATTCCCAAAGGGGCTACCCAGGAAGACCTCATTCGCATCTCTCGTTTCTATGACCTTGCACCGGAAAACCCTCCTGTAGATATGGCAGAAGCTTTTAAGCACCTTCCTGTATCAGACATCCTGAAAAATATCAATGGAAAGACTGAAATCTATGATAAGATGATCCGACGGACCCCCAATGATCCGGATTGGTATAAAGGGGGATTGTATCACGACGATATGGACTTTGGTGTACCCAGCTTTTGGTTTTGTTCCTGGTACGATGTATCTATAAGTCCCAATATTGCTCTGTTTAACCATGTGCGCAATAACATAGATGATCCTGAGGTAGCTGAGAATCAATATTTGGTGATTGCTCCTACCTTACATTGTGCTTATACCCGAGCGACAGAAAATACCATCGTTGGTGAAAGAAGTGTAGGAGATGCCAGACTCAACTACGATGAGCAAATTTATGCCTGGTTTGATTTTTGGTTAAAAGGGGCAGATAATGGTTTTAAGGAGAACACACCTCGTATCCAGTACTATACAATGGGAAGTAACAAATGGCAACAAGCGGAACAATGGCCTCCTCAAACTGCCCAAATGACTACCTACTATTTATCCAGTGAGGGTAATGCCAATAGCTTGTATGGTGATGGCGTACTTTCGACTACCCAACCAGGTGCAAATTCACCTGAAGATGCATTCACGTATGATCCCATGAACCCGGTGTCATCTTATGGAGGGAACGTGTGTTGTACAGGTAATGCTATACAGGGAGGAGCACGTGATCAGCAGAAGATGGAAACGAGAAATGATATCCTGGTATATACATCTGAACCTCTGAAAGAAGGTGTTGAAGTTACTGGGTTCATAGAAAGTACCCTCTATGTATCCTCTGATGTGAAGGATACGGATTTTACCATTAAGCTTGTCGATGTTTATCCGGATGGAAGAGCGTATAATCTGGATGAGACCATCCAGCGTGCCCGCTATCGTGAAGGATATGACAAAGAAGTAATGATGGAAGCAGGAGAAGTTTACAAAATTGACCTAACACCTATGGCAACTAGTAATTACTTTGCCCCGGGACATCGTATTCGCATCGAGATCTCAAGTAGTAATTTCCCTCGATTTACCCGGAACCTGAACACTGGGGGTAACAATTTCGATGAAACAGAAGCTGTCATCGCTCATAATAAGATTCATCACAACAATGAATATCCTTCACAGATCAGATTACCCATCATGCAATCGGAAGTGCAATCGGGAAAATAATGAGCTTACTATGTGAGACATGGATCATGCCACAATTTTTTGAGAAAATTGGTACATTAATACTTTGGACTATCTAATAAGCGAGATCCCAACAAATCATTCTCTATGAAAGAACAAAACAAAAAACAAATAACTACTTCGCGTAGGTCTTTTGTCAAAACAGGAGCACTAGCAGCTTCTTCATTTTTTATCGTTCCCAGACATGTTTTGGGCGGAGTAGGGTATACTCCACCCAGTGATCAAATTGCCTTAGCTGCCATAGGTGCAGGAGGAAAAGGACGAAGTGATATCCTCAATGCTTCAGTAGATGGACGTGAGAAGGTGGTTGCGTTATGTGATGTGGATTTTTCTGGTTCAGCTTCTCGATCAGTTGAGAGATTCCCCGATGCGAAACAATACCACGATTATCGCGTGATGCTGGACGAAATGGATGAAATAGATGCCGTGACCATTTCAACTCCGGATCACGTACACGGCCCTGCAGCAGCATTTGCCATGGAGAGAGGGAAGCATGTATATGTGCAAAAGCCGTTGACGCACAACATCCGAGAGGCTCGTATCCTCACCGAAATGGCCCGTGAACAACAAGTGGTTACTCAAATGGGTAATCAGGGAGGGTCAAATCCGTTGTTGGATATGGTCCAGGGTTGGGTAGATTCTGGAGCACTTGGAAAAATCTCTAAAGTACAGGTATGGACCAATCGTCCGGTGTGGCCTCAAGGTATACCCATGCCAGAACCTGACGATAGTCAGAAACCCAAAGACTTGCACTGGGACCTATGGCTAGGGCCTGCACCCTACAAACCCTATATCCCTAATATGCATCCCTTTAATTGGAGAGGCTGGTGGGATTATGGTACAGGAGCGCTTGGAGACGTAGGATGTCATCTAATAGATATACCTTTCAGAACTTTGGGACTCAAATATCCCAATGATGCAGAGTGTAGTGTAGCTTCCATCTATACGAAGATGTGGAATGCAGATTACTATCCTGAGGGCTGTCCACCTGCTTCCTTTATCACGTTGCACTTTGATGCCACAGATAAGAGCCAGGATCCTATTGAAATGACGTGGAGTGATGGAGGTATCAGACCCGCACATCCAGAAATAATACCTGCTAATAGCGATATAGGAGGTAACAATAGCAGCAACGGAGTGCTTATCATTGGCGATAAAGGAATTATTTCTACAAATATCAATGACAGTTCGCCACTTATGCCTAAGCTCTATCTCAACGATGGTACTACTGAGTTTGGTCCTGAAGTGGAGGAAAATGAAGAACCTGAATATGGACATCATCGCAAATGGGTAGATGCTTGTAAAGCTGGGTTTGGAAGCCCTGAGCATAAAGCATTAACTTCCTCTTTTGACTACGCAGGTCCAATGACCGAGACAGTGCTAATGGGTAATCTGGCTATACGCAGTTATATGCTGGCCAAAAAGAACGACAACGGTAGACTGGATTTCTATGCCCGAAAGAAGCTATTATGGGATGGAGAAAATATGAAGATCACAAATCTGGAAGAAGCTAACCAGTTTGTAGGTAGAACCTATCGAGAAGGCTGGGAGGTGTAAGTCGTTACATCTTTTGAATAAATGTCAGCATAGAGATACTTCTATGCTGACATTTTTCATATATATAAGAAATATTTTGATCAGACTTTTAGTTATTTATACTCAGTCATAAGCCACACACTTTACTACCTAACGTCAACGGTATGAGATTTACACTTCTGTTTATCACGCTTCTCATGTTTTCTACTGTGCTTTCTGCTCAATCTATGAATAATGAGCAATTGGAAAATATTTTTCTTCAGATTTCTGATCGTGTCGAAGGCTCTCAGGGACAATGGCAATTCAGTGTAGACAGCCTTGAACTCTTATGCCTGACGGATGAGTATAACAATCGCATGCGTATTATTTCCCCTGTAGCAGAGATGTCGCATATCACCGAAGAGCAGGTCATGAAGTGTATGGAAGCTAATTTTCATACTGCGTTGGATGTAAAATATGCTATTGGAGAGGGAATCATGTGGGTGGTGTTTATTCATCCACTCAAAGAGCTGACAGAGCATCAGGTTATCGATGCCATCAAGCAAATTTACTCAGGAGTGGTGACATTCGGAACCCATTACAGCAGTGGGTCTTTGGCATTTCCGACTAAGATGGAGCGGAATTCGGTGAATAACTGAATTTATTAAGAGGGGATTTATTGGAGGTAGACTTCAATTCTAGCCCTAGTAAGTGAGTGCATGGACAATATTATTTAATACTTTCCAGCACCCATCCTGGAGGGATTGAACATATTGAATAATGGATTAATGAAAGCGAACTTACGGTTGAACGTTTTGAATGGTAGAGAGGATACGGAGATATTTATTCACCCATTCATAAGTAGCATTCAATAACCCAATGGGTGATTGATCTGAGTTCCTGAATATGGCTATAGTGAGTGGACGTTCGAGTTCTCTTATTACGATGGTTCTGGTACCATACCAGCCTCCGCCGTGGAAAGCAATATCTCCAATTAGAAACCATCCCATTCCATAATAAACTTCCTCAGATCTTTCTACAAATGTAAAACCGTGATCCCTTCCATAAGAACCCGTAGGAGAACTGGGCTGAAAGATGAGCTGATGTATGTGCTCAGAAAGAACGGAGTTTGCTCTGAGTGCCTGATCGTATTCAAAATAATCCTCTATATTAGTATAAATAGCTCCATCACCAACTACTCCATTGAGGAAAAAACCATCTACCTTTGCCCATTCATCCAAACTATCCTTCTCATAACAATAAGCACGTTCCTGGATATCAATTGGGTTGGCCAGGCTGTAATAATTCGTTTGTGCCATTCCTGCCTTTGTAAAAATCTCTGATTGTGCGTAAGATGGAAAATCCTGCCCCGATATTTTCTCGATGAGTAGTGCTAATACTAAATAGGCAGTATTCGAGTATTGAAACGTTGATCCAGGCACTGAAAGCAGAGTTGGATCAGTGGCTAACCAATTTAACACGTCCTGGTTGGTAGCGACTCGAGTCCTGTCCCAATTCCTCATAAATGCTTCTTCATAATCTGGAAGTCCAGATGTATGATTGATCAACTGATCAATCGTAATATTCTCAAATACTTTATAGGGCCAATATGAATATAGAGTGTCTTGTAAAGAAACCATCCCTTTATCTACCAGGCTCAACATGGTCAAAGCAGTAAATTGCTTACTTACAGAGGCCATTCTCATATTGGTAGAAGGAGTAATATGTTCGTTATTGTCCAGATCGCTCAATCCATATCCTTTTCCCATCAATAAGTTACCATCATAGGCAATCAATACCGCTGCTCCAGGTTTATCACTACCAATTTCTGCATGAAACAGGGAATCAATATTTGCTTGAAGTTGCTCAAATGAGATTTGAGCTTGGTCGGAAACTTTGTTGGTAGGAGTACTGCATGAGGTAATAATAATGAAATACCCAATTGTCAATATATTTCTTTTCATGCTAAAAGATAAGTATTAATGCCTATGTCAGATGTTTCGATTAACAAAGTAATAAGGGAGGCATGAATACCTCCCTTCGATTATTTCATTGACTAATAAATGTCTTGTGATTAGAATTAGGATTCCATTTTTAACACGGCAAATTTACCTTTATTCCAGCCGTGTACCAGTAAGTACAACTGCTTAGTACTTCCGTTATCCACATAATGAGGCCATACATGATGGATATTGGTGAGTACAGGTATATCCAGGTCGCCAGGTATGATCGTTGAAACCAATTCATTACCCGTATGCGCATAAATGGGGGCAGATTTTTGACCTTCCAGTGCTCTTAATGCATTGAAGAAAAAGTGCTCGGCTTTATACGATACATTACATACCAGGCTATTTTCGGGTATATCTTCAAACATTTCTACGAAACCGCCATCTGGTGTAAACTTGACTACCTGTCCCGCAGCACGATTAGCTACCAGGATATGTCCCTCATGCGCATAAATGCCGTGGGCAGTTTGAAATTGTCCGGGTGCTTTGCCCTTTCCTCCCCAGGCAAGCTTGCCCCATGTCCACGTACCATCCTGTTCTTCAATGGTAAGAACAAAATCACCTTTTGAATAGCCATGAGCTGCGTAAATCTTTCCATCCAGATAAGTAACATCAGTAACCCCAAAATTACTTTCTGGGGACTTGAAAAAATCATTCGCGGGTTCAAAATCAAATTCATCCCCTGTAGGCTGAAGTAAATCACTGACAATACTACCATCGATGTTTAGTACCAACACACGTTTTCCATTCTGAGCTACTGCCAGGTGTTTCTTCCCTTTATGAACAAAGAATACAATTCCATGAATGTTATCTTTCAACCGCTCGTCTGTACCAATTTTGGTCCATTTTTTCAAATCAGGGCTAATAGAACATAATCCATACCCTGGAATTCCTGTATACACGATTCCTGTCTCAGGATCTTCGTTGAATCCACCATGTAAATCGATTTCAAACTCGCTGGCATCTTCCGGAAATGCAGCAGTTAGTTCCTGATCCCAGGAAAATACGAATGCACCTTCTCCTGTAACTAATTTTACGCGATCTCCATCAGTTAGAGGTTCTTCAGAGTCGTGGCTATGTGAGTGGCTTGAAGCAGTATGATTGTGATGACCTTCTCCATGATGCTCATGCCAATGATCTGGGTGATCATGACCGTATTCGTGATCATGCACAAGCTCAGTATTTGAAGGTTGGCTTTGAAGTGCGATAAACGCAAATGAACACACTGCTACAAAAAGAATGAATAGGAGTACTAGTCTTGATTGTTGTTTCATCGTGAAGTCCTTAGATAATGTTTGATGATTGTGGAATATGACTAAAAATAGTTCTAATATATTTTAACAGCAATAAAATGTTATTTCCCTGGGTAGGGATTACGTGATCACCGTAGCCTCTAACTCGACCATGATATCGGGATGAAATAATGCTGATACTCCAAGAAGCGTCATGGCAGGTTTACACCCCGCTTCGCTGAGGCGTTGGACGAGTACTCCCCATGAGTCCAGGATGCCTGAGATATCTGTCGCATAGCAATTTAACCGTACGACTTCACCAAGATTACTACCAGCTTCTTTCAATACCGTTTCCAAATTGTCTAATGCTAATATTATTTGTGCGGACATATCACCTGCATGCATGGGTGCTCCATTTTCATCCGTGGACACTTGTCCCGAACAGAATATCATACGAGATACGCCACTTAGTTCATTAGCCTGGACAAAACCAAAATTATTTTGCCACTCCCAGGGGTTGATAATTTTTTTTTCCATGAAGTTGTGTGTTAATGTTGAAATAGAGTATACCTATGACAAAATACCGCTCATTGCAGTAGCTGTTTTTATTGCAGGTAAGTGGATGGACTAAATTATATTATAGTTTATTCAGTTCTCAATAAGTGCGGAATTAATTCTCCCAAAGGGATGTAACACGCACTTATTGAAAAGCCACTATAGCTAGTATTTATTTTACAAAATAATATTGTCTAGCCACTTATCCATTACAAGTTAGTACAATATTTACTTTGGTCTAAATTATTTTTATGATTAAGAAATTATATAAAAATAAAATATAAATATTATCCAATAATAATCTTAAAGTGGTTTTTGTCTGATAACAATCATCAGGATGACCGTGTGTGTCTTCTCAAAATATTGTAGCATCACTCATAAGCTCAAAAGACTGCACGTAAAAATATTACCGTTTTCTAAACACACCGGCTATCACAATTGAATTCTTTACCTGAAAGATGTAAATTATGATTAAAAGGTTATTCATTCAAAAGAATAATACCTCATACTTTTTCTGTTTACTCAAACACAACTACTTTGACGATGAAACTTTACACATGGAACTTCCCTATGCAGTACTTAAAGAAATCGCATACCTTCTTGTTACTACTTGTCTTTCTTTCCTTGTCATCATTTGCCCAAAACAGCTCATTTTGGGGATATAAAGAAATGTTAAAAGGTTCACTAGATGGTTATAAAAAAGGGGTTACTGTTAATGGAGATAAAAATGGAGGAAGCGCAACTTTTTCAATCAATTTTACCGGAGGATGCACTGAGCAATATACGTTAAGTTGGACTTTTAATAAAGATATTTCCCGGCTTAGCTCAGGGGACGAACTTACTGTATCTTTGAATTCAACGGAAAAACAAAGCTGCATTAGTCGTACGGCAAATATTGGTGTCAGTTGGGCAGGAGCCACAAACAGTATTGTAGCTAAGAATCAATTATCTGGCGAAAAGATTGTAACCGCATTTAAAAAACGAGAGGGAAGTACTGGTTCAAGTGTGAATGTAAAAGTATTGGATATACCGGTAATAAATGAACCCATACATACCTATATTTTATTGAGATTTACGATCAATTCAAATCATGGCAATCCGTCCCTTCGCAAAACTGAATCTGTAAATTTCGAAGTGCTTTATGTCTTCGAGAAGGGTTATTCCGCTGGTATTCCATCTACTACTACCCAGCCTGGAAATAATACTCCTTCAACAATTCCATCTACCGGTGGTTCCAACTCTTGCTCTGTTGCTGAGCAAGAGTTAATTAAGGCTGAAACGAAACTGAATTCAGTTAAGGATCACTATCAAACCCTGGTAGCACTTTACGCTGATTTCAAAAAAGTGTCTAAAATAAATATGCATGTAGAATCTGGGAATTATTCCAGTGGTATTAATGCTCGTGTTGACATTCCCGGCGACTGGGATGTTACATGGGCAAACAGACTCGAACAAGCTGGCCGAAATCAGGAAGTAAACAGATATATCTGGGAAGCTAAAACAAATCTTAAAGAGCTTTCAGATATGCTATTTTCCTGGGGTACCATGAGAGATGTATCGAGAGAAAAACTCATGGAAAGATTTTTCAAAATGGTAGACAAAAGAAATGAAGTATTGGAAGCACTACGTAATGCTAGCTGGTCATATTATTGCCAAAAAATGGCTCCAACGCTTAGAGAACTAGATAAAATTAATGAACATATTATCTTATGCGATGGACCCACAAGACGAGACTTGGAACTACGTATTGAAAGTATTGGGGTATGGACTGAATGGAGAGATAACCGAGAAGGATTCAGTAAAAAGTGCCGATAGTACCTAGGTTTACGCTTGCGACAAAGATTTTCCTTATTATTTTCCGGAATAGAGACCCACTCTTATGTGTTATTCTTAAATTCACTAACCTCCATATACAAGGACAGCTCTGCAGGGAGGAAATGGGTATATTTAATTATGTCGATACTTATATGAAAAAGTTATACGTAATAGGCTGGTTCCTACTGACTGTTTTTACAGCCTGCCAATCAGATTCGACACACTCCTATGAGGTTGACATATTGGATGAGAAAGGACAACCTACCGCAGCACGTGTAAGGGTTACAGGTTTGGATGGAAATTATATTGCTCCTTCTGGGCATGAGGTTGATTTCCCTATTACAGAACCTAATACTCCTGCAGCCATAGAAAAGGATGTATTACTCGATGAGGGAAGGAAGTTTGCGTATGTAGAAGGGAAATTTGATATCCACACCTCTGAAAGTGTGATTCATATGGAGGTAGTCAAAGGATTTCATTATGGGATATATGATGATACCTTAGATATTAGCAAAACCAATAAAAAGATCGAAATTCCACTCCAAACTTTCATGGATGTTCCTGATGAAAGTTGGTATAGTGGGGATGTGCATGTACATCACATTAATTCGGAATCTGCATTTCTTGAAATGCAAGCGGAGGATCTCAACGTATGTAATATATTGATCTCTGACTTTACGATAGATCACGATCGGTTCCGTGGAGAAATAGAACCCAGTACAGATTCCAACCACATAATATATTACGGTCAGGAGTTCAGGGAAGATCGCTTAGGGCACGTTAATTTGCTCAATATTAAAGAACGTCTGGTAGAGCCATCGAAAGAAAAGCGGTCCCACCAATACCCATTGAACATGTATGCCTATGACCAAATCCATGATTATGGTGGACATTTATCCTGGGCACATTTCGCTGCATGGCCCGGTCTGGAAGGACCTTTGGCAGCAGTTCTTCAAAAAGTAGACGCCGTTGAGTTACTATGCACCATCGATCCTTTTCATGAGCCCATTTTTGCGGATGATATCGTACCCGAAGTACAAATGAATCCTGGCCTGCGCTTGTGGTATAGACTGCTAAATTGCGGCCTGCGATTACCAATAACAGGGGGTACAGATAAGATGAATAATCAGGTTACTGTAGGGGCTAATCGGGTATATGCAAAGTTAGAGGGAGATTTTACCTATGAACATTGGATTAATGCGTTGAATGAAGGAAAAACGTTTGTCAGCAATGGGCCGTTCATTTTATTTGATGTCGATGGTCATGAGCCAGGAGATGAGCTTATGTGGGAGGGACAGAAAACGTACAAATTACGTGCAGAAGTTTGGAGTCAGCTTCCCATTGACAGGTTGGAAATCGTAGCGAATGGAGAAGTAATTGCAGAAAAGCAGATTAGTAAAGACGAGCAAAATGCTACACTCGAAATAGACTATGTTCCACATAACAGTGTATGGGTAGCTGCAAGGGCCTATCAATTAAATAAACCCGATGCAAGGTCCGGAGTGAGTTTTGCGCAGCGACGAGATGCTGGGGGAGGACCTACACTGTTTAATAGATATTTTGGAACCCTGAGACCACAAAATGTATTCTCGCATACGAGCCCCATTTATATTACGAATAATAAGCAACCTATCCGATCTACTGAAGATGCTGCTTATTTCATTCATTATCTGGATAATGCCATGAAATGGTTGGATTCAGCGGGAAGTTTCCCTTCTGATGAAGCAAAAGCCGAGGTGTTGGAAGCATTTCGCATAGGCAAACGTGCCTTTAAAGATTTAATGCCTTGAAGTGACTCACGCTAAGATTGTGACATATTTACATATGCTCACTTGTCAATATGTTCAATCCCTCCAGGATTGATTTGGGTGGAATTCCACCGCTATTCCTGGTTGGACGCCTTCAGCGTTCCAGAAACCCTGAAAGGGTTCAACCAGGAACAGGGCCGGATATTGAACTATCTGTTCTATCTGGCCGTGTCCCCCAATTTTTTTAAAAGTTACATCTAATGTTGTCGCGTCACTAAGGTGAGTGCTTAAAAGAATTTAACTATTACTATACAATAATGACACAACGCATAATTCCTTAATAATTGAAGACTGTTAAGTATTCAAGACAGGGTTATGAAGGCGTTTGATGCTTCTCTCGATAGTCACTAGGACTGAGCTCATAGACCTTGGAGAAAGACTGAGAAAAATACGATGCACTTTGAAAGCCTGTCTCATAAGCAATTTCTGAAATACTCTGATAGGTAGTTAACAACAAGCCACTTGCCTTTGCCAGTCGAATGGATTTCACAAATTGAGTGGTAGATTGACCTGTGATGGCTTTAACCTTATTGTGAAGTTGAGTTCTACTCATCCCCATGAGCCTGCACAGCTTATGTACATTTAGCTCAGGATCAGAGAGGTGCTCTTCCACAATGTCTTTAAAGGATTGTACGAACTTTTCTTCTGGAGTTGCTTCTGGTATCTCTCCGTTTTGAGCGGATAAATAGGATTGAGAATGATACTTTTCCTGCAATTTGGAACGCAGTTCCATGAGTTTTTCAATCCGTATCCTCAGCTCTTTTTTGTCGAAGGGTTTAGGAAGATAAGCATCTGCACCGAAGGTAAGGCCAGCGAGTTTCGACTCAATATCAGCTTTTGCAGTGAGGAGAATAATCGGGATATGGTTGGTGCGTAAATCCTCTTTTAGGGTTTGACATAGCTCAAATCCGTCCTTAAGGGGCATCATTACATCGCTGATGACCAAATCCGGACTGTGTTCTATTGCCATTTTAATTCCCTCTTCACCATTTACTGCCGTCAGTAGGGTATAGGAATGTTTGAGTATAGAATAAATGAATCCTCTTACATCCTCATTATCCTCTACGATGAGTATGGTTTGCGTGTCTTCTCCCAACGTAGTAAGGTCTTGAACTAAGGGAGGAATATCTACTCCATTTTCTTCAACCGATAACGAGGGTTCTTCAATCAATACGGGCATATTTTCTTTCAAGGGAGCTTGACGAGTTACAGGCATTTTGATATTAAATTCAGTGCCCTTTCCAGGAGTACTTTTAACTTCAATAGTACCACCCAAAACCTGTATCAGTTCTTGGGTGAGGGCTAGCCCAATACCGCTGCCTTCTTCCTTGCGCGTGGAGGAATCTTCTACCTGATAAAAGCGGTCGAAAATATAGGGGAGTCTATCCTTTGGAATGCCAATTCCTGTGTCTTTTACCCGGACTTCGAGCTGTTTAGTACTTTTTTGATGAATGTTTAGGTAAATATGGCCTCCTGTGGGTGTAAATTTGATGGCATTTGAAATCAGGTTGGAGAGAATCATCTGCCATTTGTCGGGATCAATATCCATAAGAATCTCTTCTTCTGAACTGAGGAAATGCAGACTGAGCTCCTTACTCCTGGCAAGCGACTCAAAGGAATCCATCAGATATTTTGAGTAAGAAATGATATCACCTTGAATGAGATTGATTGGGAGTGAGTTGGATTCCAGTTTTGACAGATCCAGGATTTGATTGATGAGGGTAAGCAAGTGCCTGCTATGTTTCCTGATCAGAGATGTCTCTTTATCATGTTCGCTAATTTGATCATTTACTCCCTGGATGATGGTGAGGGGCGTTCGAAATTCATGCGTGATATTGGTGTAAAATCGGCTTTTCACTTCATCCAGTTCTTTGATCCGCCTGGCTTCTTCTGCGATTAACCTACGATTGAGAAGATAGCGATAGGTAACATAAAGCGCAGTCAGGAATAGTAGCACATAACTCACAATCGCCAATGGAGATAACCACCAGGGAGGGCGAATGGTAAAGGTATAACTTATAGGTTCACTCCATATCTGAGCTTCTCCCTTGGCTTTGACATGGAGCGTGTACGTACCATGAGCAAGGTTACGATAATCTGCTACTGCTTCAGGGGAAGGCAAACTCCAATCCTTATCTATCCCTTCTATTTTGAAACTATATTGAATTTTATGGGGTGCTTTCCAGTCGATAGCAGAAAAGTGAAAGGTTAAGTGATTGATATGATGCGGCAATTTCAGGTTGAGGGGATAGTTGTAAAAAGCAGCTACAGAATCAAAGGTACCTTTGAGATCTTTCCCGAAGGAAAGCGTATGGCTATACGAAGTATCGCGTAACTGCTTAAAATCAATAAACTGCCCCTGTAAGTCCAATTGAGTGAACTGGAGGTGTTCTGGAGCTGACTGAGGTAAGGTAAATTCGTTAAGGTCCCAACGTATGAGACCATCGGCCGTACCCCACCATATTCTATTGTTAGAATCCAGTAAACTGCTAAAAGGATTATAAGAATTACTTTTGGCTCCATCTTTCAGTCCGAATGTAAAGTACCGATAGCCCGGTATAGTTGTCATAGTTCCTGAGGTATCTCCAGGGACAAACAAGCTGATTCCCTTCTTGGTAGTAACCCACATCCGATCCTCCTGATCTTTGGTAATAGAAGTAATACGATTATGATGAAGTCCATTCTTTTCAGTAAATGAGATAAACCGCTTTCCATCATACACACTTAAGCCCATTGTAGTTCCTATCCAGATATGCCCATTTCGGTCTTCTACTAAAGGGAGTACTGTATTTCCAACCAGACCTTCTTTCTGAGTAAAATGCGTAAAATCTCCTCCAGAGTCTGATTCATCGGGTTCAAACCGTAACAATCCTCCATCTGATGTCCCAAACCAAAGGGTACCTTTTTTGTCCTCCAATACACTAAATACAATAACCACTTCCAGCCCCAATTTATTGGAAAATGTAGTCCAGTATGTCCCATCATATTGAATGATGGCATTCGTTCCTACAAACCACATATTACCCGCTCGATCTTCTAGCATATTCCAAAAACGCCAGGAAAACGCTTCTTCGTATTTGGGATTGAAGTGTGTAATAGATCCCCTTTCGGGATTGTATACTGACAAGAAAAACCGATAATGCCCAAACCAGATAT
Source organism: uncultured Bacteroidia bacterium (assembly GCA_964652565.1). Taxonomy (GTDB): domain Bacteria; phylum Bacteroidota; class Bacteroidia; order J057; family J057; genus JBCCTX01. The sequence continues at coordinate 28,932 of CAZZEC010000040.1, forward strand.
TCCCTGCTCTATCGGTATAAAAAGACCGATGGTTCAACCGATTAAAGCCATTTTCTTTCGTATAGTGATAAAATGTCCCACCGGTTTCTCGCTCCTCCAATCTACTGACTCCTTTTCCATCTACACCATAGAGTTTTGCCCCTATCCAGATATGACCTTGATGATCTTCTGTGAGGGCCCATATGCCATTATCTATTAAGCCATCTTGTGTGGTAAAATGTCTGATCCCATTTATCCTGAGTCTACTCAACCCTTCTGGTAGAAAGGAGGAAAACCAGATGCCTCCCTGAGGATCTTCGATAATTGATACTACATTCTTATATTCTAATCCTTCCAGTTCGGATACGTGAATTAAAGAGGTACCATCAAAGCAGTATACTAGACGTTCTCCGTTAGGAGATGTCTCAGTGATCCAGAGATTTCCCTTTGTATCTACCAATTGAATATTTGAATATCGAGCCTTATCCCATCCCATTTTAGGATAGTGTATGAAGGTATTCCCATCGTATTTTACAAGCCCTTCCATTCCTCCAAACCAGATATTTCCCTCCAGGTCTTCTTTGATAGAAGCTACCCCCACTAGCGGAAATCCTTGCTTACGGGTAAAATGCGTGAACGTACCCTTTTCGCCCTGTTTAGGGGTAAAACGCGTTACCCCTCCCATTCCTCCAAACCAGTGATTACCTTTCTGATCTTCTAACAAGATAGATAAGATTCTATTTATATGTAATCCATCAGCACGTGAGTAACTAGTAATCTGCTTTGAGACAGGATCTAAGTCATGAACCCCTACATTATCCCCAACCTGACCTACTGTCCAAATATGTCCCTGCGCATCTACCTCTATCAGATCAGTCAGAAAAAAGGGAGATAATTCATCGTCATTATATCCGTAGTAGGTAATATATTCCCCGTCATAACAGCTCAAATTTCCATTGCTTATCATCCATATATTCCCTTGATGATCTTCTTTCAATGTAGAAATTTCTTTTTCCAAGAATACTTCAGAATCAGAAAAATGGGTAAAGGAGTGCCCGTCATATCTAAATAATCCTTCTTGTCCTGCTAACCATATATTCCCCTTTTGATCGGTGATCATATCACTGATGGAACCTAATGCCTGTTCCTTACTGACGGATTGGATGTCGAGGGTGGCTTGATCCTTTCTAACCAGAGGCAATGCAGGAATGGGTTCGGGTTGGATTACAGGTTGGGTAAATGTGTTAACAGGTCGAGTTTTGGGGATCGTTACGCCATTTTTTCCAGGAATATGTACCGGTAATGATGGAGGAACCTCAATCACACGAGAGGGGAGTATGGGAACCTGTTGTGTCCTCAAAGGAACTTCGTAAGGGCTATTGGGAATAGGTTTTGTAGTTAATTCTGCAATACTTTCCAGTCTGATCCTTTCCCCTTGTACATGTATGGGTACACCCGTGGGGATCGTGTCGCCTAACTCATTGATCAAGGGTAGGTTTCTGGGATCATCCATTGTAAGAATGGTATTCCGGGAGGAATCAGCGGATGTATCAACCTGTGTGCTGCAAGAGATTAGGCATAAAGCCAATAAGGAAATGAATGTTTTTGATAATGCAGGGTACATGGTGTTTGGCAATTGGTGAGTAATATCAGATATGCTTACCGGAATCTGATTCCTTCTTATAACAAATATATGGATTATTTAATATAGAATGTGGGTGTACACGAACGGATAAGACAGATGGTTCGTTATCCGGTAGTATTCCTGGTTTAACTCCTTCGGAGTTTCAGAAACCCTGAGAGGGTTCAACCAGGAATAGCACTGGTATTCCACCCAGCATCAATCCTGGAGGGATCGAATAATATGATAAAAGAGCATATGTAAATATGTCCTATCACTTGCTTGGTATCATTTCCCAAGCCCACCACAATCATTAATACTTGTTTTTTAAACAAATGTTAATCATATTGCACCTCATAACTTAAACAAATATTAATTATATGGAGACTATGGGTTCTCTGGAAGAAATCATATTAATGATCTTACTTCAAAAGGAGGAGTCATACGGTGTAGACATAGTAAAGCAATACGAGGCATCCATGGATCGCACGCTCTCTCTACCTGCTGTGCATGTGGTGTTGAAGCGGTTGGAAAAGAAAGGGTGGGTGGATTCCCGATTTGGAGAACCAACCGCAGAACGAGGGGGAAGACGCAAGCGATTATATCGTGCTACGGCTGCAGGATACTATGCTGTCAAACAGCTTCAAGAAGTAAAGACCCAACTATGGACACACATTGTTCAACCCAAATTTAAATATGAAAAAGCCTAATCCTCCTAAATGGGCGGATAGGTTCCTGAAAAAGGTCTGCCCGGAAGAGTACCTCGAAGAAATTCAAGGAGATCTACACGAAGCGTTTTATTGGCGGGTAGAATCCAAAGGACTGACATATGCTACACGTACTTTTTGTTTCGACGCGTTGAAAACTGTGCGGCTCTGTAAACTCAAAACACCAGGATTTATGGAAAATATATATCTAGCTACCCTTCAACATTACCTTCGGACTGGAATTCGGTTTATCTGGAAAACCCGGACCTACTCGATCATAAATATACTGGGGCTGGCAGTCGGCATTTCAACTGCTGCACTGGCTTACCTGTTTTTAGTTGAACATCATTCTTATGATACTTTTCATCGTAAAGCAGATCAGTTGTACCGTCTGACGAGTAGCATGGAGTATCAGGGTAAAGTCTACAAATTTGGCGGGGCCTCTTACGTCATGGGAGAAGAATTGCCTAAACAGGTGCCGGGGATTGAAAAAGCGACGCATATAAAAAATGGCTTGGCGTTAAGGAAGATAGGGGAAGAATATGAGTATCAATACTTCCACTATGCAGATAGAGAACTATTTGACATGTTGGACTTTACCTTTCTTTCTGGAGGTCCTGGCAGCTTCGAAAACCCCAGTCAGATACTGGTTTCAGAATCATTTGCAGATCAACTTTCCCAAACGGATGAACTCACATTATTATTTGGTTCAGAAGAATTGACATTCACCATCATAGGCATTTACAAAGACATGCCTAGAAATTCAACTATACGTCCTGATATCCTTATTCCCTTTACTTTTTGGGTAAATCGTGTAGAAACTCGTCGAACAGTCGAATGGTTTGATATCAATATGAATGTCTTTATTCTGAAAAAGAAGGGAGCAAGCGAAGAAGAAATTATCCAGGGAATGAATGAAGTGTTATACAGGAATGCGGAAAGTGAGAATAGTGAAAAACTTGAATTGCAAGCTTTCACAGATATGCACACAAGTGAAACTTATTCCCTGGGAAACGGATTGAGAGCTACAGCAGACCAACAAATACTGTCTGCGGTTCTGGGAATAGCCATCCTATGTTTACTCATCGCGTGTTTTAATTATTCTAACTTTGCATTAGGTAATTTTCTGAGTCGTTCGAGAGAAGTAGCTATTCGAAAAGTCATTGGTGCCAAAAAATCTGCCATCTTCCAGCAATTTTTAAGTGAATCATTGTTAAGTACAATTATTGCAGGTGCATGTGCCATTATGCTCATCTATTTGGCATTGCCGACTTTTTCGCAGTTTGTGAATGAAACCTATACAGCCCATCAACTAGCCAGTTGGACATTTATTATAGGGTTTATGATAACCCTGATTATAAGTACGATCCTTTCAGGATTGTATCCCGCTTTTGTTCTTTCTACTAAAAAAGCCAGCCTTGCCCTGAAAAATAAATTAAAGGTAGGTGGAAAATCATTAGTGAGCTGGTTTCTGGTCATGCTACAAGTAGGATTGACCACTTTTTTGATAAATGGTATGATCACAGTGGGTCGGCAGTTGGACCATCTATTGAATTTTGATCTGGGCTATAATGATGAAAATATTTTGACTGTCGAAATATTAGATGATGATGAGCAGAAACTTACTCAGTTGAAGAATTCTTTGGGGAAACTACCGATAGTACAATCCGTCAGTGCACATTCGGGATATAATGGAACTAATATCAACCACGATACGCTTAAGTTAGAAACCAGTCATTTGCGCGTTGACGAAGATTTTGTGGATCTCGTTGAGTTGGAAATAATGCAGGGGAGAAATTTTGATTTGCAGAAAGCTACGGACGCGCAAAATGCAATCCTGGTGAATGAAACGTTTGTTTCCCAAGTCGGCCTACAGAATCCTGTAGGTAAACGCATTCCCTTCAAATATGGAGAACTTGAAAACCCTCGCATTATCGGAGTAGTAAAGGACTATCGCTATTTTTCTCCTAAAACGGCGCTGGAACCCCTGGTAATATATACCTCTCCTCAATATCAAATCCAGGAACTCATGATCAAGTTCTATCCGGCGATGGCAAATGCAGCGCCTCATATAGCACAGATTGAGGAATTGTGGCGTGAAAATTACCCCCAATGGCCTTTCAGATATGCTTGGTTATCAGAGATTAATGAAGCGGAGATGCAGACGGAATTACAAATGCAAAAACTCACGAGCGCAGGATCATTGATTGCTATTCTTTTGGCGTCTTTAGGGTTGTTAGGGGTAGCTGGAACACATGTAAGACAACGCCTGAAAGAAGTCAGTATTCGTAAAATTAATGGTGCTACTCCTTATCAGATATATTGGTTGTTCTCTAAGAAATTCGGTCAGTGGTTGTTGTTGGGGTTTATTATTGGGACGATCCCAGCCATATACTTTTTGCAAAACTGGTTACAAAACTATCCCGAGCGGATCAACTTACATATTGGAATTCCAATAATGGGAATACTCTTGTGTAGCTTTGTATTTATTCTGATCAATACCTGGCTGTTATACAAGGTAATATATGTAAACCCAGTGGTTCATTTAAGGGATGAATAGAATCACTAAGCCTCTATCATTAAACAGAAGGTATACTTCAGTATAGTATCCATTCATGCATGATAGAGATAAAAAACCTGAATTAATTTGTCATATTATCCAGGCTATCTATCACAGATTGTACTGCATAAACATGACTATCAACTCTTTGGAACTGATCCTCAGAATTCCAGCAGCTTTCTGTTGTGATAACGGGTATTTCCCTATCCTCCACCCAGTCATCCAGGGATTCTACACGGAGTATGTTGCCCAACCGCCTCATCATACCACTTACCCTGGAGCATCCATGTTGGGGCAATTCCCTTCCCCAATAGTCCTTGATTGATAAATTAACGCCTTGTTGAGAAACATCCTGTAGGACTTTATCAATCAAAGGCTGTGAAACATGTATAGAAGGATGGATGAGAAAGCCTTCTGAGGGGGCTTCGTGTAGGGTAACAATAAAATCAGGGTCGAATTCATCAATCTCATTTCGCTGAATAACAATGCCTTTCTGAGTGGAACGAAACATCTTGCGATTGAGATCGCAGCCGTTCTCGTTGTAGCGGGATTGATACAATACACCTATGGGGTTTACCGGAGTGATGATTCGAATTTCCCATTGTTCATACCTTTCTGAAAAGTGTTGGATATCAGTAAGTAGTTTAGGGATAGCTAGCAACCCACCCGTTTCATTTCCATGCACACCTGCAAAGATGAGTAGTTTTTTATGGTGTTTTTCTCCCTGCCATACCATACGCATAATAGGTAAGATATGCTCCTGATGTTCCACTATGTCGAGGGTATATGTCTGAAATGTATGAAAACTCATAAGTTCCTCACGGTATAGGCTGAGGTCCACATCTATAAAATGTTGAGGAAAGTCTTCCTGTTTGACGGGCTCTCCATGATAGCAAGGCGCGATATAGTATTTGTAGCCAAGGGTAAGTCGATCTATCAGCATAAGTAGTGGGTTTTGCAAAGTGTTAAACTTAATCACCTCCCTGCAGAGCTGTATGTGTTGATGGAGAGGGAGGAGTAGGTGGGTGAATAAAAGCAGACGACAACAAATATGTTGTCTCTGTTATATGATCACCCCCCTGAAGTGTCTGTTATTACAATATAATAAGTGGATGGACTAAATTATATTACAGATTATTCAGTTTTTCAATAAGTGCGGAATTAATTCCGCACTTATTGAAAAACCACTATAGCTAGTATTTATTTTATAAAATAATATTGTCTTAACACTTAATATGACATTATTAATATTGTCTAGCCACCTATCATTACTTTGCCACTTTAAAAATTGTTCCCAATATATTGACACTAAATCTAATTATAACAGCGGATTATAGGTTAAGCATTTTTCTTTAGGACGAAACGTGCTTTATTAGCTAAACAAATTCATTATCATGAAAATCGCATTATTTAATTTGATCAAAGAGGGTAAAATGGATGAGGTGTTTGAGATGGGATCAAGCTTCCTCGAGAAAATGAGAGAGTATCGATATGAATGGACGACACTACAAAGTAAGTTTCACGACAAAAGGAGAGCATTTTCTGAAGGGAAGATTTCTCAGGAACATTACACACAACAGCAAAATTTGATCAATTCTGAGTTGATTAATTTAATTGAGAAGATTGATACAGAGTTGCGATTGATTATACAGACGGAGTTTGAGACTGAACAGACCTTTCAGGATAAGCTACAACATGCACTCATAGCCAGTTATGAATTAGAGGATGTTATAAGTGTTGGTGCCTCCACCGTTACCTACAAAGCTAAAGAGAAAACAGATGGTGATATTGTAGCTATTAGAGCATTACAGAATGACAATTTATTTACTCATACAGACGCTTTTGAGGAAGTTTATCAGATCAATAAGCTTAATCATAGAAACATTATCTCTGTGTTGGGAAAATCAGGGAAGGATGATGTGCCCCGATATGTAATTATGGAATTTGTTAGGGGTATAAACATAGAAAAGATGGTCAATGAAAGTGGTCCACGGCCTGTGAGTGAAACCAAGAGAATGTTAATAAGTATTTCTGATGCCCTATACTATCTCCATAAACGCAGAATTTTCAATGCGGATCTTAGGGCTTCAAGCATAATTGTAGATAGCGAAGGAGAGCCTATGCTGTCACCTTTTATCGTATTTAGGACACAGCCCGAAAGCAATTATCATCAGATTGTGTCCAATTTAACATATATGAGCTATCAACGGCTAAATGCAATAGATCATATTGACCATACACCTCAAACCAATCAATTTTCATTAGGCGTCCTGGCGTACTTACTAATCGTGGGGGAAGCTTTATTCCAACCTGAAAAGATGATTGATTTAATTGAAGAAAGAATCGAATTTGAGAAAAATGAAGCCTTCAGAGAAAGAAAGCTTTCGAAGTTGGAGGGGCCAGATGAACTCATTTATATCGTAAGGAAATTATTGTCTAATGATCGATTTCCCAATATGTTAGACGTGCTAAATGCATTAAAAGAGATCAATGATGAATCCACTGAATACAATAGATCTGCACAGGAAAGCTATATTAGAGCGTGTTCTAGTAACCCTAACATAACACTGGAAATGAGCCAAAAAATTGCTGTTCTACTGGATATCCCATCTGAATACAACTTGGAAAAATTGGCAATGAGGTTACACAATACCATCAGTTTGGTCATTGAGACCAATCCTGAGAAGAGTTATTTGGATAAGTTTAAACAGACTGAACTTTTTGGGCTTTTTTCAGATAGGGATACCTTTTCAAAGTTTAAGAAGGTATTGTATACACATCTGAAGGAGGAGGATTATCTGTGGGAAAAGAAAGTAAAGCAATACTGGGATAAAACACTAAGTGAGACGTTTAAAGAACTGAAAAAGTAGCTTGAAAAGCTATTTAGGCCAACTGATTATATAGATTAAGCAAAGTATCATACCTATCAAGATAAGTGTAAATCTAGGGACATATTTGACTGTATATGCCCCCATTGCCTTGAAGGATGATTCCAGAGACAAGAAAATTTATTATCTTTAACTACTTCAACTTCAAGTCCAAACCATGGAACGTATCCGAAAGCTTGCTGCCATTATGTTCACAGATATTGAGGGATATACAGCGATGATGCAGCAAGATGAGGATCATGCAATTTCCGTCCGAAACAAACACCGTAAGGTACTAAAAGAGAAAACGCATCGTTTCAACGGGACTATTTTGCAATATTTTGGAGATGGTACCTTAAGCATATTTGATAGTGCAGTTGATGCTGTTCAATGTGGTATCGATATGCAGTTGGAATTTCAACAAGGATTACACGTTCCTTTGAGAATTGGGATACATTGTGGTGATATCATATATACGCATGAAGATATCATTGGAGATGGTGTAAATGTTGCATCCAGGGTAGAATCTTCAGCAACCATTGGGAGTATATTGATTTCAGACAAAGTGTACGATGAAATCAAAAACAATAAGAACATAAATACAAGCTTTCTAAAAACTGTCCAATACAAAAATGTAGAAAGACCTATTGACCTGTATGCGATTTCTAATGAAGGCCTGAAAATACCTGATCCAAAGCATCTAAAAGGTAAAATTGAGTCAAAGCCAAAACAGATATTTGAGTCCAAACTCATACTTTTCTCTTTTGCATTCCTTTTATTAATAGTTCTTTCAGGTGTTGCATTTATATACTCTTCTTATACTAAAGGTCCTGATATAGAGCGTATTGCTGTTATGCCCTTTCGCAATCTTATGAATAATCCCACACAAGACCACCTGGTTCAGGGAATACACGAAGCCTTGATAGTAGAGTTACAGCGCGCTGGCATTGATGTAATTCCGTTTACTGATATGATTGCATATAATTATATGTCCAAGAGGTCCACTGAAATAGCCAAAGAGTTGAATGTCGATGCACTTGTCGATGGTTCTATATTGAGAAATAGTGATAACATCAGTATTGAGATCCAGATTATCGACGGTGAGAAAGGATCTTACATTGGGACCCAGTCTCACGAGAGCATGATCAGAGACTTGTTTACGTTGTACAAAGAAGTTACTAAAGAAATAGCAGATGACATACAACAAGTGCTTAGCCCAGAGGTGGAGACATACCTGGCAGAAGAAACCAAAATAGACCCAGAAGCATATGAATGGTATCTTAAAGGTAGGTATTTTCTCAATAAAGGAGATCCTGAAAGCCTCCAAGAAGCTATTGTAAACTATGGCAAGGTCCTGGAAATAGATCCCTCATTTGAACAGGCTTATACAGATATGGTTGAAACGTATCTATTGATGGGATTTACAGGCGCAACTCCACACGAAGCGCATACTCAGTTTCGGGTGTTAGTGGATAAGGCCATCGCTCAAAATCCTTCCTTAAAGGAAAATCATCAGTTACAAGCAATGATTAAGATATTTAGTTATTGGGACTGGGAAGGTGCAGAGGAGGAATTACAATTGGCGATGAAAGAGGAATATAATTCTTCTGAATTGTACGACACGTATTGTCAATTTCTATGGGCAATGGGACGTATAGATGAAAGTGTAGCTGCTGGTGAAAAAGCTGTAGCATTGGATCGTGAAAACCACTGGGCAAGCTGTAATCTTTCCTGGGCATACTATTTTCAGAAAGATATTTCCGCTGCTGTTAATCAACTCGAAACAACTATTGATTCATTTGGCAGTGATTGTCCATATCATTATACGCTTGGATATCGAATTTTACACGATACGACAGAAAATATTCAATTGCTAAATAAAGCTCTTGACGAAATAGAGCAAGCCAATCAGGAAAAATTATTTCACGATTGGTGGGGAGGGCCAGGATTATTAAGCAAGTTTTACGTGAAAACGGGAAGAATTAGGGAAGCTAGAGCCCTATTGGAAGAGATTGATCCATCACAGGCATCGTATTATCGAGACCCAATGAGCTTGGTTCATACCTATGTAGCACTAGAAGAATATGATGAAGCTTTTGATTTAATGGAAAAAGCGTACTTACAACGCTCATTTTTGCTTATCTATCTTATTCAAATTGATCCATGGCTAGATCCACTTAGAAGTGATCCAAGATATAATGATTTACTTAAAAAACTTGGTATGAATGATACTATTAACAATAAATTACCTCAATCCTAAATTATGTCTTACCCAGTCCTAAAACTTAAATTTTTTAATTCATTTATCCCTATTGGCCTCTTTATATGGCTGTTTGCAAGTATTGGATGCTCAACTGAGTCTTCTTCACACCAGGAGGAAGTATCCAATGAGCCAGTAAATGAAGATCAGATCAATCAACTAGTTGAGTTGAGCAAAAAAAACCTGTATCTGGATTGGGAGTATGCTAGTGCTAAAAAAACCTTCGATCAAATTTTAGCCATGGATTCAACGCTGGCTACAGTATATGCGGATTATGCATGGTACGAAGTCCTTAAAGGAAATCGTGAAAGTGCCATATATTATATTCAAAAAGCGGAGCAATATGAGCCAGAGAACCCTCAATGGGTACAATGGCATGGATGGATCTGCTTCTGTTATGATGATAGCGAATGTACAGAAGAATATCTTAACCGATCATTAGATTTGGATCCCAATCTATCAGATGCAAAGATGGTCAAGGGAACTTCTTATTTAAAAAAAGGCATGAAAGAAGAAGCAATCAAATGGTTTAGAGAAGCAGGACAGGATTCTAACTATCGTTCTTCACTAGCATTTAGCTATGCCTTGGAAGGAAAGGTAGATGAGGCAAAGAAAATCATGATCGAAGTAGAAAATGGGTTCAATTTGATGGATAAATTGCAGTTGGCTGCAATCTATGACTACCTGGATGAAAGGGAAAAAGCTTTTGAGATGCTGCAAAAGTGTTATGAGCTCCGTCATCCCTATATGCCATGGATCTCTTTTATGCCTTCACTGAGATCCCTAAGTGATGATCCACGATTCCACGCTATGCAAGATTCTCTGTCAGTACCCATTAGTTGATGTTTAGGTTATAAACTCTATTATTATTCTGCTGGTTAAGCATTTCGAGATCGGCTAAATATTATCTATTTTTTCATTAATAGATATTGAGTTAATGATTTAGTTAAATTTAATAGCTAACTACGGGTTTATCGATGTATTAATTCACATTTGGACCCTTTTCTATTATGCACATACCAATGTACCATAGGACTTATATTAATGTATTGTCCAGCTTATTCAAGGTAGAAAGAAGTCTTTTTATCGCAATATTATATTGCATGCTGAGTACTCATAGTGCTGTTGCTCAGCCTCAACAGCTCAAGGTCATGGCCTATAATATATGGAATGGGTTTGACTGGGGAAAAGATACAGCAAGACACGACATGTTTATCCAGTGGGCCAAAGAACAACAGGCAGATGTCATGGCGCTTCAGGAACTTTGTGGGTATACAGCCGAAAAATTACAGGCCGATGCGGAGAAATGGGGGCATCCTTACAGCATAATTATCAAGGAAGATGGATATCCGGTGGGCATAACTTCGCGACAACCTATTGAACTCATAGAGAAAGTGAGAGAAGAAATGTGGCATGGAATGCTTCATGTGAAGACCTATGATATAGATTTTTTTGTGGTACACCTGAGTCCATCGGATGTAAATATTCGTATGCGGGAAGCAGAGATTATCACAGAAAAGGTAAAAGCCATAGATAACGATAAGTTTCTCATTTTGGGAGACTTCAACTCGCACTCTCCCATGGATGCAGATCTGAATGCCAATCGGATAACATTATTAGAACGAACCAGAAACAGTGATGCTAACAACGAAAAATACAATAATCTCAGGGATGGGGAGTTTGATTATAGCGTGATTTCTACCTTTTTATCCATCCCTTCCATTGACATTTGCCAAAGGAAAATGGCCATAGCAGATCGATATAGTTTTCCCGCACCTGTGTTAGTAGGACAGTACTATGAGGATGTTAAAGGGATCAAAAATACCTACAGAAGAATCGACTATATCATGGCGAGTCCCTGGTTAGCTCAAAAGTGTCAAACGGCTCATATTGAACACAGCTTTTATACTGATAGACTTTCAGATCACTATCCTGTACTTGCTACATTTGAATGGGAGTAAGAATTTTTGATGCTTCATACAGATTGTCGAATAATGATGGACGAATGACAAAAGTTTTTTGTCATTCGTCTAAAAATTCGGAATTTTATAATAGTGCACATTATTTTTCATGAAATAGCCTTTAATTCAATCATTATGCTTCCATCTCCTACCCGTCAATTGCTCATTCCGGATAATTACATTATGCACGTGCGAGGGAAAGTGGGGCCAGATGTCCCCTTATTGGTACCTGGAGGGCGTGCCATCCTGGAAAATGCTAATGGAGAAATTCTTCTGATGTTCCGACCAGATTTTAGAGTATGGGGATTTCCGGGGGGGATTGCCGAAGTGGGTGAATCAGCCACAGCGTGTGTAATTCGCGAAGTGCAGGAAGAAACCGGATTGGTTCTCCAGGCGTATCAGCCATTTGCCTTTTCTTCCAATCCTCAACTCGAAACCGTTCAGTACCCCAATGGAGATGTCATTCAAGCATTCTCACTATTGATCCATGGATACCGCTGGGAAGGTACATTAGTTCAGTCTGAAGAATCCCTGGATTTACAATTCTTTAGTATCTCAAAGCTCCCACAAATTCATCCCGCAGATCAGGAGGCATTATCTAGGTTTCTTCAATATAAAGAGACAGGTGTCTTTCAGGTGTATTGATGAATTGTTAAATTGTGGAATTGATGTATTGCAGAATGGTTGTACTGTTGGTGGATACAACTAACCAGTTGTTAATTTTTTCTATCGTCTGTGGTCTAATCTAGTCTGTCGTCCGTCGTCTGTGGTCTAATCTAGTCTGTCGTCCATCGTCCATCGTCTGTGGTTTAATCTAGTCTGTCGTCCATCGTCCATCGTCTGTGGTTTAATCTAGTCTGTCGTC
>CAZZEC010000041.1:0-39241 GCA_964652565.1 uncultured Bacteroidia bacterium
CGCTGACCTTTATCCTTGAATTGGATAGTAGCTTTTCTTCCATTTCCATCTCCTTCCACACTGATAACCTTTCCATGACCAAACTTCTGATGCTTGACTTTGATACCTTCTGTAATGTCTTTGGGGTTAGCAGCCTGGAATCCAGGATTTGTATCAGCTGTAGCTTGTGATAAGGGACGTAAATTTTTGCGGGTAGGCTTTCTGGAGGGAATAGGAGAAACGGTATTTCTTCTTGCAGCTTGTCTGGGCCGTTGTACACAGTTAGCGTCTATTTCATCTAAAAACCTACTTGGTTCATTAAATTGTATAGACCCAAACCTGTACCTGGATTTTGCATAGGAAAGCGTGAGCTGTTTTTCGGCTCTGGTTACTGCTACGTAAAATAGCCTTCGCTCTTCTTCTAGTTCTTTACGGGATTCCATAGACATCGCATTTGGGAAAATATTTTCTTCCATTCCCACTAGAAAGATAGACTTAAACTCCAGCCCTTTAGCTGAGTGTATGGTCATAAGCGTAACGTAGTCATCATCATCCACATTTTCATCCTGATCGGTAAACAGGGAAATGTCTGCAAGAAAACTTTCCAGACTTACTTCCTCCAAGTCTGGATCTTCAGTAAATGCTTGTGCAGCATTCAATAATTCCTGAACATTTTCCCACCTACCCAATCCTTCCACCGTATTTTGAGTATGTAGTTCTTTAAGGATCCCCGAGTGTTTAGCAATATGGCTCGCGGCTTCATAGGCATCATATTTTTTAGCTATTACACTAAAGCTTTTAATCATTGCGACAAAATCGCTGACTTTATTCACGACACGGCTTGATATTCCCGACTCCTGTATTTTTTCTGCTGCCTCCCAAAGTGGAATACCTTCTGCATCTGCAAAAACTACCAGGCGATCTAAAGAGGTTTGGCCAATTCCCCGCTTAGGATAATTAATCACTCTTACGAATGCTTGCTCATCCAACCTGTTGATTGCTAATCGCATATATGCGATCATATCTTTTATCTCTTTTCGCTGGTAAAAAGACAAGCCACCAAATACCTTGTATCTGATACCTGACCTTCTCAGTTCATCTTCTATCGCACGAGATTGAGCATTTGTACGGTATAATACTGAAAAGTCTCGGTTGAAATAGCTAAGCATCTGTTTCTGCTCCCTTATCATGGAACTTACCCTTTTTGCTTCATCCTGCTCACTCATCGTCTCTATCAGCAAAATAAGTTCTCCCGTTTCGTTTTGTGTAAATACCCTTTTGGGAATCTGGTCCTTGTTGCGCTCAATCACAGAGTTAGCAGCTTTCACAATATTCTGCGTAGAACGATAATTTTGTTCTAGCTTAAACAGCTGCATAGAAGGGTAATCCTGCTTGAAATTGAGAATATTTTCAATATTGGCTCCCCTAAAAGCATAGATACTTTGCGCATCATCCCCCACGACACATACATTCTCATGCACCGCTGCCAACATTTTTATCAACAGATATTGAGCATGGTTGGTATCTTGATACTCATCCACCATGACGTATTTATATCTATGCTGATACTTCAACAGAATATCGGGATGCTCCCTAAATAGCTTAATGGGCTTAACCAGTAAGTCATCAAAATCCATCGCATTTGACTGAAAATTCCGCTTCTCGTATACCGCATATATATCTGCAACTTTCAGCGTAAAATCATCTAAAGATTGCTCTTTGACCTCTTCTGGGGATATCAATTTATTCTTGGCACTACTGATTGTATGTTGGACTACCCTTGGCTTATAGGTTTTATCGTCCAGGTTCATCTCTTTCAAGATCGTCTTAATCATCCTTTGTGAATCATCGGAATCATAGATCGTGTAGCTACTTGTATAACCAATCCGCTCAGCCTCAATCCGAAGTATTCTGGAAAAAATAGAATGAAATGTTCCCATAATCAATCCGCGAGCCTCGGGTCCCACAAGTTGAAAGATTCGATCTTTCATTTCTCTGGCGGCCTTATTCGTAAAGGTCAAAGCCAACAGTTCCTGAGGATATGCCAAGCCCTGAGATAATATAAAGGCTAACCTATATGTCAACACCCGTGTTTTTCCACTACCTGCTCCAGCGATTACCATACTAGGCCCGTCCAAGTACATTACTGCCTCCCGCTGTTGTTCATTCAATTGGTCTAAAAAATCCACCCCTGAAAAAATTTATAGATTTACAGTCTTAGTTTACAATAATAACTTTCAAGTTAGTTAAAAAAATAGGTAGATGGAAAATGAATTGATGCAAGATATGAGAGGTTTTTAAAGAAGTAACTGAATAGAGGTATTATTACCTCAGCCCACTTCTTTCTTCTTTTAGTTAGCGGATTAAGAGTGCTAGTTTGTAATCCCAGTTAATTCTATTAGATTTGCAATTGGCAAGACTGTACGACCAGATCCCCCTGAACTCCGCCAGGTCCGGAAGGAAGCAACGGTAGGGGGTCGATCGGTGCGATATGGTTCTTGCCTTTTATTTTTTTATATCTGGAATTCTTTTTTCAACTGTAAATTTGAATGTTTTTTCTTTCATTATGCTGAAAAAAATTAATAGAACGCTTATCTTCTAAAAATGCTACATACTTATTAAATTACTTATTACTACTCGCTTTAACCATTTTCAGCCATATGATTGACAATCATTATCAGAAACCGCGCCTTTGGGAATTTATTCAGGAGAGCATACAGCAAGCAGAGATTGACATTCACTCATTGTCTCGAGAGGACATTAAATTCTTAGATGAGTTTCATCTACAGGGAGCCAACATATCTGAACAACTTGCCAAGCTTCTTCAACTAGATTCTTCTTCTCATGTGTTAGATGTAGGTTGTGGCATCGGTGGACCTTGCAGAATGTTGGCCGATGTATATCAATGCAATGTGGTAGGAATTGATTGCACAGAAGAATACATAAAAATAGCTAATGAGCTCTCTAAATGGGTCGGTTTATCAGACAAAACAACATTTGTACATGGAGACGCACTCAAACTACCCTTTGAAGATCATTCGTTTGATATAGTTTGGACACAACACGCTCAAATGAATATTGAAGACAAAGCTCAATTTTACAGCGAGATCAAACGAGTACTTACAAAAGATGGACAGTTCGTATACTATGATATTTTCCAAGGAAAAGTGGAAGACATGTATTTTCCAGTCCCATGGGCTGAAATTCCTGAGAATAATCATTTAATACCTCATGAAGTTGTACTCTCATTTTTCAATCCCGTAGCGTGGGATTACTGGCTTTTGGAGGATCACACACGATCTTCATTGGATTTTCTGTCACAGGTAATAACACGGGCAGAAAAGGGGGAATCCCCTTCCCTTGGACTCAATTTGCTCATGCAAGAATCCACAAATGTCAAATTTAAAAATTTACATAGATGTCTGGTTGAATCACTCGTAGAAGTTCATGCTGGTATCCTGAAAAGAAAATGAAATCGTATAGCTTTACACCCATTCAACCAATACCTATTAAAGAGGATGATACGTTAAGATACAGTGAAATCTCCCCTCAACAGGCTTTAGCTCCCTACATCCATTGTTATTGGCAAATGTATACCCTTAAGCCTTTGGAAGCTCCTTTTTGTTATCGCGTGGTATCAGATGCTTGTATAGATATATTATGGGAACAAAAGACAATGACTAACCCGTATGTAGCAGGATTTAACAATACATTTACGATGTACAATCTGGACAGTGATTTTCACTATATGGGTGTACGTTTTTTACCTACTGCATTTCCGTTATTATTCCGCATACCTGCCAATGAGATTTCAGTGTTTGAAGAATTGAACATGCTTGTACCTCAATTCTCTAATCAATTGAGTCAACGCATTGGATCTCACCCAACATTAACTTCGCTTAAAAATGACCTGGATTCGCTATTTCTTTCTATCGTACATCGGCAATCCAAAAGTATTGATGGAAGATTATTGCTGGCAATAGATCAGATTATACAACGCAAAGGACATCTTTCTGTAGAAACAGATCTTTCTATCGGACTCAGCCCTCGTCAGTTGAGAAGATTATTTCAGTTTTATGTAGGGCAGTCCCCCAAAAATTTTTGCAAGGTCGTCAGATTCCAATGCTTATTAAGTGATTACCCTACCATTCAAAGCCTAAAAACATCCAAATCCTTTTTTGATTATGGCTACTACGACCAGGCTCACTTTGTCAAAGAATTTAAGCAACTGTATGGGTTAACGCCGACTCAAGCATTTGAATAAGTTGACCGATTTTTACAAGGAATTCATACGCTCTGACACGAAGTTTGTGACCATCAATTGTCATTAATTTGAACATATCATGAAACTTAATGCAGGAATTATCACAAGCAACATACAGAAGAGTAAAGAGTTTTACTCAGAAGTATTGAATTTCGGGACTACTTTCGAAAACGAATTTTATGTATTGATGCATACTCCCAACAATCAGGCGGAAATCAGTTTTCTTCTACCCAATCATCCCTCACAGCAGCCACTTTTTCAGCCTGAGTTTCAAGGGAAGGGAATGTATTTAACCCTTGAAGTAGAGAATGTGGATGATTATTATTCTATGATTAGGAAAAAAGGGATTGATATTGTCATCGAAATCAGGGATGAACCGTGGGGAGACCGACATTTCGCGATTCAGGACCCGAATGGAGTGGGAATTGATATTGTTACATTTTCTCGCCCTGAGTAAGATTGTAACAATCATCTTTTACTGAGAATCTCTTCCAGTTCTGCGATAACTTCCAGGTCTTTGGGTCTCCCGGCAGCTCTTTTGGATTGAATCAGTGCTTCAATAGAGAGAACTATGCATGTATTTCCAAAGACTTCCATTTCTACTGTATTGGGTATTAGCGCATAATAGTTACCTCCTCCAGCTATTTCTCCTAATATATCCAGGTCTCCTAATTTTGTGTGAAGCGTAAAGTTTAATCCTAATTTAATAGTAGCTACGGACCATTCAAAAGGTAAATTTGGAGGTACCCCTCTTAAGTAAGGCTCTTGATCTATAAGTGCCTGGACTAAGTTTTTTAAATTAGCTTCTGAACGGTCATATACAATATCGAGATCTTGAGTTAAACGAGTGCTTCCATGTATAACTGCAGCAGCACCTCCAACAATAATATAGCGTACTTGATGAGAATTAAGTAATCCTAATAATGTAGAAAAATGGGTCATGGTGAATTCCTAAATGATTCTCCAGCACGCTTAAGTTCTTCATAAAAGCGTTGTAGTTCCATTAGTTTTTCCAATCTTTGAGTTGGAGTTAACTTAAGATTTTCTTGAATTAATCCCCAGTCAATATGTTTTTTATACTCCTCAATAATTGGATTGGGTTCGATAGGTTTACTTAGAAATGACTCTTCGTTTTTCATCTATGTAAAATACAAAATTATCTACATCCTATCTCCAACTTTTCTGTCAATTACTCATCTTTATCATCGAGTGGACCGTATACTAATTATCAATTAATCACCTTATTATGCCATTTAAATCATTATTCTTCCTTGCAGGCTTTGCACTATGGGTCTGGGCCTTAATCGATATCATTAAAAGTGAATTTGATGATAAAAATATGAAAGTTGTCTGGATACTATTGGTCATATTTCTACCAGTAGCGGGAACAATTATTTATCTTATTTGGGGTAATCGTACAAAAATAATGCCCTTAGCAGATGAAGGGAGAGAAATTCCTGTATCAGGAGACGATACAGAAGAAAACGATCAAACTCCTCCAACCGAGCCTATGTAATTGATCAATATTATAAGAAGTACCTGTTAGCAGGATGAAATTTTGTATTTGCGTAAGGAATATTGAACCTCTCCATATCATCTATGTAAGGAACATGATCTTTGTATAACTACAGTTACAGTTATTGATTTGTCCAATACCCCAAAATACTTTGTCCTGCTTTTACTTTTTCACCTAATTTCACCTGAAAGTCGAAACCGATAGGGAGTAATATATCTACTCTGGACCCAAAACGAATGAAACCGAATTCTTCTCCCTGTGTCAATGTGTCCCCTTCCTGTACGTAGCATTTTATTCTTCTAGCCATAAAACCTGCTATTTGTTTATAGGCTATTCTATGATCCCCCTGTTGAACAGCAATATAATTTTGTTCATTCAGGGTAGAGGATTTGGGGTTGAAGGCCATAAGATATTTTCCGGGATAATACTGATAGTATACAATTCGTCCACTAATAGGATTTCTATTGACATGTACGTCAAGGGGAGACATAAATATGCTGATCTGCATCCTGGGTTCATGAAAATATACATTATCATTGATTTCTTCTATGACAACGACTTTCCCATCACAGGGAGAAAGTACCGTCTGGTCATTATGCGAAACGGGAATTTGGGGATTTCGAAAAAATTGAATAATGAATACGCTGAGTATGATACCTGCAAGTAGCAATATATAGCCCAACCATGCCACTACAACAAAACCCAGATAAATGAGAATGGCAATGATAAAAAGTGAGATGGGAATGATCGGGAATCCCTCGCGATGAATTCGCATAATTTATGGTTAAAGTATCCAAATATAGATATATTTGAGATGAAATGGGTTAGGAAAAAGCTATTTTGAAGGGCGAACGCACCAAATTTCATGAATAATTCATTATCAATTGATTACATTCAAAGTATTTATATATTGGATAAATGTAAGCTTATGATTAGTAGCTGTTAATGATTTTAGTGCGTTTGCCCTGAGCTATTTTCTCAACGTAAATTTATTCGCTTATCTGTAATTTTGAAATAGATGAAACTTGAACATATAGGTATTGCTGTCAAAGACCTCAAGAAAGCTGATTCACTATTTTCTCAATTATTGGGTACAAGTTCATATAAGCAGGAAACCGTGTCATCTGAATCTGTATATGTGAGTTTTTTCTCTGCGGGGGAGTCTAAAATTGAACTATTGGCAGCATCGGAACAGACCTCTACGATCTCGACATTTATTGAGAAAAGAGGTGAGGGTCTTCATCACATTGCTTTCGAAGTAGAAGATATTGCAAAAGAAATGCAGAGATTGAAAGAGTTAGGGTTTCGTTTGCTCAATGAACACCCTAAAAAAGGAGCAGATAACAAATGGGTATGCTTTGTTCACCCAAAGGATAATCACGGGGTATTAGTTGAACTTTGTCAGGAAATCAAGGAATAATTGAAAAAGAATTAGAGAAATTGTCCCAGCAGTAACAAATTCGCTCAACAATTTTCGATTATTTACTGTTCCAATAATTGTATATAAATTTGATCCTTAAAGAATTGGAGAAAATTAATTACCCATCAGTATGAGGCAGCTAATGTGCTAGGCTTATCGTTGATAATGGTTAAACAATAAAACTCAGCTTTACATGAAAAAATATATACCCCTGTTAATCCTAATACTACTTACTGGTCCTTACGTATGGGCGCAGGTTACGGTTACAGGGACAGTATCAGAATCAGAAACCGGGAACGCACTAGAAGGGGCAACAGTTAGGGTTAAAGGTACCACCATTGGAATGCTTACAGATGATGAAGGAGGATATACACTGGACGTTCCCCCCTATGGAGAAGTCCTCATTTTCTCTTTTGTAGGTCGTGTTATCCAGGAAGTGCCTATCAATGGTAGAACTACCATCAATGTAGCACTTGCACCAGATGATGTCAGTTTAGAAGAAGTTGTAGTATTAGGTTATACACAACAATCCAGGTCCAGAGCTATTAGCTCTGTGGCAATTGTGGGTGAAGAAAAGATTGAAAATGTCCCATTACCAGATATCAATCAAATTATACAAGGTCAGGCACCAGGAGTATTATCTACAGGGGGGTCGGGTCAACCAGGAGCGGCTCAAAGCATACGAATTCGCGGGACAGGATCATTGAATGCAGGTAGAGGGCCATTATATGTAATCGATGGAATTATTGTTGAAACGGGAGATTTTGTTGCTACGGGTACTAATGATATTCTATCCAATATCAATCCCAACGATATTCAGTCTGTCAATATCTTAAAGGATGCAACCGCTGTTTCTCTATATGGAGCCAGAGGTGCAAACGGAGTCGTAGTTATTAATACGAAAAGAGGAAGTGAAGGAGATACCAAATTTCAGATAAGACTTCAAAGTGGATTTACCGCTCCCAATTTGGGGGATTTTGAGATGATGGATGCCCAACAAATGCTTCAATATGACCGGGAAGTACTGAGAGCTGGCGGATTTTCTGAGGCTGAGATTGATGAAGTACGCCCCACTTCACTGGCAAATGTAAACACCGACTGGGTGGATCTTGCTTTCCGCAATGGAGTACAAAATATGCTAGAGTTCTCAGCCAGTGGAGGTTCTGCTAAAACCAAATTCTTTGTGTCAGGAAACTACTTCCTACAAGAAGGTATATTGATTGAAAGCGATTTCGAGCGCTTTTCGGTTCGTACTAATCTCGACCATCAAGCCAATGAAAAAATTGACTTTTCATTAAATATCAATATCTCATACACAGATCAAAACAATGCGCTGGATGGAGCCTTTTTCGCCAGCCCTCTACAAGGAGCACTGAGCAATGCCCCATTTACACGTCATAAAGATCCTGCAACAGGAGAATTATTAGTGGGCCGTATTCCGCAAGACGACCCTGATGTGTTAAACTTCGAATCATTTGTGAGAGATAACTTTGTCCGAACCATACCGTTGAATTCACGATTCAACAATAACCTCAGGATGTTGGGAAGTTTCTCTATAGGTTATAATATCTTAAAAAACCTACGAATACAGCAAAAAATAGCTGTGGACCTTGTTAATGTAGAAGAGAAATCCTACACAGATCCTACAACTCCAGATGGACTTCGATTCAACGGAGTAGCGACAGAGGTATTCACTCCTAGTAATACCATTACTTCTCAAACCTTACTTACAGGTAATTTCACGTTAGGGGACGTACACGCATTCGATGGTGTCGCAGGGTTTGAATATCAATTCAATGATACCGAAAGATTTTTTGCACAAGGACAGGGATTTGCTGATGGTCGATTGAGAAACCTTAGTTCTTCGTCCTTACCGCTCAATGTAGGAGGAACGGGCTCACAATATTCTTTTGTCTCTTATTTTGGTCAGCTCAATTATAACCTTAACAACAAATACTATATGACTGCCAGCATCAGAAGAGATGCTTCTTCCAGGTTTGGAGTAAATAATCGTTGGGGAACATTTTATTCAGTAGGGGGATCCTGGAGGTTATCGGAAGAGCCTTTTTTCCAAGATATAGATTTCTTATCTAACCTCAAGTTAAGGGCGAGTTTTGGTACAAGTGGCAATGCTGAGATAGGAAACTTCAATTCATTGGAGCTCTACAGCTTTGGATCTTCTTATGATGGACAGCCTGGCAGTGGCCCAACTCAAGTTCCCAATCCCGATCTTACATGGGAAAGAAACGAGTCGTTGAATATAGGACTAGATTTTGGCCTGTTTAATGATAGAATGGGTGGTACCGTAGAGGTATATGAACGCGTATCCAAAGATATGTTGCTCAACCGACCGCTATCGGCTACTAGTGGGTTTACTGCTTCATTACAAAACCTGGGTAAGTTGAAAAACCAGGGCATCGAAGCAACCATTAACGCTCAAGTGCTTTCCAGAAATGACTTTCTATGGAGTGTAGACTTCAATATTTCCTTTAATAGAAATGAAATTCTTGAGCTAGCTGATACCACAGAAATTCCTAATGGCATACAAATATGGCGTGTAGGAGAGCCCATTCGTGCATGGTACTTACGTCAGTGGGCAGGAGTAAATCCCGCCGATGGAACACCACTCTGGGCCGATGGAGAAGGTGGGGTTACAGGCGACTGGAATGCTGCCCCTGAACAACTTATCGGAAATGCAGAACCTAATTTTCTGGGAGGTTTTACCAATAACATTAGCTATAAGAACCTTTCCGTATCCGCATTCTTCTATTTTACACAAGGTCAGGAAGTATATGATGGGACGAGGTTTTTCCTGGATAGTGATGGTACTAACTTCGGGGAGAATCGCCCTACTTTTGCCATTGACCGCTGGAGAGAACCTGGAGATATAGCGGAAAGACCAGAAGCTAAGTTCGGTGGCAATAATCTGGCAAATAATAATTCTACCAGATACCTATTTGATGGTTCTTATGTTCGCTTAAGGAACCTGGTTGTCTCGTATACATTCCCAATATCACTTACTCAATCACTCAAGTTGAGAAGTATCAGGATTTATGCGCAAGGACAGAATATTTGGACATATACAGATTATCCTGGATGGGATCCTGAGTTATCTGAAGTTGGAACAGAGTTTTATCGATATCCCACGGGAAAATCCTATACCATGGGATTGGATGTAGGCTTTTAATCAAATATTTATCAATCAATGAATCAAACAATGAATTATATAAGGCTGTGTTTTTTCTACCTAATAGTGATAATAAGTGTTGGATGTGAAGAAGAGCTTGATCTAGAACCAGAACAGTCCCTTCCTACTTCAGAAGCGCTATCCAATATCAATGGACTTGAAACGGCGATCCGAGGTGCATACAGTGCGCTAAGAAGTTTATCTTACTACGGTCGTAATTATTACGTCATACCTGAGGTAGCTAGTGATAATGTATTAGTCGTATTAGATAATTCAGGCCGTTTTATCAATGAAAACAGGTATATTTTAAATGAAAACAGTACCCAGGGAGGGTTTTGGAATGTTGCATATAATATTATCGCAAGGGTTAATAATGTGTTAAATAATATAGATAATATTGAGGACTCCAGGGATGATGAGCGGAATAACCTGTTGGTTCAAGCCCACTTTATTCGGGGATTAGTATACTTTGATCTAGCCCGAACCTTTTGCCAACCCTGGCCTAAAGGTAACGGATCACAACTGGGCGTGCCTATAGTCCTCCAAACTGAAATCGATACCCCCCCTAGAAATACATTAGCTGAAGTATACAATCAGGTAATTCAAGATCTTAACAGAAGCATTGAAGCATCTGATGCTATCAATGACCCTAATGCTGCCTGGTTACCTCCTTTCTTTGCTTCTAAAGTAGCTGCCCAAGCTTTGCTCTCACGTGTGTATCTATATCAGCAAGACTACGCTAATGCGGAACTTTTGGCATCGGAAGTCATTAACTCTGGATACCAATTGGTATCAAATGGTTCTTATCTGGGCTATTGGAATTCTGAAGTATTTACAGACCCACAGATAGGTAGACTCATCGAAGACATATTCCTAATTAGAGTTCTCGATGTAGAAAGCAATGGGGCTGATGACCTGGGGTTAATATACATGGATGAAGGCTATGGGGATTTAAGACCCACGCAAGATATTATGGACCTGTATAGTTCCAATGATGTGAGAAGTAGATTAATCCGTACGATAAGAGGGGATCAATACATCTATAAATTCCCAGGGAGACAAAACTTTCCGGGATTGACCAGCCCAAGGATTCTTCGTCTTTCTGAAGTAGTACTAAACCGCGCTGAAGCAAGAGCCAAGTTAGGGAATATCCCCGGTGCATTGACTGACCTTAATCGCATAAGAGCAAGAGCTGGCATAGGGAACATTACTCCTCCTGATGATCAGGTGCTTGATGAAGTTTTATTGGAAAGACGCAGAGAATTGGCTTTTGAGGGCCATAGATCATTCGACATTTTTAGAAATGAACGCGATTTAGTTCGCATTGAGTGTAATCTCCCCAATGGCAGAAATTGTATGGTTCCTTTTTCCAGTAATCTTACTGCTTTTCCGATTCCTATTTCTGAGTTAAATGCGAATCCTCGAATGCAACAAACGGAAGGCTATTGATATGAGGTTTAAAATATGGATATATCTGCTATTTGTTCACGCGTTGGGAGGGATTCTCATGACTTCTTCTTTTGCCCAAACTCAATCGAGTACTTTGCAATCTGTGATGGATATCGTTGACCCCAATGGGTTGAATCAAGAACTAACCTTTGCCAATAAGTATTCCGATATGCAGGGAGACCCATTTATGCTTAAAATATGGGGAGTGGGCTCTGTCACTACAAATCAGGGGAAGCAAATCCCGAATGTAAATATCAATGTTGACCTCTACGCGAATGAGGTAATTGTAAAACTAGATCAAAAAGAATTTATCTTGTCTACTGAATCTTTTGAGTCTGCCGCGATAAGGACGGAAAATGGGAGAGAGATTCAATTAGATCTATACCAGTTGCCACAGCAAATAGAACCCAAATTTGTGGAGGTCCTATACGAAGGAAAAAGTAAGCTGATTAAATGGGAAGAAGTTCAGATTCGAAAAATGGAAAACAATGCAGGTGGATATAGCGGATCGAGTAATACCTCTAAGGAGGTTCAGAAGCTATTTAGGTCTATACATTACTATTTGCAGAAACCAGACGAAGAAACTTTGATTGAAGTTTCTTCCAATAAAAAAGATTTACTAGACATCATGGCGGATCATGCAGATCCGATCAAACGGTATATAAAAAAAGAAAAACTAAAACTAAAACAAGAGGAAGATCTCGTTCAGCTTGTTCAGCATTATGATAAGATCTATTAACAGAAATTAATACCAATGAAAAACTATCTTCTGCTTTGGATTGGATTTTTATTGTTTTCATTGATATCGTGCAATGATTTTGATAATACATTTGATTTTGCTCCAAAAGTACAGTTCTCGCTCTCTGATACAACGATCACTGAGGGAAATGTGACCATCCCTATTGTAGTTCAACTCGTGGGCCCTCAAAATAATAACCCCATAGAAATAGGATTTGAGACCAGTGGAAATGCGCAAGAGGGAGTCAATTATAGATTGAGTGTGGACCGTTCAGTAACAATTGCTCCTAACACGAGCGAAGTAACCTTCACGCTGGAACTACTGGATGACGCCCTATTTATTGGAGATACGACTACCCTAATTCTAACCATTACTACAGCAACACAGGGTATTGGGACAGGGCGTGATGGAGAAGATCGCAAACAATTTACAGTAAACATCATTGATGATGAGTGTCCTATAGATTGGTTGACAGGTACCTTCTCAGTTACCACAACAGACGTGAACCCCTCGAATTGTGGGACTATCACAAATACAGTAACGATCACACAAGTTGATGACAATACCTATCAGATCTCCGATCTTACAGGTGGTGTGTATAAAAACTGCTTTAGTCGTACGGATAACCCTGGACAATTTACCATTGATGGCAATACAGTGTTAGTTGAAAATCAGCCAGATGTAGTATTTACAGAATTAGGGCAAGATTTCTTCAATGGTCAGGGGGAACTCAATACTTGTGCGCAAACCTTTACCCTTACCTGGGCCAATGGGTTTGGAGATGGAGGAACCAGTAGATTCACCAGACAGTAAAAAATCCATTGTATTAGTATCTATTTTATTCGGTTAACGTATCACTTAACCGAATAATCTGTGTGCTAATCAATATCCTTTGAACAGACGTCAATTTTTACATTCCACTTTTGCTCTGGGAATTTCAAGTGGCCTTGTTGGTCTCTACACATGGAAGATAGAACCCTATTGGGTCGAATATGTTAAGATTCCTATGCCTGTAAAACATCTACCCGATCATTGGGTAGGAAAACGTCTCGTTCAAATCAGCGATATTCACGTGGGCAATCGCTTTGACTGGAATTATCTTATTCGCGCATTTAAAAGGACACAGTCATTCCAACCGGACCTTGTTGTGTATACTGGAGATTTTGTTTCTTATGAGTCTCCTGAGCAATTTGAACAGTTGAAAAAAGTATTAGCACATGCAGTGAAGGGACGCTTTGGGACGCTTGCAGTATTAGGAAACCACGACTATGGATTTGGCTGGAGTCAACCTGAAGTGGCAGAACAAATTGTCACTATTCTACATCATGCAGGTATCCAAGTGCTACGAAATGAGCGTACCCATCAAATGGGATTGTATGTTGTGGGTATAGATGACTTTTGGGGAACCAATTTCAACGGAGCACATGCATTGAATCAGGCTGATCCATCAGAGGCAACCCTCGTATTGTGTCACAACCCTGATGTGGCAGACGAACCCATTTGGGACGATTATCAAGGCTGGATTTTATCTGGACATACACATGGAGGGCAGTGTAAACCTCCCTTTCTCCCACCTCCTATGCTTCCTGTAAAAAATAAAACATATACCTCTGGAAAATTTGACTTGCCGGGTGATAGATCACTCTATATCAATCGAGCGTTGGGTTGTTCTTTTCCTGTAAGATTCAATGTAAGGCCTGAAATTACGTTGTTTGAATTGCAAAAGGGCTAATAAAACGATAAGCTTTTCTACTTTTCATCTCTATTATGTATTTTTAATGAAGTAGGGAAAATAAAGAAAGGCTTATGGAAACTTATGCAAGGGTATTAAGCTACGCGATACCTGGTTTTGTATTACTGATTATCCTGGAATCAGTTATCGCAAGATGGAAGGGGCTGAAAATCAACCGTCCTATGGATGTTATATCCAGCATCAGCTCTGGAATGACCAATACGCTTAAAAATATTTTAGGCTTATCAGTAGTCATTATTAGTTACGGATGGATGGTAGAGCATCTCGCTCTTTTTGAAATACGTTCCAGTATCTGGTTATATATCATATGCTTTATCGGATTGGATTTTGCAGGGTATTGGTCCCATCGTTTCAACCACGAAATTAATATATTCTGGAACAGGCATATCGTACATCACAGCAGTGAAGAGTTCAATCTCTCTTGTGCATTGCGTCAAACGATATCTGCTATTGTCAGTGTGTATTTTTTCCTTTATATACCCTTGGCTATCATCGGAATACCCGCTGGTATTATCGCAGTTGTCGCCCCACTTCATCTCTTTGCACAGTTTTGGTACCACACCCGTATCATCAACAAAATGGGTTTTCTGGAACACATTATTGTAACTCCTTCTCATCACCGCGTTCACCATGCCATTAACCCTGAATACATTGACAAAAACTATTCTGAGATATTTATCATTTGGGATAAGCTATTTGGAACTTTTCAACCTGAGTTAGCAGATATTCCTCCTGTTTATGGGACCAAAAAACCCGCAGCGACCTGGAACCCTATTCTCATTAACTATATGCATATCTGGCAATTAATTAAGGATGCTTGGCGTGCGAAAAGCTGGTGGGACAAGCTGAGAATTTGGTTCATGCCTACGGGGTGGAGACCTGCTGATGTGAAAGAAAAGTATCCGGTGTATATAGTGAATGATGTGTTTAAACGGCCAAAGTACGACCCGAAAGTTTCTTCCGCATTACAGATTTGGTCATGGATACAGTTAGTTATCAACAATTTACTGATGTACTACATTCTTGTAAGCATTGCCGACTTTCAATTCGTCGATATTTTGTTGTACTGTACCTTTTTGATGATTTCTATTTTTGCTTATACCACATTGATGGATAAGCACATATGGGCAGTTTGGGCTGAAATAGTAAAGATGGCGTTTGGGATATTTCTGATAGTTCGAATGGACGGATGGTATGCACTTGACGGTATTATTCCTGGTGCCACAGCTATGGTCATTACCTATTTGATCATTTCTACTGGTATAACCTTGTATTTTTCTTATTTTGAGTTCAAGCAAAGAGACCCTTCAATTTCGGTCTCCCAATAAGTACATACATGTATCACAACATTACTGCAGCAGTTGCAGGTACAGGATTTATAGGTCCTGTTCATATTGAAGCACTGAAAAGACTGTCCGTTCGTGTAAAAGGGGTACTGGGTAGCACTTCGGCTAAGTCAGTAAGGACTATGGAATTGCTGGGGCTGGAGAAAGCTTATGGAGACTATCAAGATATTCTCGATGATGATGATGTACAAGTCGTTCATCTGGCTGTCCCTAATGTTCTACATTTTGAGATGGCCAAGAAAGCGCTATTAGCAGGTAAACATGTTATGTGTGAAAAGCCACTGGCAATGGCAGCTATAGAGTCTAAAGAACTCGTAGATATGTCCCAATCTCTGGGATTAATTGCAGGAGTATGTTACAATATCAGATTCTATCCGCTAAATATAGAGGCGAGGAAAAGAATTCTTTCGGGAGCAATAGGAGATATTTTCAGTGTCAAGGGGAGTTATGTACAAGATTGGCTCATGTATCCTACAGATTATAATTGGCGAGTGCTGGCGGAAAAAGGAGGTCCCCTTAGGGCAATCGCAGATATAGGAACGCATTGGATGGACCTGCTTACTTCCATTACGGGACTACAGGTAGAGGCAGTGTTTGCCGATTTACATACCGTCCACCCCATACGAAAACGCCCTAAGGGTGAGGTAAAGACTTTCTCCGATGAGCAGTTATCAGATGATGAGCTAGAACCTATCCATATCGATACAGAAGATGGTGGTAGTATACTCTTTCGTTTTTCAAACGGCGTGAAAGGCTCCATGTGGGTATCGCAAATAACAGCCGGCAGGAAAAACTGCCTTCAATATGAAATAGCGGGATCTCAAGCCTCCTTATCCTGGAATAGCGAAAGACCCAATGAGATATTTATTGGACATAGGGACGCACCAAATGAAGTGCTAATGAAAGATCCTGGTCTGGTGGACAGACAGACTTCGCATTATATCAATTATCCAGGGGGGCACAATGAAGGATTCCCGGATTCTTTCAAGCAATGCTTTCGTGCATTCTATGATGCGATCATTCATAATATACCTACTGAGCAAGCTTTATATCCGACATTTGAACAAGGACACAAAGAAGTTGTGCTCTGCGAAGCGATTTTACGTAGCCATCGCGAATCGCGCTGGATTCATCTTATATAATATACATTTATAGATATGATTAAAGAAATTGCCAAAATGATCGACCATTCCCTACTTCATCCAACCATGACGGATGAAGATCTAAAAGTGGGATGTGAACTAGCCCACAAGTATGATGTCGCATCTGTATGTATCAAACCATATGCCGTTTCGCAGGCCGTAGAATGGCTTGAGGGCTCAGACGTATTGGTAGGAACAGTCATAGGATTTCCTCATGGGAGCAATAAGATTAATATTAAAGTTTCAGAAACGGTGCAGGCCTGTAATGATGGTGCAGTTGAAATTGATATGGTGGTAAATATTGGCCGAGTGCTGGGTGAACATTGGAACTATATTCGAGATGAAATCGGGGAAGTACTGGAAATGACGCATTCGTTTGATGCAGTACTCAAAGTGATTTTTGAAAATGATTTTCTTCCAGAAGACAAATATAAAATCCGGCTTTGTGAAATCTGTAGTGAATTAAAGGTAGGGTTTGTCAAGACATCCACTGGATATGGAATGGTTAAAGGGACGGATGGAAAATATGGATACAAAGGCGCGACAGAACATGACCTGAAGCTCATGCGTAAGCATTGTATTCCAGAAGTACAGATAAAAGCAGCGGGAGGAGTCAGAACGTTGGAGGATGCCCTGGAAGTAAAAGAATGGGGAGTTACTCGAATCGGCGCTTCAGCTACTCAAAAAATTATGGATGCCGCGATTGACAAGTACGGAGGGACTAAGCCTGAAATCAGTACTTCAGGACAAACAGAAGGATATTAGTACCCATTTACGCTATCTATATTTGCAGTAGGATTGTACTGTATGGAGTTCTACTGCAAATGTCTTTCGTAATATTATACTTTCATGCCCTTGCACAAACTTGAGATCATTTCTTCCCTCAAACAACAGTTAACCAATAGTCTACTATCCCATACTGCACTTGTAGGATTTGATGGATATATCGATAGGATCTACAAGGCTGTTAAAGGTAGAATTAAACAAGAGGTAGATTATTTTCCTTCCCTGACAGACTTTGGGGATAAGATCCATTATGCTTCGGGAAAAAGTGCGCAGATAGAACTAGTACCCGTTATGACAAAGCAAGGAGGGAATGCTCCTATTATGGCTATGGCATTAGCTCAGTTGGGATTTGACGTTTCATGTTGTGGGACACTGGGAGATCATCAAATACATCACGTATTTCAGGAATTAGAAGATCAAGCAACCATACATACATTAGGCACACCAGCTTTGACTACTGCGTTAGAATTTGAAGATGGTAAATTGATCCTCTCCGATTTGAGTGCATTTGAACAATTGGATTATGAAAGGCTAATACGTGGTGTCGGAGAAAAAGTATTGATTTCTCTGTTCCAATCGGCTCACTTGATAGCAATGGTAGGCTGGAGTAATTTGCCGCTTGCCAGAGATTTTTTGGAAAGTTTATCAAAATTATTGCTTCCACAGCTAGACGATAGTCCTCGACATTTTTTCTTTGACTTAGCTGATACTACTCGCAAGTCCCAGGCCGAATTGCTCAGTATGCTTGAATCTCTCAACTACTTCACCCAAAAAGCAACTGTTACACTAGGGCTGAATGAAAATGAAGCCTTACATGTGTATGAAATATTATACCCCGGAAAAGAGATATCAGACACGGCAGATCTAAGCGCTCAATTATATCAAGCGATAGCGATTGATCAGGTCTTAGTACATCCTATTCGTTGTTCCTGTCTGGCCACTAAGAAAGATACGATCTGTTTGGATGGACGGCTTGTACCTGATCCTAAAATTCTTACCGGAGCAGGAGATAACCTCAACGCAGGATTCTGTTTGGGTCTCTCCATGAATTTGCCTCCGGCATACTGTCTCGTCCTGGGAATGGCTAACTCCGGAGCGTATATCTCTTTAGGACATAGTCCAGACAAGCATGAATTGATTCAATATCTTTCAACCTGGGAACAAGAATTAATAATCTCCAACGCATAATAGGGTTGCGGGAGCAGCAAAATTGTCAACCTATGAACAGATTATCCAGTAAGAAGATAAATCGTAATATGTTCAAGTAAATGAAGAGAGCTATTTTTCCATATTTTATTTTTTGCTTTCTATTTTCTTCAGGATGTATAGATCAAATACAATTTGAATTATCTGATAACGAAAATTTTGATCAATTGATTGTTCAAGGTCAGATCCATACGGGAGCGGGCCCTTACACCATCCGTATAGGGAGAACTACTAGCCTGAGCAATGGTGAGTACATTCCTGAACTAGGTGTAACTGGAAAGATCAACAGCAACAAGGGTTTATCAGAAGATCTAGTAGAGAAGGGTGATGGTTGGTATCAAATACCAGGGAGGATTGTGCAGGGAGAAGTAAACATATCTTACGAATTGGAATTATATATTGGGAATAAAACTTATCTTTCCCACACTGAAAGTATACCAGAAATTGTTGAGATGGATACAATTCATTGGGAACAAATCGATAAACCTTTTTTATCCTCAGAGAATATCGAAGTAACTCGTCCATTTGTAACTATCAACATAGATACTCCTATTCCTAATCTGACGCAGGGGCCTTTTCTTCGCTGGGAAACTTTTGAAACATATAGTCTGGTAGAAAATCCCCCTCCACCTCCAGCCAGTTTTTCTTATATCTGCTATTTCACTTTTCCTACTAATCCGCAAGAAATACTGCTCTTTAATGGACAAAACTTCACCGGAGCCTACTGGGAAAATCAATGGGTAGGAGATCGGATCATTGACTGGACCTTTTCTTCCAAGCACATCTTCAGCGTAGTACAAATTTCAATGACAGAACAGGCATTTCAATATTGGGACCGCGTAAAAAGAGTGATAGACCAGGAAGGGACAATTTTTGATTCGCCACCTGCAGCTGTGCCAGGAAATATAGTGAATATAGATAACCCACAAGAATTAGTATTAGGTTATTTTGAAGCTGTATCTGTGGATACGATAAGGACATTTACGCTTAAATCGGATTTTGCTCCAGAATTGGCTAGCCCACTCTGCATTAGTGTGGGAGTATATGACCCTCTACAACCACCAGCCTGCTATGATTGCCAGTCCTTGGAAGGAGCGAGTATTGTCAGGCCTCATTTTTTTCAGTTCTAGTATACGGCTTTATCTAGCCATATCAATGAATTACCTGAGAAAAAAAGTGTTTCGATCATTGTTGTATTGAGATATGGTTAAATTGTTTTATGGTAGCATTGTAAAATCTAACCTCTATCTGGTGATTTTGAACAATTGTGTCCGTGGTCAGCTGTCTTTTCTGTCGTCCGTGGTCAGTCGTCCGTCGTCCTTTTACTGTCTATCGTCTTCTTAACCTTATGAATCAAATACTCCTAAATAAGCTTGCTGAATGGAATGGGAAACATACTCAGCCGCTCATTGATGTGTATGAGGGTCAGCAGGATTACTCCGCCTTTTTCAAAGATCTCATAGACATTTACATCACACATTCCGAGCATCAGACGGCCATAACCTGGCTATTCAAGCATCACTACGACGCGAAGCAAACGATTGATCAAGAAATACTAAATGTGCTGTATCTTACCTGTAATGAACTCACGGAATGGGAAGCTCGATTGCACACATTACAGATTATGCCTCATATTTTTATCCCCAGAGAAGCTTATCCGCAAGTAGAAACATTTGTGAGAAAATGTCTGGAAGACCCTAAACCCTTTGTGAGAGCCTGGGCTTATCAGGGTTTTTATGAAATTACCCGATACACACCGGAATATATTTCAGAGCTAAAAAGTTTATGTGAACAAGCACTGCAAGAGGAAAAAGCTTCTGTGAAAGCAAGAGTGAGAAAGATTATTGAAAAATTGTAAATTATACTTATTCTGTATAAAACATATTAATATTTTGAATCAATATTCTAGACAAGATCAGTTTCAGACCATTGGCACCCTCTTAGCATTAGTAATTAGTTCTCTAGCTTTATTTGTTTCTATTTATGAGGCAAATATCCTCAAATCTCAGCAAGAATCTATGGTTTGGCCTTATTTGACTGTCTCAAAAAATTACAGCAGTGATGGATTTAGCTTTGTGGTAAATAACAATGGTACAGGACCAGCAATAGTTAAATCAATGGAAGTAAGGTATAAAGGCCAGCCTGTACAGGATTTTGATGCACTTCTCGATCGCATAAAACCTGATCGAAAGATTGGCTATGATCGCCTTAGAATGAGTGGGCTCAATAATGATGTGGTTAAAGTGGGGGAGAGAAGAATTATATTTAACATGCCCTGGGATAAAGAAACCCGTAAAATGTCTGAAAGTATGATTTATGTACAAGTTGTTGTCCAATATTGTTCAGTATTAGGAGATTGTTGGGTATATGATTTTGAAAATGATGAGCATAGAAAGGGTAAATTTAGGGCTGAAGTAGAATTTGATCAATAGAAGTAGATTCAGATCATGATCTGGATCTGCTAACCATCAATTACATGCAATATCAATTTATCCATACCAATCACAGTCTATATCCTCAAGCCGTTGAATTACGTGTAAAGGCATTTTTTGAGGGGATGAGTAATGAGGAAGAATTGATCCATGATGTAATGGAAGAGCAAAGCATTCATGTGGTGTGTGTGGATCAATCAATCGTTGTGGGTACGGGAAGATTGACCTTTCTACAACGGGAAGCGCTCATCTCGCAAATGGCAGTAAAACAATCATATCAAGGGCAGGGGGTTGGGAAAACTATGTTGAAGAAATTGATATTGAAATGCAAAGAGTCAGGTGCTCCATTAGTGTCATTAAGTGCCAGAACCAGTGCCCTGGACTTTTATATCAAGGCTGGGTTTACACCTGTTTCTCCCACTTATCCATCTTCCAAGACGGGAATTTTGCATCAGAAGATGGAGAAAAGATTGTGAAAATTAGTACAATACTTAATCAATGACGTTCATCAAATTATCTCATGCTTCTATATCTTTGTAATATTGAATCCAGGTATCTACTTTGTTATCTTATCCTTATATATTTCTTTGGAGAGAATGTTTTGTTTGGGCAAAATTTACTCCTAAAACCTCATCTCAGCATTTCTGAAAATGAGCGCTATCTGGTAGACCAACAAGGAAAACCTTTCTTTTGGTTGGGAGGAACAGTTTGGGGAATGTCAGAATGGATGACAAGAGAAGAGATTGATCTCTATTTGGACGATCGCAATGCCAAGGGATTTAATGTAATACAGATCTGTTTATTTTGGGGAAAAAGAACGGAAGATCCTGTCTCTTTTACCGTAAATCCTCCCAATGCCTATGGTCATTCTGCATTTGTAGATAAAGACGGTAAAGTTGATGGTAGCCAACCACTTATTATAGAAGGCGGGGACGCTGAAAATCCCAATGATTACTGGGATCATGTAGATTATATTATACAAGCCATAGAGAAACGCAATATGTTTGTGGCCTTGCTACCAGTTTGGGGAAGAAGATACGTTAATGCTACGCATTCCCCATTTTCACAACCTGTTTTTTCCAAAAAGGATATGAAAGAATATGGGAAGTTTTTGGGAGAAAGGTATGGAACATTTCAACATATTATCTGGGTCATGGGAGGAGATGTGAAGGCTGATGATGGAGGAGACTATCTCAGTCACTATAGAGCAATGGCTGAAGGGATCATTCAGGGTGTTACCGGTAAAAAGATTCGTTGGGATCAGGATTCGGAATATTGGGATTATGCATTTATGACTTATCATCCCAACGGCATACCCCTGCTCAATTCTTCCAGGTGGTTTCATAAAGATCCCTGGCTGGATGTTAACATGGTGGAAACCTGGCAACATCGAGATAGTATCTATCTGGCAATCACTCAGGATTATGAATTGACAGATCCTGTAAAACCAACTGTGATGGGCGAACCATCGTATGAATGGAATGGTAGTACGAGAGCCATTCACGTTCGAAGACAGGCTTATCAAAGTATATTTGCTGGAGCAGCAGGGTTTACGTATGGCGCTTTTAGAGATTCTTTGGGTAATGGGCCTTTGTTCAGTCCTTATAAAGGTTGGGAAAAGATATTAACTTTCAAAGGGGCTCAATCACTCAGCCATCTAAAGGAGTTTTGTCTGGAAAATGGTTGGCCTCATTGGCGACCAATGAATAATGTGATAGTGTCTGGAAAAGGAGAAGGTGAATTACAGAAGGTGGCCGTTATAACAGAATCCGGGGATAAAATCCTCATATACTATCCCGACATATCCGTCGTAGAGTTGGATTTATCATCATTTTCAACTCGATTTAAGGTTAAAAGATTTAATCCATCTACAGGTGAGTACACTTCGGAAACAACAATTTCCAGTGATAAGCAATTACTTAAATTTATCCCCAATAATAGCTGGGAGGATTCAATATTGATGTTAACGAAATCTCCTCATTGATCAAAGAATACTACTCATACCAGATTTTCTTCGATATCGTGAAACTTATGGGTGATCTCGGTCTTGACAAACAATATACTTCCAGACTGAATAGCTAATGTTTACAATGATATATATTTCACACACACATCTGTTGTTTACGTTTAACTCGTAATCATTTCAACTTGAAATACCTTAATATGAACAAATTAACTCTCCTAATCATTGTTATGCTATTAAATGCTGGCTATCTATATAGTCAAGAAGTACCTATGCTATTTCCAAATTTGAAAGCTGAAACATTAAGTGGTGATAAGATCGTTTTCCCTGATGATTTAGATCATGAGATCAATATTCTTATCTTGGTTTTTGAGCAGAAGTCTCAACGATTGGTGGACACATGGGCTGAAATCATTTTGAAAGAATATGAACCTAAAGAAGAAATCCAATATTATGAAGTCCCCATGATCAGTTATTGGTATGCACCTATAGGATGGCAGATTGACAATTGGATGCGGGATGGCATCCCACAGGAATACCACGATAATACGACAACATTTTATGGAAACCGCAAGCCCTATTTCGAGGAATTGAATATGCCAGACAAAAGCAGTTGTTACCTATTTATATTGGATCGTGAAGGTTACATACGATTTAGAACCGAAGGAGAACGAGATGAAGAAAAGGAAGTTGCATTTAGGAAAGCAATAGAAAAATTGACAAAATGAATTACCTATGGATTCGTGTATTTTCTGTCAAATCGTTAATAAACAAGCTCCTTCCTGGAAAGTCATGGAGTCTGATATGGCTTATGCATTTCTAGATATCCATCCAGTAAATCGATATCACACGCTTGTTGTGCCTAAACATCACTTTGAGAATATATTTGATATTCCTGAGAAAGAGTTAAATGAAGTGATGAGCTTACTGAAAAAAGTAACCACAATGTACAGGGAAAAACTCAGTATTAATCATCTACAGGTGATCAATAGTTCAGGGGCAGAAGCACAACAAGATGTATTTCACATTCATTTCCATATTATTCCCAGGTATCGAGGGGATGGACAAAATATACGATGGAATACCTATCCCGAGATGAGAAGCCAGTTTGATAAAATGTTGGAGCGGTTGAAATGAAGAATGTTAAATGATTAAAGAAATATAAATAGGTGAAAGTTATTGCCCTGGATTCCACAGTTCACTCACAAGCAATTCAAACCCCTCTAAGACATCTTCTCCTGTAATTATTGTGTTAAATGAAGGTACAAGCTCAGTACTTCCATCTGAACGATAGACCCACACTTCCTCTTTGATAGGATCTATCAGCCATGCTAGCCTCACGCCATTTTCCTGATATTCAAGCATTTTATCTTTAAGTTGATATATGCGGTCAGTCCTTGACCTAATCTCAATGACAAAATCTGGTGAAATATGCGCGAAAAGCTGTCGATCCTCTAGGGGAAGTGCTAACCATCTTTCAATTTCGATCCAAGAGACATCAGGTGAGCGTACGGAGTTATTAGGAAGGGTAAAGCCTGTACTGGAGTCAAACGTCTTACCGTACTTGTGTTCTCTGTTCCAAAGCGTTAGTTCGGTAATTATGGCTGCATTGAAACTACCTGTTTCAGACCCTGTTGGCTCCATGATGAGTATAGTCCCATCAGCGTCTCTTTCCACTTGATAGTCTTGCATCTCTTGACAAAAGTTAAAGAAGTCTGCCTCACTGAGGTTCATATATCGACTTTTGATCGGTATAATCATGATGTATCATTTCTTTAAGATACGTTAATATCTCAAAAAAGATCTGAAAGTTTATATCGATGAAGTTAATTACTATTCAAAAAAAGGTACCCCCTCCTGTGCATACTTACGCATGCCTTCCTCATTGATTTCTACACCCACCCCTGGTTTGTCAGATAGTGGGATATGGCCATCAACAATCATCTCTCCCTCATAATCTACAATCTCTTTAAACATAGGGTTGGTATGAAAATAAATCTGCCATTCCAGGATCAGAAAATTGGGTACCGAAGCACACACATGGGCAGAAGCCATAGCCCCCAGGTAAGAGGCAACCATGTGGGGAGCAAATGGAATATAGTAGAGATTGGCTAAGTTGGCGATACGTTGAGCTTCTCCCAATCCTCCAGCCTTTTGTAAGTCGGGCATAATGATATCTACTGCCCCAATTTCCAACAGATGCCGGAATCCATGTGCCAGATATATATTTTCTCCAGCACAGATAGGAGTTGTGGTAGATTCAGTAATATATTTATACGCATCGGTATTTTCAGCAGGAATGGGTTCTTCCAGCCACATCAAATTCAACGGTTCCATCATTTTGGCTACCTTCTTACCCGTGATCATGTCATATCGACCATGCATATCCACACAAATGTCGAGATTGGGTCCTATCGCTTCGCGGGCAGCAGCGATCTGATCGTACATACGCTGTAATTCTCCAGGACTTGCTGTCCAATTATACTTATCGTACTTATTGGGATCATTGGCCTGATCTATGTCGAATTTGACGGCTGTAAATCCCATATCAACCGCGTTGGTAGCACTTTCGGCAAACTTTTCAGGAGTAGGTAAGCGGTTTTGATAAAGTGCTGTATCACAATACACGCGTATATTATCCCTAAATTTTCCTCCTAATAATTGGTAGACTGGCAACCCTAATGCTTTTCCTGCCAAATCCCACAATGCACTCTCTATCGCGGTTAGCACAGCCACATACATACCCGATTGGGCACCTTCAAAAAAGCCTCTTCTTCGAAGGTCCTCAAAGAGACGATGTACATTGAGTGGATCTTTCTCTTTGATCCTATTACCTAGCATTTTGACCAAATGATAAGTTCCAGGAGTTGCATCTACCCCTTCTCCGCAACCCCAAATATCCTGATTGGTATATATTTTAACAAAAAGGCTATGTCCTCCGCGAATAAAACCACATTTGACATCGGTAATTTTCAAATCAGACGGACGGGAACATTGTGAGGTCTTTTCCAGGGCATATCCTAATGCCTGGAAGCCAGAGAAGGTCATCAGACCTGTCCAGGCTGCATGTTTAAGAAAGGATCTTCGAGATTGCATATTACCAGGTTCTTTGTTTTAATAATTCCTGAATTTGAGACTTTGCTACGGGAAGTTCATCGATATGTGCCTTAAGCCAACCAGAGAAATCTCGTTCAATTTCATCCGTCCACCTTGAGTCGATCTGGCCTGCTGTATACTTTTTTTCCTGAAGACGCTGATGTCCAAACATATCCCTAAGTCGTATCACCTCTGATGTAGTTGCTACTTTTTCAGCCAAATGGGGCGGAATAAAACTCACACCGCCTTCTTTTCCCAACACCACGTCTCCTGGCATGACCATTACATCTCCTATACGAGTGGGGACATTGATACCGATCAATGTAGTGTTGAGTTGTCCGTCGGGATTGTTGAGGTGATGCGAAGGGTGATAGCTTCTCACGAATGCTGTAAAGTTTTCCAATTCTTTCATCCCTTCTATATCTCGTATAGCACCATTATAGACGATACCATTACCGGAATTGGCATAAATGGCATTGGCGAGATTATCTCCAACGGTAGGACCATCTATATGCAAACCAAATTGATCTCCTACATACACATCCCCAGGCTTAAGTTGATCCACTGGCCATGAGTTCTGAGAGCGAATACGTCCTTCTGCATGCCCTACACTGTCGATGACCCGATGGACATCTGGCCTCCCTGGCATAAACATAGCAGTTACTGCACGTCCAATTAATACTCCTTCCGGATTGATGGTAAGCCAGCCCTCGGCATATTGATGCTTGTAGTTCGCATTGCGCATGATAGCCCATGCTTCCTCATGGGTTACAAGCTTCATACGCTCAAGGATGTCATCCGGCACTTTAGGGCGGCCGTCTTCAAATCGTTCACCTTTCCATTCGGGAGTAAGTGCGATTAATTCTTCAGGACTCAGTGAAACTTGCTGCGAATAAGTAACATATGTACAGAGAAGACATATTGCAATAATAAGGAGTTCGCGTATGAGTAAAAGGTAATAGTGAATCATCGGCTATCTTATATTTGTAGATGTGGTAGACTTCAGGGGTAGAATTGAAGTCTACCCCTAAAATTGGAATATAATTTCCTGCTATTTAATATACAGATATTCCTATTTAGGTGCTAATCTCATCGCTCAAAAAAACAGAGAAAGTATCCCTGCTTAATAATCCTCCCCATTCATACTTCTCACCACGGACCTTTGCCAATCTTCCAATTCTTCCTTCATGACTTCTACTAAATTGGGTTCTATCGTAACGAGATTTTGACTTTCTTGAGAATCGCGACCCAAATGATATAATTCATAAGAGATAGAATCATGAGTATGATAAATACGGTGAATTTTCCATGGCCAATTGATCAATGCAGCGTGTCCCGGAAGTGTATCTGTAGGATATTGACGCGTAATCTCAATATCTTTCAAACGCAATCTAGTGGAATCACCCACCATGTTACCCACTTTTTGTGCTTCCATTAAGTCAGCCATCCATTCAGCACTGGGAGTCCTGATACCACCTTCCGGAAAATTCCAGAATGACATGGTGGTTTTTCGTTTTTCCGTAATCCCGATAACTAATGGCAGAAGGCTTTCTCCATCCAGCGGACGCGATGGATCAGGGGTTAGTCCTACAATTTCCATGATCGTAGGAAATATATCCGAGGTAAAGGCAGGTATTTGTGTACTTCGCGGAGATGAAATTACATCAGGCCAATGAATTATGGCAGGGACTCGAAGTCCCCCTTCATATATTTGCGCCTTATGTCCTCTTCCCCCTGTGCTTCCTTTTTCGGGAAGGCCCCCATTATCACTACAGTACCATAACAAGGTATTTTCGTAAGAATCCATACGCTTTAAGGATTCTCTGAGTTTACCCATTGCGCGATCCATGCCTGTAATTTCTCCATAAAAATCTTGTAGGTCCTCTGGTTGATCTTCATACAAGCCACGATCTTGTTCCGCAGCTTCATGTGGCAAATGAGGTGACCCAAACCAGATTACTGCGAAGTATGGCTTTTTTCCCCCTTCATGCTTGTGGATAAATTCTAATGCAGCGTCCATTGTAACCATTGAACTTTCCCCGTACTGTTGTTCCGCTATTCCCTCTCTACTCAGAATAGGGTCATTATCAAAAAAGTTAGGAGCAGAGAGCCATTCGTCGAAGCCACTGGCTCCAGGGTTTACCGGGCTCCCTCTTCGAACTGATCCCAAGTGCCACTTTCCAAAATGTCCGGTTACATATCCGGCTTCTTTGAGCTTTTCTGCAATCGTATGCTCCTGAGGTCTCAACGTTCTTCCCCAACTATAACACCCAAATCGATTGGGATTCCTGCCTGTGAGTACACTTCCCCGAGTAGGAGAACACACTGGGTCACCTGCATAGAAATGATCAAATCTCAACCCTTCTACTGCCAACGTATCAAAATGTGGCGTTTGCAGTACAGGATGGCCATTGTAGGCCATGTCTCCCCAACCTTGATCATCTGCCATAACCAGAATAATATTGGGTAAGGTCGACTTGGGAGAACTGTTAGGCTTTGAACAACTGAGTAGGAAAGCCAGCAAGATAAAAGGGAATGTATAGTATATAGAATTCATGAGAAAAGATAAGGACTTATAAATCAACTTACCTTTTAAATTAACATATTTTGAGAAATCGAAAAAAATTACCCCAACTTTACATTTCCACCTTGGGATCAATCCCAGGTACTAATCGATAGATATCAGCCATTGAGATTTCACAATCAATAGATTTCAGATGTAGCCGATCCGAAATCTCTATAATAGAATGGATCTCCCATGTTCCATCTTCTGTTCGATAAAAGGTATCTACCATAGCTTCCGTTTGACTCAATAATACGTATTCACGTAAGGTAGAAATCTGGCGATAATGGGTGAATTTTGCTCCTCTATCAAAGGCAGAAGTACTTTCTGATAATACTTCTACGATGAGTATGGGATTGACGATTGCCTGAGGATCCTGTTCACTCTTTTCCGTTTTTCCACATACTACAGAAACATCTGGATAATAGATTCTTTGAGTGGCAGAAATGTGAATCCTGGCATCACTACCATATACAAAACACAATTTACCTTTCAGTTGTAATTCATTCCCTATACTTCTTCCAACATTCATTGATATCAAACTATGCTCAGGAGTCCCTCCAGCCATAGCAGAAATATAGCCATCATGGAACTCGTGCTTTGTTTCAGCACGCGCTTCCATTTCCCGATAATCGCTTAATGTATAGGTAGATAATGCTTTCTCGCCCATTTTAAACATCTTTTCTTACAGGAAAGATACAAAATTATCATGTAATAGAGATCATGAATGTGCCTTTGAGTAAATGTATTCTATTGTTTTTAGTACCAATTAGCTGGTTATTACTAGATTCTATTATAAGATATTTTTCCAATAGAAGAATAACATTCAAGTGCAAAAAAGTCAATATTGAAACGCAACAAGAATATCATGAAATAGCTTTCATACATTTAGATGGGAAAATGCTGGCCATTGAAATTGGAAAACAATCAACTTTTGTCCACATTTACTCATACACCTATATTCACAAAGCACAACTACCTATTTCATGAAGAGCAACATATTTTATCTTTTAGCCTTATTATTTCATTCATTTTCGCTGGCAGGATTATGTCAGAATGTAAGACTTGGAGAACAAGTATTGATCAGAAGAACAGAATATGGAGTACCTCATATCAAAGCCGATAATTTAAAAGCAGTTGCATTTGGTTTGGCGTACTGTGAAATGGAAGATTATGGTGAAGAGGTTCCAAGGGCACTCGCCAGAGGAAGGGGAGACCTTGCCCTAATAGAAGGGTATGATGCAATTGATCAGGACTTTCTCGCACAACAAAAATATGAGGTAACAGTAGAAACTTACCACTTACTCGATCGATTGACCAGAGATATGTTAGAGGGCTTTGCAGAAGGAGCCAATTTTTTCTTACAACAACATCCGGAAAAATATCCTCAATATAAGAATTGGCATTTCACAGGGTATGATGTAGCAGCAGTATCTACTACTGTCACTAGCCCTTATGGAGGAAGTAATGTGATTGAGCGAATCAAAGCAGAAAAGGCTCGTAGAGATTCCATATTAGCACTTACAGAATCCGGGTCAAACGCATGGGCACTTGCGCCTAACCGCACGCAATCTGGACATAGTATCCTTGTAAGAAATCCGCATCTTTCATGGAGTGCAGGATATTACGAAGCTCACTTGACAGTAGAAGACACACTTAATTTCTACGGAGACTTTCGAATTGGAGGATTATTTCAAATCATAGGAGGATTTAATGAGCGATTGGGGTGGACAACGACAAATAATTACCCAGATACAGATGAGGTATACGCATTAAAGGCAGATCCAAATAAAGCCGATCATTATGTGTTGGATGGTGCCTCCATCCCTTTACAACGCAAACTCATCCAGGCAGAATTTACTCATGGAAGTGCTATCGGAATGGAAACGCGCGAATTTTTGTATACTCCATACGGCCCTGTAATTCATCGGCAGGAAGGTAAAATCTACGTTTTAACAGCTGCTGGCAACCGTGAATTCAGACGTGGACAACAATTTATGCGCATGATGTTGTCTCAAAATCTGGAAGAATGGAAAGATGCCATGCGAATGCGAGCGATCACTCGATCCAATTTTACCTATGCAGATGCAGATGGCAATATATTTTATATCTGGAATGCGGCGCTACCAGATATTTCTCATTCTTCCGGAGGAGATTCCATAGCAGTACCTGTTACTCGTTCTTCACAAATCTGGTCCGATCCTATAGCCTTTGAAGAAGTACCTCAACTATTAAATCCCAAAGGTGGTTACCTTCAAAATTGTAATGATCCCTTCTACTATACTTCACTACAGGAGATTTTCACCCCTGAAAACTACAACACGCATTTTCCAACCCCTCGATTGCGTCAAAGAAGCCAACACAGTCTTTCATTGTTGGATAATGAAAGGAAGCTGAGTCTTGAAGATGTAGTAACACTGAAACACAGTATGAAGATGCTCTTAGCAGATCAGGTAAAAGATGACCTCATTGACATTATACGTTCTTCTTCTATTGAAGACGAAAAAGAGGCAATCGCTCAGTATCTGGAAAAGTGGGATAATACCGTAGAAAAGGATAGCCGTGGGAGTACCTTATTTGAGGAGTGGTTTATAGCATACAATAGCTTAATGAAAGGTAGGGAACTATTTGAAACTCCCTGGTCAATGGATCATCCTATGGAAACTCCTCAAGGATTGGCTAATCACGACGTAGCCTTGGAAGCATTGGATTCCGCTATTGTC
Organism: uncultured Bacteroidia bacterium; assembly: GCA_964652565.1. Taxonomy (GTDB): domain Bacteria; phylum Bacteroidota; class Bacteroidia; order J057; family J057; genus JBCCTX01. Next base: position 31,565 of record CAZZEC010000041.1, read on the forward strand.
AGGACTGAGAAAAAATATGGGTCCTGGGATGTATCCTGGGGAGAAGTTCATCGAATGCGCCATGGAGATAAAGATCTCCCTGCGAGTGGAGGCCCTGGAGGCTTGGGATGTTTTCGAGTTTTATGGTTTGAAGATGGGAATGATGGAAAACAACAAGTGAGAGGAGGGGATGGATGGGTGTTTGCTGTTGAATTTACCCAACCGTTAAAGGCATATTCTATTCTGGCATATGGTCAATCCAATGATCCGGATTCTCCTCATCATACTGATCAGTTGGAATTATTTGCCAATAGCCAAATGAAGAAGGTCGCTTTTACTGAAAAAGATATTGAACAGACATTACTTAGACAATATCGTCCTGGAGAAGAACAGTAATATTTTATAAAGTTTCATTGAATGCTATTGATTTGCTCTCATTATTTTGCTTAATGCTTAAGCTGTTTAAATATTTTTCATCCAAAAAGTGTCTTAAATGGTCCCCATACGGAAGCTTTTTCTATTAATTGTATTAACGGGAATTTTACTTGTCAAAGCCCAGAATGAACCTGATTTTCCATCGGAACGACTCTGGTACCAACAGCCTGCAGCAGATTGGTTTTCCGGCCTACCCATTGGTAACGGGAGACTTGGAGCCATGGTCTATGGTACTGCTAGCGAGGCTCATATTCAATTAAATGAAGAAAGTCTATGGGCAGGCGCACCCGAAAATCCCTATCCTCCGAATGTAGAAGAACACTACGCAATGTTCCAACAATTGAGTCTTGAGGGATCTCATGAAGAGGCATTGAAATATGCATTAGAACATCTGGCTGTATCACCTACCTCTATCCGTTCTTATGAGACTTTGGGTGATCTGTTTATTTCATTTGATCATTCAAAAGAACCAGAAGTATATGAAAGAAGCCTGAATTTAGAAAAAGGAATAGTTCAGGTAACATATGAAATTGATGGGAACCAATATCTTCAGGAATCCTTTATTTCAACAGATTATGATGTAATCGTCTTCCATTTCAGTAGTCTGGATAGTGTACCTGTCAATGCAAATATCACATATGAACGGCCAGAAGATATTCAACTAGCATTAGATAATAATCTTATTCATGTAATCGGTCAGGTGTTTGACGACCCAGATGCAAAGGATGATAACCCAGGAGGCTCAGGGGAAACAGGGTATCATATGAAATTTGATGCACACATAGGAGTAAATACAGAAGCTCCTATATATTCGGAAAATCAGTCATTGATCATCTCTCATACAACGGAATTTACAGTCATAGTAAGTGCTGCCACAGATTACAATCCTGTTTTAATGAACTTTGACCGAAGTATAGACCCATCATCTATTTCTTTGACACAGCTGAAAGCAGCACTGGGATTGCCTTATGAACAAGTCCGGTTTGTGCATCAAAGTACGCATGAGACAAGTTTTCATCGCGTATTACTCAACCTGGGAAATACAGTTGTTGATTCTATACCCACAGACAAACGGATTCAACATGTAAGGGATGGTAAGGAAGACCCTTATCTATCTCAGCTTCTCTTCCAATATGGGCGTTATCTACTCATGAGTAGCTCAAGTTTCCGGGCAAAATTACCCGCAAATCTCCAGGGGATATGGAATAAAGATATGTGGGCGGCGTGGGAATCAGATTATCATTTGAATATTAACCTTCAGATGAATTACTGGCCTGCCAACGTAACCAATCTGCCAGAGACATTGGACCCGTTAACGGACTATTTGGTAAGATTGGCAGAGAAAGGAAAAGAGACTGCAAAGAGATATATCGATTCTGAAGGATGGATGGCACATCATGCGACCAATATTTTTGGCCGGACTGTTCCCAATGGCTCCACCCCCGGATCACAAGTGAATAATGGATATTGTTTCCCTTTAGCTGGCGCATGGATGTCTTTAACGCTTTGGAGACACTTTGAATTTACGCTTGATACAACTTATTTAAGAGAACAGGCTTATCCCGTACTTGCTGGGGCAGCTCAATTTATCCTGGATTTTTTAAAAGAAAATGATCGAGGACAATTAGTTACCGTTCCTTCTTATTCTCCGGAAAATGCCTATATCAACCCTGATAACGGAAAAGAGATACGAAATACCGTGGCTGCAACTATGGACCTACAGATTATTCAGGAGCTTTATAAGGCGATAGAACAATCCGAACAAATCTTGGATATCAAAGACGGGTTAACTGAATCATTCTCCCGTGCAGTAGATAAAATGCCCAAAACCCATAGGATAGGGAGCAACGGGACAATTATGGAGTGGATAGAAGATTATGAAGAGCAAGACCCTGGACATCGACACATTTCCCATCTTTTTGGGTTATATCCAGGAAATCAAATTACCCCAGATCAACCAGAGCTTTTTCAAGCTGCAAGAGCTACTATAGACCGTAGATTATCTTCTGGAGGAGGGCAAACCGGGTGGAGTAGAGCCTGGGTTGTCAATTTCTTCGCAAGGCTCTATGATGCAGAAGCTTGTAGAAAACATATCAACGCATTAATCACTGAGCAAATGACTCCTTCTTTACTCGATCTTCATCCTCCCAACATTTTTCAGATCGATGGTAATCTGGGAGTAACGGCAGGAATTGCAGAAATGTTGGTTCAGTCGCATCGAGGAACCATAGAATTATTGCCGGCTTTACCTAAAGCATGGCATACTGGCAGCGTAAAGGGATTAATTGCCAGAGGAGCATTTGAATTAGAGATAGAGTGGGAACGGCATATATTGACGCGCGTAAAGATACGTTCTCAAAAAGGATCAAAGGGTTCTGTAACCTATCAAGGCAAGATCTTGCCGGTTGAGATAGGAGCTGAAAATACCCTTACTTATGAGTATGATGATTTCATGTCCAATAGGTAAGGCGTTTTAAAACGCCTCCGCAATGTTGAGATAATAGTTATTGGTATTTTTTCCAAATCCCCAGTCCAGACGAATATTGAGGTTTTCTCTATTATCCAGCAAAAATCGTAGTCCCACTCCGAAATTATACCTGAAGTTCCCGATACCAAAATCTTCAATCCCATCCCCTATTCCCCCTAACCCTGCAAATACTACTCCCCCTAGTCTCCCCACAATATTCCGTCTATATTCTGCTTGAAATGCGGCTAAGTGCTTGGCAATAAATCTTCCCTCATAATATCCACGCAAAATTTCTCCTCCACCAAACGAAGCAAGTTCTCCTAATGGCGTGTTTCCATGACTCATATGCAGTTTTAGTTGAAAAGCCAACACGTCTTCCTTTAATTTGAAAGGTTGGGTGTAATACCTTAAGTCTAGCCGAGTAAGTTGGAACTCCTGTGTTCCTCCCAATGCTTTGCCGTAAAATCCATGGGTAAACTCTGCATACCACCCACCAGCTGAATTTATTAAGTTGCTTCTGCTATCGTATACAAATGCCACCTCGGCCCCAACAGAAGTGAAACCTAAGGCACCAGGTGTCTGTGTATTTTCTAATAATCCACCTTCTACTGCTTCCACGTTGGATATCTGATTGTACCTGATCCCTCCTCCCAGAAAAAAATATCGAGTGAACATTCTCTTCAGCAAAATGGGCTCCAATAATAATTGAAAGAAACTAAACTCTTCCTCGTTAGACTCAGGTGTATCTCTACCTACCCCATAGTACAGTTGAGGAAAATCTTTTAGGATTGCATTTCCTGTCAGCATCCATTTCTCCTGATTAGAGAATATTTCAAACCCAGAGAAAAGGATAAACTGATTTTCAATGGTATAGATTGCAGATACAGGCATATTAGAGGTTCTTGTCTCATTCCCGGAACCTCTGGACTTGAATAAATACTTTGCCCCCACACCCGCTCCAAAATTTGTTTCAGGGGAGAATATTACAACCGGGGCTAATACAACTTTTCCTGGGTAGATGCTACTATCCTCCCTTACCGCCCCGGGGTTGGTTTGAATTGTAAAAAAATCAATCAGGTTATCAACAAATTCTTGCGCATATATGTATTGGGTATGTAAAAAAAAGCTAAGTAGTAGTATATGGGTAGAGATGATTTTTTTCAATGACGAACTCCTGTGTGTTATTTGACATAAGTGTTTCCTATAAATACAATGAAACACAATATAAATTATGATTTAAACACTGATTTACAACATAAATTGTTATAAACATAGGAAAAACTACATACATCTTTTGACAGGAATACTACAGTTGGTCAAATAAATACAAAACCGAAGAATAATATTATGGAGTAGAAGTAATCAATTCAAACCAATTGTCTGGAATAGTTAGTATCTGATGATTGTCAGCCAGAATTTCACCTAACATATCATAATGTACATCTTGCACAGGAATTTCTTCCACTACTGCAACATAGGCAGCAGCGCCTATACTTTGTCCCAGGATCATGAAAGTAGGAAGTATTCGAATACTTCCATAGCCAACATAACTGGAAGAAAGACAGGTGGGTGTTAGGAGATTCGTACATTCGGTGCGTTTGGGAACAGTAGCCTGATAGGATATCTTAAAGGGTTTCCAGCTTTGATTGCCTCCTACATGGGTGAATCCCTCGTTGTAAGCATAGCCATCTTTGACAATTCTTCTGGCATGGTGCATATCAGGTGGCCACCATGCGATGGCTACAGGATCAGAAACAGTATCAATATAGGTACTCGTAGTTTGATGTTCTGTAATCAGATAGTCAGATACCATTCTTCTTGCACTTCGTATATATAGGCGGCGGGGCCAGTGATTATTATCAGTGAATTCATTTTTGGGTAATCCCCAGCCCTCCCAGTTGACACGGGTTAGGCTGTCAACACTCGCATCATGTTGTAAAAACCAAATAAGTCCTAAGGTAAACTCCCTATGGTATTGGACAATACTATCCTGAATCGAGTAATTACCTGAAGGATATTGCCAATTCTCTCCATAAAGGTTGGCCGAGAGATCATGCCAGCTACCAATATCCGTTTTCCTGTTGTGCCGATTGGCAACTGGTCTAAATAATCTTCCCCCTTCTTTCATATATCTTCTGTAGATCTCATAGGTGGCAGGATTATAGGTAGCTGGTTTAGTAATGGGAATGAGATTGTCTACGTCATCGGTTAAACACATTCTGAAGCAAAATCCTTGGATATATTTACTGGGCTCACCATATGTGCCCAAAGTGCCTTCTTGTATCGTTGGGAGCAATCCGCTTGAAGGATCTTCTTCGATGATATAGGGATCGACGGATACTTCAAATTGCTTGAAGTCGTTAACTACTTGAACCCCATTGAGCGATTCGCCGTACTTTTCGTTCCCTTCTCGTATGGTTTCAGTAGTCACACCCGCAAAATGAAGCAAATGTCCTTCGATAGAAGCATCTATGTAAACGGTTGCAGATATTTCTGTCCCATCTTCCAGTATAATCTTGGTGATACTTTCCCCCTCCTTTTCAACTCCTCCCTGCTCTTTGATCCGCTTTTCCCTGATAATAGTGATACGTTTTTCCTTTGCTAACAGGGCTTCAACGGTTTGTTCTGCTATAGAAGGTTCGTATTGGGAATACCAACGAGGGTTGTCAAACTCGGGTTCAAGGCCATAATGCTTTTCTACCATTGTGTAGAACTCTCGCGCAATTCCTCCGATTACACTTCCACTACCAAAACGTATATCCTTTCCCAATCCCTCCACTAACATTCCTCCCGGATGTCCCGTTGGCTCGATCAAGATGACTTGCTTACCCAAACGGGAAGCCTGTATCGCTGCGGTAAAACCTGCCTCGCTTCCACCCAGTATGCAAATTTCAGTATGTAGGGTTAGAGGCTGAGAATTATCAACCTTATAGCTATAGCCTAAGACCAATACATTTAACAATAGAACATAGATCCACATGTTGAATACGTTATTTCTTCTTCTAAATATATACTTAATCTAGATCTCAATCATGCATTATCCCATCAATCATTTCTATTTAAAAAATAATCCATTACACACATCCACTGTTAACTCTCAATCCGTATGTAGTGCAGGATAAATAATTTCAGCGTTACCAAGAAACATGGTTAGGGGAACTTGAGTCATCTCATCCAGAGATGGCTCTTTTTTTTGAGATGCTAAAGAACATGGATAGGAAACAACTAGTATATGATCTCGCTTATTTCTACCTATTAAATTATTTACCTATCTCTAATTATAAGATCAATTAAAAAAATAAATATAATCTAATTATCTTTTTGTACATTAAGTTTATAGAATTAAGTATCAGCCTTTAATATCAACGTTATGTCAGGTTCAGGTAGAGATTTTCATAACAGGAGAGCGGGCGCTCTTGCCAATCACATTCCTTCTCATCAAAGAAATCAACAACGAGCTGCGAATCATACACAGGTTCAATTTTTGGACTTAGCGTCTAACGAAACGGTGTTTAGAGGAGATACCCGAGGTCCCGATGTAATCTTTACAACGGGATTTGCCAAGAAAAACCCAAAATCTGAGATATTTATGCGAGGAGAAAAAATACTTGAAGGGGTTTCCACTTCTCTTAATGCGAGTATTGTCTCCAGAAAATATGGCCATAGAGGAGGCTATGTGTATGCAATCTATTTCAATCCTGGAGATGCTTTCGATTTAAGAGATCCAGGGTACAACGATTTGGAGGAAATTAATGCGTTGTTTATTCCTTCCCAGAAAATTATTTGTGCCGCCGGACCGATTAAAGATTATAAAGATAATTATTTAGTGGTAGGAAAGATCACAGAGAATCTGGGATGTACAGTCCCTGCTCATGTCATCGCTGCTGCAATGAACACCATGAAAACATGTTTTGTCGTAGACCAATCCTCCAAAACCAGAGGAGGATATTATGAGGTATAGGGTAAATATTTTTTCAATTCATTGCTTGTGAAATAAAATACTGAGCCATCAACCTCGCCAACACCTGACGGCCTCGGGCATTGGCATGGACGGGATCGCGAAGGAAATAGTCATAGGGTTTCTCAGATGATGAGATATATTTCCCCCATTCGGTCTTGATATCATAGTACTCAACCTGGGCGTTTTGAGCCATTTCTTCCAGTTGCAGCCTAAAAGAACCTGATTGGGGCGTTAGTGTGAATTCCGGATTCGATCTGGGATCTCCCTGTCTCCCCACTGGGCCACTACATACTAGTATCTCCGTATCAGATTGAGCTCTCACCTGGTTGATGACGTTGTGGATTGCAGCAGTATCCTCCCGATGGGATATCCCACCGATAATCAATAGATCTGGCTGATATCGAAGGACAAAGGTATCTACGCGATTATTTTCCTGATAGTACCAGCAACCTGTTCCTCCACGTACGGAAGTGATCACCTCGATATCAACACCAGGATATGCCGCCTCCAGATGGACTTCCCAGGCAGCATTCCCCGTATCATTGATGATAGAGTTACCCAGCATGACTACGCGTAAGGTCCCGCCATTTTTTAAGGTTTCTATGGTTTTAGGAAGCAAGTTATGAGAATGCTCATGTAAATCCATAGAAGAAAGTGGGGGCATCTCTGCGTAAATACTATCTGCCCAGCTCATCATAGGTTCCAAATGCCTCTCTGGCACAATCTCTACCTCATCCAATACGATTGTTCCGGTATCTCCCATAGGTCTCATCCAAAACTGAGCTTGTACGGCATCGTATTTAGATTGAAAGTAAAAGGTATGATCTTTCCAACT
>CAZZEC010000041.1:39341-40616 GCA_964652565.1 uncultured Bacteroidia bacterium
CTGAGGAAAGGGTTGCAATGGTCCAGATATTGTCTGCCGATACATCATCAAATCTCTCGTTCAAAAGGGAGGCTGTGCGAGGGGGATTTTCCTCATGAGACTGTTGTTGATTCGGAGTACATGCAAATAACAAGCTCAGTATACCAAGTAAAAAACCGTTGAGTACTTTTCTCATCTATATAGGAGTAAAAGGATGATCAAAAAATGTGAATGATTCTCTTCTTTCATAAATTGCGAAAGTACGAGGAATTGTGGCACATGAAAAATCCATATATTCATTCATGCTATCCATTACTGGTGTATAAATTAACTATTGTTATACCATGATACCTATAAGAATTAGTCTTTATTTCCTCTCCTTCCTACTGTTTTTCTCTTCTTGTAGCGAACAAACGGATCAAAAAGAGCGAATTGTGTATGTAAACTCCTATCATCAAGGCCATCCTTCCAGCGATGAAATTATGCGTGCTATACAAGAAAGCTTTCCCGCTGATAGCTTCGAGCTTTCGATATTCCTCATGGATACCAAACGGAATGCTGATCTTCCCTTTATCCAGCACCGAGCCAAAGAAATTTCAGACTCTATTATCGCAGCAGATCCTGATATATTGATTGTATCCGATGATAATGCGGTAAAATATGTAGTGCAACCTTTGATTAAACAACATAATCTGCCAGTAGTATTTTGTGGTGTCAATTGGTCAGATCAGGAATATGACTTACCCTCTAATCAGGTTACGGGTATGCTGGAAATTCTCCCCGTGGCTGATCTGTTAGAGACAATGCAATCTTATTACCCCTCAATGAAAGAGTTACTGATATTAACCGAGAATACAACAACTTCGCGCAAAGAAGCTCAATTGCTCGATACCTTATTTCAGCGATTGGACTTAATCCCCACGAATAGGTTGGTAGATAATTTTTCCGAGTGGAAAGAAATTTTCCAAGAGGCACAAACTGCCTACGACATCATCTACATTCCCACTAATGGAGGTATCAAAGGCTGGGACCACGAAGAAGCGGTTAATTTTGTTAGTCAACACATTCAGGTTCCCCTGGTTACCTGCGAAGACTTCATGATGCCCTATGTAGTGTTTGGTATGACTAAAGTAGCTAAGGAGCAAGGACTTTGGGCGGCAGAAACAGCCAAAAAGATCCTCAAGGGAAGCAGTCCTTCAGCATATCCTGTGACTCGCAATCAACTGTCTACAACTTGGTTGAATACTGGATTGGCAGATAAGATCGGTTTTCAACCTGACACTACAAGTATGTCCA
>CAZZEC010000042.1:0-2870 GCA_964652565.1 uncultured Bacteroidia bacterium
TATGATGAAGACATTCAGTTTACCATCCTTGATAATGAAGGAAATCCTGTGTTGGATGAGAATGAACAACCTGTAAAAGGACCTCGAGCTCAATTGAGAGAAGGGCTCAGTTTGGGATTTATCTACAAAATATAAATAATTATCCATTATTTGACAGCCTCATTCACGGCTTTTGCCACTGCCCATGCCACTTGTTCATCCAAAGTAGGTGGTATCACACAAGTACGTTCGGGTTGATCAACACTGTCTGCAATTGCCCAGGAAGCTGCTAGCTTCATTTGTGGGGTAATTCGCTTTGCTCTTGCATCTAACGCACCACGAAAAATACCTGGAAAACCTAACACATTATTGATTTGATTGGGTAAATCACTACGTCCTGTTCCCACAATTGCTGCACCTCCTTTGTATGCCTCTTCTGGCATAATTTCAGGAATAGGATTGGCTAAACCAAAAACGATAGGGTCTTTTGACATCAATTTGATATCATCAGCAGTTAATATATTTCCCACACTCACCCCAATAAACACATCTGCTCCTCGAAGCGCTTCCCTGAGCGTCCCTTGCTTATGATGGGGATTTGTATATGTTAACAATTCCTTTTTTACGGGTGTAAGGTCCTGCCTGGCATTTCCTATGATTCCTTTACTATCACACATCACCACTTCCTTTACGGCAATACATTGATCAGTATCTTGATTATCCATACATTTTAATAATCTGGCAATAGCTATACCAGCAGCTCCCGCTCCATTGACAACTACGGAAAGATTGAATATACTCTTTTGTAGAACTTTCGTAGCATTTATTAGTGCAGCCAAAACGACTATAGCCGTACCATGCTGATCATCATGAAAAACGGGAATACCTAAATTTTGAAGTCTTTGTTCTATTTCAAAACTTCTGGGTGATGAAATATCCTCCAGGTTAATCCCCCCAAATACAGGTGCGATCCGTTCTACTGTTGCAATAATCTCTTCTGTTTCTTGAGAATCAATACATATAGGAAATGCATTAATATTCGCAAAACGCTTGAATAACATAGCTTTTCCCTCCATAACCGGAATTGCTGCTTTAGCTCCAATATTACCCAATCCCAATACCGCAGATCCATCACTAACAATAGCAACGGTATTTCCTTTCATGGTGTATTCCCAGACCAATTCAGGGTGTTCTGCTATCTTTTTACAAGGCTCAGCTACTCCTGGTGAATATACCAACGAAAGATCTTCTTTTGTGCGAACTTCCATTTTATTGTGTATCGCTATCTTTCCTTTCAAACGTTTATGCAAGTGTAGAGATTCTTCAAAATAATCCATGATATATATTATGTGTAATAGAATGATGATAAATCTACAGGAATTATAGAACTGACTTGAATGTCATTGATATCAATCGCCAAAATTAATCTCCGTGTAAATCATTCAACTGCCAATTGTATTCGAGAAACTCGATTCGGACTCCTTTTGGATAATTGCCTGCTATATAGGGGTGTATATATTCTTCCAGCGTTGTATGTCTGGTAAAATCTTGTTTAAACCAGTTAAAAATGGGTGATATTTGCCATATTTCATCGCTGAATCTGTTCTTTTGTGGATTGTTGATAAAATATCTCGCCTGTTCATCTAGTTGAGCGTTAATCTTTGAAGGTTGATATGCTTCATTTCTCAACTTTGGACAGGATATTGCTGCACATACCAACGCAAAATGAATCCTTGGCTCATCAAATTGCCTTCTGAGAATTTCATGCTCTATAGTATTTAAATCAAAAGAAATGCCCCCAATAGCAAAAAATTTTCGATCGAAGGGAGAATCTATCAGAGGTATACTCCCCAGATCCTTTATACTTTCAATGGGGTAATGATCTAAAATGAGCTTGACAGTAAAGGCATTGTATGCATTGATCCAGTAGGCTAATTGTTCTCTTATTGTCCAGGTCTCAGCGTTAGGAGGATGTGAGGAAATTTCATCCAAATAGCTGTTTAGATACTCCTTTGATGTACGCCAGGTCCGATAATCGACCCGACCTTTGTCAGACACATACTTTTTCAACTCTGTATCCCACATTTCATGAGAAATGGGCTTACTATCTACCTCAGCGTATACAAACCTACTACGTAATAGAGATTTAGCAATTGAATGCCCCTTTAACATTAATGTGTATGGGTTAATAACTTCTCGTTCTCCTTTTTTTTTAGTCCAACACCAAAATCCACTTCCAAAATATTCCAATCCTGGTATTTTTTCACCTTGCCACTGACCTCTACTCGTTGTCCAATATAAGGTTGGACCTCTTCTGCCGGATGCTGCTGTTTTTGATTGTACATTAAGTAATATTGTGCTAGCCCTGATTGTAATTCTACTCTTAAAACTGGAGGAATTCCTCCAGCTATACATCTCGCAGCGCAGGACCTATGGGGTTTATCAAACCCTGGTTTCATGACTCCGAAGTAACATTTAGGGTCAATGATCTCCCCTGTTAATACTTTCACTTCTTTTTCTTCAATGTATCCTGTGGAACTGACTGGGTCATCGAAAACCATATCCAAAGATCTTTTTCCTTTAGTCAGTTCTAGCAATGTCTTTCCATCGTGGTAAATGAGGGTACCGTTCACTTTGATTTTTTTCCCCTCAAGAGAAGCTCCTACTTGTTCTTCCCACACTTCAATGGTTCCCTCAGCTCCATGTTTTCCAAAACCGATAAGTAAAAGATGTTGACTTATTGAGTTCTGAGGATTGTCTCCAGGTACTTCTATCCTCAACATGGGATAAGGAGATTTTATGAGTATTCCCTCCAGAGTAGTAATTTTCCCCAACTCAAAAGTGGAAGTACTGAATCCCTTTTGTTGAGAAACAAAAATAAAGGGTAGTAT
>CAZZEC010000042.1:2970-39962 GCA_964652565.1 uncultured Bacteroidia bacterium
CCATCTATTATTTTTCCTTCACCTAAAGGACCATTTTGATGCTTGCAAACATTATTAATTGCAGATAATTTATCTTGGTATTTGAAGACAGCAATATTTTCCCCATTTATAATCCCCACTTTAGCTCTATCCTCAGGGATATCATCCAAGCTGCAGAACAAATAATATCCCTCTCCATCTTTTTCCTCTGAAGTACGTCTTACTATCCCTTTTATACCTGAAGCAATATGGACACCTGTTACAAGTAACACACCCATTCCCAGAATAAATATATTTAAAGGAGCTGACTCTCGTTGTATAACGCCTAGCATGACGTGCAAAACCAATAATACATAGGCAACATATACCAACATGTGCAAACTTTTCCACACAAATGGGCTCAACATATTGAGCCAAAAATCATGACTGGTGGCTGCCATGAGAAATAAAATGATCAAAGCAATAAAGCCAAGGGTATGGAAAGGAAATTGAGCGAGTGAAAAGTAATCTGTGTTAGAAACAAAAACAGACAGTATGGGGTGTACATCACCCAGTACATGAAACTGAATGATATTAAATATACTATGAACTAGTGCTATCAAGAACATGGATACCCCAAAATGCCTTCTGTTGTATAGTAATGGTAAAAATCTCGTGGAAAGTCTGGACAATGGGCCAATCATCAATATTATGTGTAGCATGAAAAAACCTAAGGTCCCCGTAGCTCTGATGATCATTGTTTCAGGTGTGATTTCGGGGTGAAATAATAGTTGAAATACAACAAACAATATAATGTACAATAGAATGGACCACAGTAATATCCAATCATAGATTCGCTTTTGACGATTCCATAAAATAGCTTTATATGATACGGCCATAGGTTATAGAGATATAGTTAGCGTCAGATAAGTTTCGTTGTGTATAATATCTTTGAATGTGCATTGATATGCCGAGGCATCTTTTAGCTTTTCATGTATTGGAAATAAATGATCTTTTCCCGAATCTATCCTGCCTACGATGGTACCTTCCCCAGAACTGGCTGTAGTCTCTGGTTTGAGAAATACATAGGAAGATGGCTTATTCAGGGCTTCTAATACTGTAACGTGTAAATATCGACCCTCACCCTTTTGTAGTATACTAATAGAAAATTGATCCGTCTTCTGAGTAGCAAGCGATTGATAGGTATCAGGTTCTGTATCCTCAATCTTTGCCACAGGCGCAGTGTCAGGTATGACAAGTACCGAAGCGACAAAGCCAATGGGAAGAATAAGTGCCCACAAAAACCAGATAATTCTATGTCTGGATCTTAGTTTTGGTACCATTGTTATTTATACATTAAATATTTAGGATCTTCGCGATATCCATTTCTTAAGTAAAAATGGCCAGAAAGCTATCACACCAGGGACAATGATCAATTTAAACGATAAGGGAGTACCAATTGCTCCCTCATCTATTTTATAAATACCCTTGAGTAAAAAGGGAATAACGAAAATGATTCCCAATATAAGGTATATTCCTGCTATATTAATTACTAACATAAAGGCAAAAGCTTTAACAGGTTATGAATGAGGTCCAATCTGCTCCCTGATAATATCTAAACTGATCATATGATGAGAAGTATGATATATGACCTCTCCTTTGTTAAATATAATTATTTGTGGGGATTGATGTACGATATTGAATCTATCTCTAATCTCATTAGAAATATTCCTGAATTGAAATATGTCAAGGTAATAAAAATCTAATTCATCTTCCTGAAAGTCCCAACCTTTTTCCAGTTGATACTTAACCATCGCACTTATTCCACAACGTACACTGTGTTTGAAAACAACCACTGGTCGTGAATGAGAGGTATCAATGATCTCATCCAATTGCCCAAGAGAACCTAATACTTTCCAACTCTGACAAACTTCTTTTTTTTGCCTGGACATTAATTGATCTAGTATGCTCATGATTAGGTATTGATATATTTAATACTTCTGATCTTAAATATTAAAGATTTGTAATATGGCACTAATATGATGATTCTTATTATGCCTGTTTGTCAGTTGTCAGATAAAGATCGAAAGATGACAAATTACTATACAAGATGATTTACAAACATTAATCTGTCTTGACACCTGCATACGGTATACCTGTCAATTTATATATATCCCAGTTATAGGTACTTAAATCTGTGAAATTGAACTTTGTAATGTCGTCATAGCCACAAGACCTGGCAATCACCTTAATTAAATCATTTGTGGCTGTAAAGAAATTGTATAGTTGTCTGGCAGACTGTTCTATGATAAGTCTGGCTCTTAAATGGTCTTTTTGCGTAGCAATACCCACTGGGCAATTATTCGTATTACAAGCTCTCATTCCCAAGCATCCCACAGCCTGAATAGCGGCGTTTGCTACAGCTATTGCATCAGCACCAAGCATCATGGCCTTTGCAAAATCTTCTGCAACACGTAGTCCCCCTGTAATGACAAGCGTTACATCACGAGCCCCTCTTTTATCGAGATGTCTTCTTGCACGTGCAAGAGCAGGGATAGTAGGTACATTAATATTATTTCTCAATACAGTTGGCGCAGCCCCGGTACCTCCACCACGACCATCCAGTATAATATAATCTACACCCACATCCAGTGCAAAGTCTATGTCTGCTTCAATATGGCTCGCTGCAATCTTAAATCCCACGGGAATACCGCCTGTATATTCTCTTACTTTTTCGGCAAATGCTCTAAACTCATCCACACCTCGAATGTCGGGGAAAGTAGCAGGACTGATGGCCGCTTGACCTGGTTCAAGCCCCCTCACTTTTGCAATTTCAGGTGTAACTTTACTGGCGGGAAGATGGCCTCCTGTTCCTGTCTTAGCTCCTTGCCCTCCCTTAAAATGAAACGCTTGTACCTTATTCAATTTATCCCAGCTAAATCCAAATTTAGCTGAAGCTAACTCATAAAAATATTTACTATTTTCAGCTCTTTCTTCCTCTAACATCCCACCTTCCCCAGAACAAATCCCTGTTCCTGACATCTCCGCACCTTTGGCCAGTGCTACTTTTGCTTCTGGTGATAATGCGCCAAATGACATATCTGTTACAAAGAGTGGGATGTCCAAAACCAACGGTTTTTTCGCCTTAGGTCCAATAACGACTTGTGTATTAACCTGATGATCGTCAAGTAGAGGTCTACGTGCGAGTTGGGCAGGCAGAAACTGTATATCTTCCCACTTTGGCAAAGTATTGCGGTCAACTCCCATCGCCTCAGAAGGACCATGATGTCCATAGTTCTTAAGACCATTCTTCGCTAATTCTTTAATATAGCTGGTATAGGGCTCTGTATCTTCTTGATGTGTGTCAGCGTATGCCCCTAGATACTCTTCGCGATGAAAGGGTTGAGGATGAATGTTGAGATATTCCTTGATTTCTTCCCCATCAACATATATCCACCCATTTTCAATAACAGAGGTAAATTTATGTAAAAACTCCTCGTTATTGTATTCACTAATTCCCGTATCCACCCGATAGTCCCAGTTATGCAAGCCACATATGAGGTTTTTTCCTTCTACAAATCCATCTGCTAACAACGCTCCTCGATGTAAACAACGTCCATACAATACAGAACAAGTATCGTCATATTTGATAATGACCAAATCAAGACCGTGTACCATACCATACGTAGGGGTATCCTGGGAAAGCTCTTCCCAATTCAGGAGCTTTACTGGCTCAGAAAGTGTTTCAATAGTCATATAAAGGTAAGAATAATTTCAAATTTAGTAGTAATCAAAACATCGGTATGACATGTAATAACCATCAAGCTGACATTTTGATACGTAATTTGATGTAATTACGTGTATAGATTTGAAATTTTCAAGGAAGTGCCAATTTCCATCCCCATTTATCACTGACAGGCGAACCCGAAACCCTTACATTTACATCTACTCTCAGCGGAAGTACTTTGAAAATACGCTTCTCCAAACCAAAATTCATCTCGGCATAATGGCTATCTCCATCTGGCTTTAGTATGTGAAATCCCAGGTATTCATTGAGTTTGAGCCTTCTCAATAAGGGAATTTTGTTCATTACGAACCCTCCAAAGCTGTGCTCCCAGTGTCCTTCCAAGAACTGGGTCGTAGTGGAGAAAATATAGTAAGGCATTAACCAGAATTCATCAAATGTTCCATCGCGGATAATAGTCTCGTTACCTTTGAAATGAAACAGGTCCTGTAAATAAGTTTGATCACTTTGGAAAAATCTACCCCCTGTAACCCTCAATTGTGAATTTCCCAACAACCCCATACTCAATTCGTGCTCCAGTGTCAAGGTCAAGGAAGAAAAATCTGACCATGTTTCACCGCTGCCACCTAGTGTTTGACGGTATTTCATTTCAATTGTGGGCCATGTAGAACCAAGATTGATCTTTTCTCCCGGAATACTAATGTATCTGTTGAATGGTTGATATCTCAAGGTGATTGTTCCTATAAAAGCTTGATGATCAGGAAAACTAAAGTTGGGAACATAGGTGCGTTCCTCTTTAAAAAAACTATATTCCGTCTGATTGACCATCTGTTGACGTCGATCATACAATAATTCTGCATTGAACGTGAGCCCATTTAATACTTCACTTTGAAAGCGCAGTTGCCCAAAACTACTTCTATACAGTCTTATAAAACTGCGATGACTTAGTAATGCATAAGAAGCATTAATGAACCCATCGATCTGACTGAAATCACTAAACTCTCTTGGATATATTCCTCCGGCAAATTCCCAGGCTGTATTTCTTGCTGGACTACTCACCCATCGCATACGTATTTGTCCGCTGAGATCTTCACTTGAAAATCCATACCTGACTCTTCCTTGGATTTCAAAAGAACCTTTTTTATCAAAATCCCAAAAATGTGAGACAGAAGGTGCAACATAAAATCCTTCCATGGGATTAAATCCCAGTGTTTCCAATAAAGATTCAATCTCCCAAGACGTATTCTTCCTGTAATTAGTGTAACTATAACCTGAAATCAATAAGTCTAACGGTTTTACACTTCGATTGGCTCTGGTGAGTGAATCCAGATATTCAGGTGAATTTTGAACAACTTCTAAGCTATCCTTGAATTGATAATCTTCTATTTCCTCTACAGTCAACGGTATGGGGCGAACCAACTCCCAATAACTCGAATCCTGTGTAACAGCGCTATCGTCTATCGCAATGATCTCTCGGTCGAAAAACTTGGACTCTAATTCAGGATCTATCTGATAGTCTGAAATGATAGATTGTGTAAAACCCTGAATAGGGATCGTCAAACCAAATATCTTGAAGTCTACGGCAAACCCAATCCGAGATTGAATGGGTAACCAAGACCCTTGGATTCGCTGATAAGTTTGACGAATACTAAGTGTATCAATAAGTTGTATCTGCTGTTGCTTCGTAACTAACCAATCAATCTCCTTTACAGCATAGGAACTATCTGCTATATACAAAATACCTTGATAAACGGGATCAAATTCCCTTTTGGGAATAGCCTGAATTTTGAACGACTTCCCCTCTTTATTGATAATGGTCCCCAACAGCTTGAACTCATAGAAAAAGAATGCATTATTGGACATTGGAGATACTATACCTCGTTCAGACATATCTCCCATGGAAGTACGGTTTTCATAGGGATTGAACCTGTTGAAAAGACTTCCTAATATGCTAAACTGATCCGAATCTCCACTTACCTTGGATTTGATAATTCGCTCCTTGATCTTTTTGGGAGGTTGTACATACACATCAGAGATGTTTTCTGATAAATACAGAAGCTCAGATTGCAATTCAGCGGGTGCCTTCTCAGATATCGAATCGTTCTTGGGTTCTCTTCTCCCAAATGGACCTAACAACATCAGACTATCCGGATCAAATCCCTCCCTAAACCGAAACGCAGACTTAGTATATGCTTTGTATTGATACAAAGGAAAAGGAGTCTCGTTATTCTCTTTTTCATCAATCGCTTTCTTCATAATCGCATATGCCGGATCTCGTCCATCTGAGGTAATTATGACATCTTCCAGTGTTAAATCCTCAATGATCAACGTAAAATCTCGTATTTGATCGGTCTCTAACTGGATATCCTGCGTTATAGGCCGATAGCCCAAATATGTAATACGCAATGCATAAGAACCTGCTGGTAATTTTATCCTATACTCACCATCACTATTTGTAATCGTCCCGTACTGTGCATTATTGAAAGATATGCTTGCATAGGGTAATGGATCTCCATTTTCTCCTTTCACAGAACCACTTAACCAAAATGAGCTTTGAGCGTGGCCGCACACAGTAATAAGAAAATATACGATAATCCAACTAGCACGTGTAAATTGATGTTTCATGTAAGGTTAATTGTGCTATATATTACTTAGAAGCTAGTGATAGTACAAACAATATCGAATAAGTGTAGCCAATTATATAGCAGCTGCCGCAATAATTGATAATACATGTTATGTAGGCAGTCGGAGTAATGCATCATCTACAGGTTAGTGTAGGGTTTATAATATGGTACTTAATTATGTCTCAACACTTACTTAAATTCCATAAACTTCTTTATGATGTCTATCGTAAAAACAAGGACATTTACTTGCTATACTAATTATTAGTACAACAAATAACCATTCTATTAAGTATATTGATTGCTACTTTTCATGTGAAACCGTTAACTTAACTTCTGCTTTAAAGATAAAAACGATATGGTACGAATTCCTAAGCACATACAGGAGCTTACTCCTTATGAACCTGGCAAAAAGGGCGAAAAGCTTTTCAATGGTCCACAACCAAAGGAAACGGCTATTCTTTGTAGCAATGAAAATAACCTGGGGCCTTCGCCAAAAGCTGTGAATGCAATGGCTATAGCCCTGAGAAATGTACATGTGTATCCAGATCCTCTAGGAACGCGATTACGAGTAGCAATTGCCAACAAATTAGGGTTATCTAAAGAACATGTTGCTCTAGGGGATGGGTCTGATGGTATCCTGTACTCATTATTCAATGCATTTTGCGAAGCACAAGATCATATCATCACCTCTAAAGGAAGTTTCATTTCCGTAAAAGTATTCTCTTCTCTCTATCAGATACCCTTAATTGAAGTTCCCTTAACAAAGCAGTATGAATTTGATTTAAATAGTATACTGAAAAGAATAAATGATCATACACAAATCATTTATCTGTGTAATCCCAACAATCCTACAGGCACTATTATAAGGGAAAAAGAACTTTCAAATTTTCTGGCTCAAGTACCCCGACATATTTTGGTGATCGTAGATGAGGCTTATTATGAATTTGCTAGCATGATCACTCCTGAATATCCAGATAGCACAAAAATGGGCTATGAAAATGTGCTAACCTTACGGACCTTTTCTAAGGCATATGGACTGGCAGGAATCAGATTGGGGTATGCCATGGGTCATCCCACATTGATACAGACTATAATAAAGACTCAACCTATATTCAGTCCAGGTTCCGTTTCCATGGCGGCTGGAATAGGAGCGTTAGCAGACGATGAATTTCTCCTATTCACGATAAAACACCATTTAAAAGGACTTAACCAACACTATCAAACACTTCAGGAGGCAGGAATTTCATATACTCCCTCTTACGGAAATTTTGTGATGGCTGACTTAGAAAGTTCAGAGCATGCATTATGGCTCTGTGATCAATTAGAATCAAGAGGAATTAAAATCAGAAGATTACACGCCTTTGGTCTTCCAAGCTGTGTTCGAATTTCAGTGGGTACCGACCGAGAAAATGAATATTTTCGAGATCAACTACTCGATCTGTTCTCATCCCGTATTACACCTTCAGCCCGAAACGTTCATCCGCCATCTCACTAATTTGTTCGCCAATAGCGAGACAAGCTGTCGCAGCTGGAGAAGGAGCATTTAATACATGAATGGACTTATCGCGATATTCAATTTGAAAGTCGTCCACCATATTTCCGTCAGGCCCTAAAGACATTGCCCTCACACCTGAACGTGAAGGAACGATTTCATCCTTGGTTAAAGAAGGTATCAGTCTCCTCACTTGATTCCAAAATAAGTTTTTGGAAAAAGCTCTCCTGTATTCATCCAACCCAAATTTCCAATGCTTAGCAAAGAGATTCCAGGTTCCTGAATAGCTCAACGCCTCCCAGGTATCCCTAAAATTAAAATCCGTTTTGTTGTATCCTTCACGCTTAAAGGTGAAGACTGCATTGGGACCGCATTCGATCCCTCCTTGGATCATACGCGTAAAATGAACGCCTAAAAATGGAAATGCAGGATTGGGAATAGGGTATATCAAATGTTTTACCTTGTGCTCAGCATGTGGCGCCAAGTCATAGTAATCGCCTCTAAAACCCACTATCCTGGTAGGAATGTCTATATCATCAATAGCTGCCAGGCGATCAGAATGTAATCCTCCACAAAAGATTAAATGTCTTCCTTTAAATGTTCTGTTTTGCGTACGGATTTCATCATAATCTTCCCCCATCACAACGTGCCTTACCTCTTGAGAAAGAAATATATGGCTATCTTCTTGAATTCCTTTGATTAATTCAGCCAATTTAAATACCACAGCAGGATAATCAATAATTCCCGAACATGGAACCCTGATCGCTGCTATCCCCTCGCAAAAAGGTTCGATTTCTTTAATCTGTTCTCCATTAATTATTTCAATACCTTCTGTATCGTTTTCCAATCCTCTTTGATAGATCATCTCCATTTGAGGCAATTCCGATTCATCGGTTGCCACAACGACCTTCCCACACACTTCGTGTGGTATGTGGTAGGCTTGAGCAAATTTCACGAGTTCTCTCCTACCTCTTACGCAATTTTTAGCCTTAAAAGATCCAGGTTTAT
This sequence comes from uncultured Bacteroidia bacterium, assembly GCA_964652565.1. Classification (GTDB taxonomy): domain Bacteria; phylum Bacteroidota; class Bacteroidia; order J057; family J057; genus JBCCTX01. The sequence goes on from CAZZEC010000042.1 coordinate 11,798, forward strand.
AATATAATCCACTATGTATTACTCCCGAATTTCTGCCTGTCTGATGTTTCGCCAGTCTATCCTCTTTTTCTAATACTGCAATTTTTAATGAAGGCTGCCTAAGCTGAATTTTGTATGCTGCACTTAGTCCGACGATACCTCCACCAATAACTATGATATCAAAAAGTTCCGTATTACTCACGATAAAAATAAACTTTAAATATTTTATGAATTCCGGTCAAAAAATAGGAATATAGATACGAAAATTACATATTTTATTGGTCTCTGCAACGTTTTAATACAAACACTAATCAATTAGTATCATGCTTGATCTGGAGAAGGTCATTGTACAGTTTGAAACGCAGGGTATCGTTGAAGAATGTATTCCTATGGAAAAAGGACATATTCACGATACCTATTGTGTGAAAACTGCTAATGAAAATACTCCTGATTATTTGTTGCAAAAAGTCAATAACAATGTATTTGTACATGTCCCGGAGATGATGGATAATATTGAGCGGGTTAGTACACACATTAAACGAAAATTACAGCACATACCAGACGCACAAATTCATCGGGAAGTACTGACCGTTATCCCTACCTCAAGAGGGAATACCTATTTTCTGGATACTCAGGATCAGTTCTGGAGGATGTTTTTGTTTATCAATGATAGCTATAGCGTAGATAAAGCTGAAAATGACCAACAAGCCTTTGAAGCGGGAAAAGCCTTGGGAAAATTTCAACGACTACTTGCAGACTTTCCCCAACAAACGCTCTATGAAACCATACCCGATTTTCATCACATACGTAAGCGTCTTCGCAAGTTCAAGGCTGTCATTACCAACGACCCCCATGGTAGATTGGAGAATCTCAACGAGGAAATTAATTTTATTACGAAAAGAAGAGAAGAGATGAGCCTGATCTACAAACTTGGAAGAGCAGGCTTTTTACCTGAAAGAGTCACACACAACGATACCAAACTCAACAATTTACTATTTGATAAGAATGGTACTGCACTAACCTGGATTGACTTGGATACTGTCATGCCTGGATTTGTTCACTATGACTTTGGAGATGCTATTCGAACACTTGCCAATACTACATTAGAAGATGAAAATGACCTTGAGAAAGTATCATTTCAGTTTTCATTTTATCAATCTTTCACGAATGGATACCTGGAAGAAGTAGAAGGCGTTCTAAACCCCATTGAACTCATTCACCTTGCATTTTCTTCGAAGCTAATGACCTATATTATGGGGTTGCGCTTTTTGACAGATTATATAGAAGGAGATGTGTACTATAAAATTGCATATGAAGGGCATAACCTTGATAGAGCCCGAAATCAATTTAAATTACTTTCAGAAATGGAAAAGGCGTATGAGGATATGAAACAAACGATAGAGTCGAGTTTATTTTAATCTATTTCATGTTGGTACTAACTAATAACTCTTGCAAAATTACCCGGTTCATTTCATGCTTACCCTCAAATAGTTTTGTTTTTAATTGATCTTTAAATACGTCCCTTAATCTTTTTTCTTCTATTTCCAATTGCAATGCATTTAGATATGGATCTTGATTACCAACAACTGCCCATATTTCAGCTTGTGGTTTCAAATAATCAAATGCATCATGAGATATATCTTTCGGAAAACTTCCTGCCCATAATACCATGAGATCAAAGTTGATTTGCTGTAGAGCGGCCCAACGCGTAATTGTCGCTACTCCTTGAGAAAAACCTAATAAATTGACCTTTACATGATCAAATGGATGATTACTAAATTCTTTCTCTAGTACTTGATTCAGATATACTTGTTGTCTGAGAATTTCTTGGGACCGATCAATCCGAGTCATCCATGAAGCACCAACTTTTTGATAAGAATTGTCTAAATAAAATCTAGAAAGCCCTTGGGGTGCTACAACGTAATGTGATAAAGGATCTAAAATGTCAAAACGCCTTATAAAGTATTGAGCAAGCTGACCGTATCCATGGCAGACTACCCAAAAATTCTTGGTCTGATGTGAAGGTGTACCCCATGTGTAGTAGGGAACAGTAATTTGTAAACCTACTTCCTTGCCGACTATGTCCATTTATTCGATTTTATTGTTCATCGAAGTTTACTACAATTTGTTCGGTTTCTGGTATTGACTGACATGTGAGTATATATCCTTCTTCCACTTCACGGTCGCTTAACGCATAATTCATTTTCATTCTCACTTCCCCTTCTGTTAGTTTTGCCCTACAGGTCGCGCATATCCCCCCTCGGCATGAATAGGGGGCATCAATATCATTTTCTAGCGCTGAATCCAGTATCGTTTGCCATTCATTCTCATGGGTATATTCATATTTCTCATCATCGAGAATTAATGTTATGTGTGCCACTTGAGTAGTCTCACCTTTACTCTGATCGGAAGTAGTTTCCTCTTCTGGAACTGAGAACAGCTCATAATGAACATGTTCATCAGGAATATTGAGCTCTTTTAATACTTCAATTCCGTTTTCAATCATTGGATATGGTCCACAAATAAAATATTCATCAGCCTTTTGTACCTTAGTAAAATGCTGGATGAGCTGATTGTATTTATCCTTTGTCATCAATCCATGAAATAGTGGATCAGACGTATTTTCTTCACTGAGAATATAAACTACCTTGAAACGATCTTTAAAGACCTTTTCCCATTGGTTTAATTTATCTTTGAAAATGATGGAAGAGCGATCCCTATTTCCATAAAATAATGTAAACAGGCTATTTTTTTCTTTAGTCAATGCGGATTTAATAATTGACATGAAAGGAGTAATACCACTTCCTCCGGCAAATCCCACATAGTGCTTAGCCTGATCTTCTTTCAACTCTGTATAAAAATTCCCCGCAGGTTTCATGACTTCCAACTGCTCTCCAACTTTTAGTTCGTGGTTCATAAAGGGCGACAATTTCCCGTTAGGCACTTCTTTTACAGCAATGATTAAATCTTCATCTGTTAAAGGACTACTGCAAAACGAGTACGAACGCCTTACTTCCTCATCATTCAATTTCTTCTTAATAGTTAAGTACTGTCCCTGCTTGTAAGAAAATGTTTGCTTTAATGATTGTGGTACTTCAAAAGTTACTGATACAGCTTCTTGAGTCTCTCTTTGGATATTTTTTACAGTAAGTGGATAAAATTTTGCCATGAATATATGATTTCAACGTATACAATCAACCTGTATCACTTCTTCTTGTTTAAAATGGCCTGGATCATCTGCTGTGCCTCAGGATGCAACACCAAACTACCACTTAATGCAGCTCTTTGTTCCCATTCATCTTCCCAATGGCCTGTACCTTTCCACAAAGATTTTTTTAATTGTTGCATGGCTTCTTTGCTATAAGTCGTCAGCTGTTGTGCCTTTTTTTGCACAATCACATCCATCTCTTCAATGGAATTAAATACTTGATCGTACATACCCTTTTCTTTTGCAGTGAAAGCATCCACCCAAGATTCGGGGTTTAACAGTAGCGATGTATAAGTTGCAATTCCCATTTTCCTTTTCACTGCGGGCTCAATCACAAAAGGCCCTATTCCCAAACTGAGTTCACTTAATCTGACCGCAGCAGTATCCGTGGCATAACAGATATCTGCGGTACATATTAATCCCACACCTCCTCCAACAGCCTTCCCTTGTATTCTGCCAATAATAAACTGAGGGCTTGAACGCATTGCATTCATCACCTTGGCAAACCCCATAAAAAAAGTCTTTGCAGTTGAGAGTTCTTTCAACTGCGACAACTCGTCGAAAGATGCACCTGCACAGAAAGCACGTTCTCCTCCTGACTGAAGGACAATCACTTTTACCTCCACCTTCTTGCTTACAAAATGAATGGTTTCAGCTAAATTATCAAGTAAATTTCCCGGAAGAGAATTTCCTTTTGGATGGTAAAATTCAATTTTGGCTATCCCCTCACTTATGCGAGACTTTACATATCCTGTATCCATAATACCACTTTATTGTTTATGAAAAATAACAGTCTCATTTACTCTCCTTTGAATATTGGCATTCTCTTTTCCATAAAGGCTTTCACACCCTCTTGAAAATCTGCTGTGGCAATTGCCTGCTGTTGCATTGCAGCCTCATGATTTAATTGCTCATGTATTCCCGAATCAAATGACCTGTTTAACAGTTGCTTTGTGAAAGCAAGTGCTTTTGTAGGCATTTGAGAAAGACGAATGGCTAATCGTTCTACCTCATCTAAAAATCGCTCATCAGAAACCACTTTGTATATCATGCCCCATTCCACTGCCTTTCTGGCATCGATCTCTTCTGCTAAAAACATGGCAGCAGTACTTCTTCCTAACCCTACTAGTCGTGGTAAAATAAACGTTCCTCCACAATCTGGTATCAAGCCAATTTTACTAAAAGCCTGCACAAATACTGCCTCCTCATGTGCTACAACTATATCACACATGAGGGCAAGGCTAGCTCCCGCTCCCGCAGCAACACCATTCACAGCTGCTATTACTGGTTTTGGCAACTCTCTTATCGTTTCCACAATAGAATTGTAACGCTCTTTTACTAATTCTTCTATCGACAAATGAGAAGGTAGTTTATCGGTTAAATCTTGCCCCGCACAAAAAGCTCTTCCAACTCCTGTGATGACAAGACATCTTATAGAATTATCCCGAGCAACAAGCGTCAGTACTTCTTTTAGCTCTAGCAATAGTTGACTATTCAGACTATTGAGAACTGCAGGACGGTCCAGGAGGATCTTTGCAACCCCTTTAGAGGATTGATATTGTATTGTAGTATAGTCCATCATATTTTTTATGTTAAGGTAAACATCTGGCATATCTTGGGCAAATATCACCTTAAAGCATAATATGTCATTTTTTGACACTTAATAGATATATAATATCTTAATATATACATATTGGAAGTGCTATTCACCTTACTATCATCTTATAATTTAAAGGATTTACATATTTTCATATAATCATTTAATAATATTTAAATATGTTAACAAGGTGTCGCCCCCTATACATTTTATATATGTTAGATGCTATTTTTTTGGAAAGTTTTCAATTTTTTACGTTGTTTGATATATAAAATTTGCCATTACTTAGCTATCAAAAATATACAATCAATATCCTTTGTTTATTCACTCCTACGTTTAGAAGATAGGTGTTGTATGAATAAATAAATCCGCGTTTCGAAGGGGATAACAAAAGCATATATTTAATAACATGATCTCTTCGAAATGCACTTCGAAGAGACTGTCTTTATAATAATCATACTATGAAAACTGGAGCAAATAGTCAGAATGCAGTACAGAAAGACATTGCAGAACTCAAGACTAAAATAGCGGCTTTCCAAGATGGAAAGATGGACGAAGAAAAGTTCAGGGCATACAGACTGACGAGAGGGGTTTATGGTCAGCGTCAATTAGGTGTTCAAATGTTTCGCACAAAGATCCCATATGGAAAATTGACGTTCAGACAACTTGAGAAACTTGCCGACTTAACCGATCAATTTAGCACTGGAAATCTACACTTGACTACAAGGCAAAATATCCAGATGCACTATGTGAAATTGCAAGATTCTCCAGCAGTTTGGGAGGGGTTAGCAGAAGTAGATATGAATGCTAGAGAAGCTTGTGGCAATACTGTTCGCAATCTGACAGCTTCAGCTAATGCCGGTATTGATCCGGAAGAGCCTTTTGATGTATCTCCTTACGTTCAGGCCTCTTATGAATACTTTCTTCGCAACCCCATTTGCCAGGAAATGGGGAGAAAAATAAAGCCTGCATTTTCTTCCAGTGAAAAGGATTCTGCATTTACCTATTTCCACGATTTTGGATTTATTCCACGTATTAGAATAGAGAATGGATTAGAAGTAAGGGGATTCAAAGTAGTGATTGGAGGGGGGTTGGGCGCGCAGTCTATCGTAGCGCATGAAGTGTATGATTTTTTACCTACAGACAAGATTATTCCTTTTATGGAGGCTTGTATTCGCGTATTTGATAGACATGGAGAACGTAGTAAGCGGTTCAAAGCCAGAATGAAATTTCTAATCCAAAAGATTGGTCTCGAAGAGTTTATGAACCTGGTCGAGGAAGAAAAAACAGCATTGCCTTATCATACATATCCCATCGATGGTACTGTAAAACCTGCGATAATACCTCAGATTGATCCTACATATCACGATCATACACCTAAAAACGTTGAAAAATATAAGCGCTGGAAGGAACTCAACGTTTTCGAGCAAAAGCAAAAGGGATATTATGCGGTTCAACTGAAAGTTATCCTGGGAGACTTGTCCAGTGATACCGCCAGAGCTTTGGCAAAAATAGCTCAACCAGTAGCTGCTGATGATATTAGAATTACTGTAAATCAGGGGCTATTGCTGAGATTTGTAAAACCTGAAGCACTCCCCTATCTATATAATTCTCTCGAACCATTATCGCTGGCAGAGCCAGGTTTTGACAGTATTGCAGATATTACCGCTTGTCCGGGAACGGATACGTGTAATTTAGGTGTGACCAATAGTACTGATCTCTCATTAGAATTGGAAAAAATGATCTATAGGGACTATGATCACCTCTTGGATCAGAAACATCTCTTCATTAAAATTAGTGGATGTATGAATGCCTGTGGTCAACACATGGCTGCTCCTATAGGGCTTCACGGTAGCTCAATAAAAAATAAGAAGCTCGTAGTACCTGCTATGCAAGTAGTACTTGGAGGTGGAGTAGATCCCGAAGGTAAAGGCTTTGTCGCCGAGAGAGTCATCAAACTACCCACCAAAAAAATTCCTCAAGCGGTAGCTACGTTATTAGACATTTATGAAGACGAAAGAGCAGAAGGAGAATATTTTAATGATTACTTTCAGCGAAAAGGGAAAAGATATTTCTATCAGGTGTTAAAGCCTTTTGCTAACCTGGATAATCTAACTGCTACAGATTATCACGACTGGGGCAAAGATGAAAACTTCCTTCCCGAAGTAGGTGTAGGAGAGTGTGCCGGAGTAGCTTTTGATGTCATTGGAGGTATTCTTCAGGATGCAGTAGAAAGACTTGCAGAAGCTAAAAAAAGCTTTTTACAAGAATTGTATCCAGAAAGTATCTATCAAAGTTATAGCGCATTTGTAATCACAGCTAAGGCATTATTACTATCAAAAGATGTGGCTTGTAATACCCATGCAAGTATTCTTAAGGATTTTGATACACATTATATAGAAACAGGAGAGTTGACCTTATCATCGCAGGATAGTTTTTATACCTATGTCATGCGAATCAATAAACATGAGCCCGATGCACAATTCGCGGAACACTACTTACGCGATGCAAAAACGTTTATGGAAAAGGCACAACAAGTAAGAAATGATCAATTGTCTGAAGAAGCAGATAAAACAGTAGTAAAACATCACTACCAGGCTTAATATGATAGATCGAAAACTAAGTCTTATTGGGGCAGGGCCAGGTGATCCGGAATTGATCAGTATTAAGGCATTAAAGGCTTTGCAAAAGGCCAATGTAGTGTTATATGATGCGTTAGTACAACCAGAAACCCTGGAATTTATACCAGAACGCACACTGTGTATCAATGTAGGTAAAAGGGCTGGTAAACATCGTGTTTCCCAAGAAGAAATACACGCGCTCATCCAAAAATATACAACAAGCCATGGCCATGTTGCCCGACTTAAAGGTGGAGACCCCTTTGTGTTTGGAAGAGGGTATGAAGAAGTTACTTTCGCGGAAATGCTTGGAATTCAGGTGGAAATCATACCGGGCCTATCCAGTGTTACGGCACTGGCCACGTTGCAACGTATACCTCTGACTCACAGAGGAATTACTGATGGATTTTGGGTAGTAACCGGGACTACCCGCCACGGTACTATATCTGAAGATATATATCTTGCCGCTAAATCATCCTCTACAGTAGTTATTCTCATGGGAATGCGAAAATTGAAAGATATTGTATCCATATTTAAAGAACAGGGTAAAAGTGAAACCCCTGTAATGATCGTACAAAATGGAAGCCGCAGGGATGAACACGTGGTAGTTGGCACCATCAATACAATTGTGCAGCTTGCTCTACTTACTGAAATAGGCACTCCTGCAACGATAGTCATAGGAAATGTGGTTCATTTTCATTCTTCTTTGATTCAGGAAGAATTAACCTTAAGTGCATACATGCATGAGAAAGCATCTTGATACCTCGCAGAATCCTCTATATCCCATTTTTCTTAAACTCCATCAACTCAATATGCTCATCGTAGGAGCAGGGGAAGTGGGATATGAAAAACTGTTTTTTATATTAAAGAGTAGTCCCGAGGCAAAAATCACAGTTGTAGCTACATGGGTCTCAGAGGAAGTACAGACGCTCGTCGGTTCCCATCCTCAGATCGAAATAAGAGAAAAACCATTTGAAGAAGACGATCTTGTAGGTAGAGATCTGGTCATAGCTGCTACAAATTTTCGTGATCTCAATCAGGAAATACACAGATTGGCTAAACAACATTCCATTTTGGTAAACGTCGCGGATACTCCTGATCTATGCGATTTTTATTTAGGTAGTATAGTCACCAGGGGGCCTTTGAAGATTGGAATATCTACAAATGGACAATCTCCTACCTTTGCCAAGCGATTTAGACAGATGCTGGAAGCTACCTTACCTGAATCTACTGGGCAACTAATTGATCAATTACACGAATTCAGGAACAGGCTTAAAGGAGACTTTGCCTACAAAGTAGAACAACTCAACAAAATCACAGAATCGTTAATTGAACCTAAAGATGAGGCTCAATCATAAATAAACATAAACATTTTGAGGACTAAAAGCATTAAGACTTATTCCTCAGAAAGTTTTACAATCTATCAATAAACCCTTACCTTAGCTTAAATATTTGAGCGTATAAAGTTGATCTGAGATGAAATTTGAAACCCTTGCAATTAGGATGCAACTATCTCGATCTGAAGAACGAGAACACTCTGTGCCTTTGTATCCTACGTCGAGTTTTATATTCGACGATGCAGAGCATATGAGATCTGCTTTTGCAGGTGAGGACGATAGCAATATTTACAGTAGGTTTGCTAACCCCAATGGAAGAGAGTTTGAATTGAAGATGGCAGCACTTGAAGGCTGTGAAGATGCTTATGCTACTGCCTCAGGCATGGCCGCGATCTTTGCAAGCTTCATGGCATTACTCAACAGTGGAGATCACATTATTGCTTCGAGATCACTATTTGGAGCCAGCTATGGAGTACTCTGTCAAATTCTTCCAAAGTACGGTATTCATACATCGTTTATAGATCCGGAAAGCCCCGAAACATGGCATGAATCGCTGAGGCCTGAAACAAAAATGATGTTTCTGGAAACTCCCACTAATCCTGGGTTAATCATCGTTGACCTGGAAAAAGCAGGATCTTTTGCGAAAGAACATCAATTGATACTCAATGTTGACAATTGTTTTGCCACACCATACATCCAAAATCCAGCCAAATATGGAGCACATATCGTCACGCATTCAGCCACAAAGTTTATTGACGGACAAGGCCGAGTAGTTGGAGGTTTAGTTGCGGGAAACCATGAACTTATAGATACAATCCGTAAATTTTGCCGCAAGACAGGGCCTTCTATATCCCCTTTTAATGCCTGGATACTCTCAAAAAGTCTTGAGACGTTGCACGTAAGGTTAGACAGGCACTGTGAATCAGCATATAAACTGGCATCTCAACTCCAAGATCACCCTGATATTGAACGAGTATGTTACCCTTTCTTGCCCAGCCATCCTCAACATGAAATTGCGAAACGTCAAATGAAATTAGGGGGTGGAATAGTAACCTTTGTAGTAAAGGGAGGCATGGAAAGAGGTCAAAAATTTTTGGATCAATTACAATTACTATCTCTCACGGCTAATCTGGGAGATTCCAGAACTATCGCTACGCATCCTCCTACTTCAACACATAGTAAATTGAGTGAAGAAGAAAGAAGAATAGCAGGTATCGATCCTGGATTGATCCGAATATCTGTAGGATTAGAACATTTTGATGATATCCTACATGATATAGATCAGGCACTTGTGTCTACTACAGAAAAGGGTAAGATTATTGCTTAGTTTACATATATTTGTTAATTCAAGAAGATATTTCTAATTTTTGATATGAAACCATTATTATTCTCATTAGGCGGACCCGAAGTTATCGTAGTTGCAGTTATTGTAATTTTGCTTTTTGGGGCGAAGAAGATACCTGGCTTAATGAAAGGCTTAGGTCAAGGCATACGCGAATTCAAGAGTGCTTCTAAAGATGTGAAAAAACAACTCGAAACAAAAGAAGAAGAAGAAGAGAAGTCTTCTGAAGTTAGCTGATATCGATCATATTGTGTTCATATGTAGGCTAGGAATAATGTTCTGAAGAATGTATCCTATCATGTTTTCTTTGTGATAATTCAAAGACGTTATCCTCCTACCGCTCTCCTACTCAAAGCACTTTTTGAGTAGACGATTTTATCTTTTTTCATCATAATCTTTCGAACTGAACAATCCCTTAGGATTCGCTCAAAAAAATTAGGGAAGATGATTTCACATCTTCCCCTACCAAATAAACTCCTATTATTACGAGTTGCCTTTTAACTATATTTTACATACCATCGTCTCCACCATAATCACCTCCACGGCCTCCTCTTTGTGGTCTTTTCTTTTGATTGATCCTATACGTGAAATTTAAATACATCTGTCTCACTGCTCTCCATTGACCTTCACGATATAAGAAGAAGTTCTCCCCCTCAGCTTCGTATCTATATCTCACATTAAATATATTTGACATCCTTAAGCTGACAGTAGCTTTTTTATTCAATAAGTCTCTACTAATTCCAACATCCGTAAACAAGAAGTCAAATCGTCTACCTTGAGGCGTATTTTCTGGTCCTCTGTAATTTACCATAATCTGTCCTTCATACTTCTTGAGAAAATCAAATCTGGTATTTAGCCGGCTCGTCCAACTTGTAAATACCGTTTGCCTGGCAAAACCCACATTCTCTCCATTAATTTCTCCTCTATAAACATTGGTACTGAGCATGATATCCCAACCCTGCACAGGATTCAAGTTCAGCGCAAACTCAGCACCAACTTCGTCCTGTGTAGCAAGGTTTTCTGGCATACTTCTATTTACATTATCCTCCCCAATACGATTAACTCTTGTGATAACATCATCGGTATGACGATAGTAGATACTCGAACTCAGTGAAGCTTTAGACCACGTTTTGATATAACTCAATTCTAAAGAATGGGCAAACTCCGGATTAAGATTGGGATTACCACTACGAATACTCAATGGATTAGTAAAATTAAAGAAGGGATTCAAGTCCCAGAAACGTGGCCTTCTGATCCTTCTACTGTAGTTCCACTGCAATGCATTTCCGGCATCTATCTCATAGTTGACAAAAGCACTAGGGAATAAATTGACGTACTTGCGATCATTTTCTTCGTTGGTATTTCTAAGCAAGGTCAACACATGCGTATATTCTGCTCTCAACCCTAACTGGTAACTAAACTTTCCTAATTCTGCACCATAAGAAGAGTATAGGGCATGTACATCTTCATCATAATCAAAATCATTTGTCAAATTAGCCAGCGGATCCCAGATATCTGTTTCAGGATTGAATTCCTCAACTCGATATCGAGTATCTATGCGTCTTATCCCACTTCTGTATCCCAACTCAAATTTGCCATTATTACCAATGGGACCGTCTCCCAAAGGACGCACATAGTCTATTCTTATATCCCATTCTTTCTCATCTTCTCCATTCCTAATTCGCTGTAACAAGTCCAGGTCTTGGAGTACTCCATCACCATTGTAAAATTCTTCCTGCGCGTCATTTGCCTCAGTTTCACTTTCGCTTGTGTATACTACGCTTGCAGAAAACTTATGGTCTTTACCATCAAACTTCTTTTCGAAATTTAAACTGTAATCAAGTCCTTCCTCATCTTCATCTTCAAAATTGGATCTGAAACTTCTACTTTGTAAGACATTGTTCGCATCGTAGTTCAGATACTCTATATCATTTGTATTGTCCCCATCTTCTCTGCGATACATGATAGATCCTGTCAATACAGTGTTATCATCAAAGTAATAGTCAGCTCCAAATCTAAAATTACCGGAAATTCCTTTTCTAGCAGACTCCTCATCCTGATCTATCACTCTATCCAATACCCCCTGATCAAATAACTCTCTATGCTCAAAAGATTCACGTGGTTGATCTCTAAATCTGCCCCCCAAGCTTGAAAACCAGTTTAGTTTATCTTTGCGATAATTAATATTAGCTGATAAATTATGGCTGGTAGGATATCCAGCGGTTGCGTTTAGAGAACCATTCCATCTTTCAGCCCTGTTCTTTTTTAATACAATATTGATGATTCCTGCAGTACCTTCGGCTTCATATCTCGCACCTGGGTTAGTAATAATTTCTACTTTCTCGATCATATCGGCAGGAAGTTGCTGGAGTGCATCAGCACTTGTCATTCCAGAAGGTCTGCCGTTGACTAAAATTCTTACATTCTGACTACCGCGCAAACTGACATTTCCCTCTATATCTGTGGTTATCGAAGGGATATTATCCAGCAAATCCGAAGCACTACCTCCCAGATTAGATAAGTCCTGGCCTACATTGAATACTCTTTTGTCCAGATCAAATTCCATCCTGCTCTTCTTTGAAGTAATTTCTACCTCATCCAGTGTGGTAGTTCCTTGGTTAAGCATTATAGTACCAACCTCTTTTGCAGGGTTGCCTTGATCGAGAACAATATCTCCGATATATTTAGTTTCATAACCCAAAAATTTAATATTGAGTATGTATGCTCCTGCTTTAGCAGGAATATTGAATTTCCCTTCTGCATCTGTCAATGTTCCAGTAACTACAGAAGAATCTTTGACACTCAACAATGCAACAGTAGCAAAATCCAATGCTGTCTGGTCAGAAGCATCTTTGACTTGCCCACTTACAGAATATGAAGCATTCTGGGCAAAGATTTGTGGGTTGTGTACAACAATCAAAAAACCAATTATCAGTATTGTAAATTTGCGCATGTCAGTTTTGATATTTAAAAGTTTGTATAGGATCGTATTATATCATTATGTATAACAACAAATGTATAAGATGAATCTGAAGGAATGTTGAAGTAATCTTGAACAGAATCTGAAGATCAGATCAATGTCGTTTCCTTGACAATAACATGCTTACCCAGACCTACTGTGAGTGTATGCCATTCATATTCGTACGAATAGACGACACTCATTCCGTTGAGTTCACATATTTTTTTTACGATAGCAAGTCCGAGGCCTAAGGACTCACTGCTTGGAGAAGCCTTTCTAAACCTCTCAAATAGCATTTTAGGGGGTGTATCAATAGGTTTACCTGTATTTTTAATGATCAGATGATCTTCTGTCAATCGAACATCCAACATTCCATCAACGACATTGTGCTTTATACCGTTATTTATCAGGTTAGAAACAAGTATCTCAGCCAATGTACTATCCATTTTTTTAAGTACTCCAGGGTGGATATTTTTGTTTAATTTTATCTCTTTAAGATTAAACAATTCTTGCGTGTCCTCCAGTACTCTTTCAATCAGTTTTGACAGGTTTATTTGAGAGAAATTGCTGAACTCTTCATTTTCTATTTTACTTAACAATGCCAGGGAACGATTAATTTTGGATAGCTTATCCAGCGATTGATAGGTAGAATTAATTAATTGGGCTTGTTCCTCATTCAATGGTTGGGATTCTATGAGCAGTTCCAATTTACCTTTTGCGATGGCCAGTGGCGTTTGAATCTCATGTGAAGCATTTTCAGTGAACGATTTCAAATTTAAGTAGTCATTCTGAATCTTTTTCATCATCCGGGCTATATGAGCATTGAGTTGAGTAAACTCATATACACTGGAATCTCCCAGATCCCAATCCTTATTATCTTGAATGGTAAAGTCCTGAATGGCTTTAAGGGTCTTTCGAAACGGTCGGAATATCCAATTAGATATATAGAGAGAAACTACAATAAACAACAGTACAAGTATTCCAAAGATTCTGGATAAACTTTTGAATACACTATCTGAAATATCATCATTTTCCAACATCGACTCGTATAGGGAAATTCTGTACCAGGTGCTGTCTATCTTTTTGGTAGCAATGACCAGGCGGTGAGGTTCAAGCTTTTTGGTGTGATGATGCTGTGCCAGCGTATCTTTATATACAGTTTTTATCGCAGCAGAATCTATTCTATCGTAAGTGGTAACACGTAAGTTATTATGGCTAAGTGCTTCTATTGAACTTCCCCTCTCAATTGCTTCAAATAAAAACTGGACCTGTTCCCTCAGGTAATAGTCTGTCTCTTTATCAACTTCGGTTCTTAATATATTAAAAGACATGATTCCCCCTACCCCAAATACTATCAAGGTCACCATCAAATAGAAAAATGTCGTTTTAGTTATTAAATTCATGTCAGTTATCTATTAATTTATATCCCATCCCGTAAATCGTATGTATGTAATCTCCACCACCCGCTTTTGATATCTTTTTTCTTAGATTCTTAATATGTTGATATACAAAGTCAAACGAATCATAAATGTCCACTTCTGCCCCCCATAAATATTCTGCTATTGCTTGCTTGGTCAATACGCGGTTTTTGTTAGTAATAAAATAATTTAGCAATTCATATTCCTTCTTTGTAAGCGTTAATGCTTGTTGATTTACAAGTACTTCCAGTGTCTGTGTGTCAATGGTAATTTCGTTGAATGTGATTTTCTCACCACCCAATGACTTATTTCTTCTATGCACAGCTCTAATTCTTGCATGTAGTTCAGAAAGATGAAATGGTTTCGTGAGATAATCATCAGCCCCCAGGTTTAACCCGGTCAACTTATCGTCCAGGGCATCTTTGGCGGATATGATTAAAATGGCTGGTTGGTATTCCATTTTCTTAATTTCTCGCAGGACATCCAACCCATTAGCATCTGGCAACATGATGTCTAATAATACTACATCGTATTCCTGATCTATGAGTTCATCTAATGCTGACTCTGCTTCATATGCTCCGCGACAATAATACCCTTCCTTTGCGAGATAAGATCTCACATTATTCATCAATTCTTCATTATCTTCCACAATCAGAATCTTCATGCCGTAAAATTACCTATACTTTCTGAAGAAATATTGAAGCATTTGATTGAAAAATACATATTAATGTAAGTAATGAGACATAATGAGGTATCATATACGAATCGATTAACGAACCTGTGAATGATGTATTACTCCAAAGGTTTTCATATAAACAGACACATATATCAACCCCATATACCAGCGTTTATCAGATGAACACTCATACCTTGGAGCCTGCTAAGTATACAGGCAACAAAAGGAGGGGCATCTTGGATGCTAATACATGTTATCCCTTTAGGAAAAAACCTAAACAACATCTTCTAAACAAAGTCGCACATCTTTTTGTCATTTACTTAGAGGGTGCTATTCAATTATCACTATTTATTTTATGAATTAACATGCTATCAATCATATATATATGATTGATTAATGCATGTATTACTCATGCATAGTAAGCTCACTTATTTGTTTTTTTATTTTGCTATAGTTATATTTTTTAAAATAAAAATATGCGTTTTCAGGGTCAGGCAGATACTCTTATTTGGGATCGATTTAAAGCGGGCGATCTTGAAGCATTTTCGTATATATACGACACTTATTTTGATAAGCTATATTACTATGGATTCAAAATTATAGGAAATGAAGAAGAATGTAAAGATTGCCTTTCCGAATTTTTCCTGTATCTGTGGGAACATAGATCTAATTTGAAATCGCTAACTACAATAAAATATTACTTAATCAAATCCTTCCGACGATTTGCCATTCGCTTTATCAATAAACAAACCCAAAATCATGTGAAAGAATTAGCTTACAGTAGAGAAATTGCAAACATTACCTTTTCTCCTGAAGAAATTATCTCACAACAGGAAAGCAAAATCCTGAAACAAAAAAAAGTAGACAAACTCATTAATAAATTATCCAACCGACAAAAAGAAATAATAATCCTTAGATATTTTGAAGAATTAAGTATTAAGGAAATTGCTTCAATTCTCGATATCAAAGAACAATCTGTAGTCAATCATCTTCAACGAATTTTTAATAGTTTAAGAGTCAGAAACTCAACTCCCTCTACTTGACCTATCTACACATGATTTTATCAACTCTCTCAAAAGTGTTCAATGAATAAGATAACACTCTACATACTTATGAGCTGTATTATATTGTACCTTTTCTGGGGGTGCGAACGGCAGAAGCAGAATAATAGGTGGACTTCACATTTTCCTCAGATCTGCTCTTTTTCTTCCCCAAGACCAATAGATATTAATCAGGACAATATACTAGATTTTGTTATGGGAGCTGGATTGGAAGAGTTCATGCCAACTGACAGTGGAGTTATTGCTGTAGATGGAAGAAATGGAGAGCTCTTATGGGTTAGTCCTTCGCTTGATCAAATAGTAGGTTCCCCCACATTTATCCACATAAATGATGATAAGGTAAAAGATGTCATCATCGGAGGGAGAAATGGGGAATTATACGCGCTTAATGGAAGAGATGGAGAAATCATTTGGCATTTTGAAAACACTATGTCAACGCTTTATACAGTAGATCAAAAATTACTAAATTTTTATAACCCTCAACTTATAAAGGATGTTAATGGTGATGGGAAACAAGAAATTCTCATTTCTTATGGAGGACTCGCCGCCATTCCTAGTTGGGATCCCAACAGACCCGCTGGAAAACTGTTAATCATCGATAGTCAAAATGGGAATGTGCTTGCAGAGGCAATGACACCGGATAGCCTGGAAACCTTTATGTCTCCCATTTGTGTCGATCTCAACCACGATGAACAATTTGAAATTTTATTTGGAACAGGTGGTGAAATCTACCGGGGAAATTTCTTTATTACTTCTCTTCAACGAGTACTCGAAGGAGATATTTCAGATGCAACATGCCTGATATCTGGTAAGAAAAGAGGATTCATTGCTCCTCCTGTTGTCGTAGATATAAATGATGATCAAGTCAAAGATATCATTGTAAATGCGGTAGAGGGTCGTATCATAGCATTAGATGGTCGTACTTTCCGTCTCTTGTGGGAAGTTTCTATCCCCAATACAGAAGTGTATAGTTCTCTTGCTGTTGGTCAATTCACAGGTGATGCTACCCCTGATGTATTCACAAATTTGGGTGTAGGAGTATTTCCCCTTATTGAGAAAGCTATCCAGGTACTCATTGATGGATCTGATGGTACAGTAGTATATCGGGATACGTTGGGTTTTTTACAAATTAGTAGCCCTCTGGCAGCAGATGTTAATCATGATGGACAAGATGAAATATTCATCTCAATAAATCATCACAACGATTACGGTACATTAAATTATTACAATAGCCTGTATGGCGTCAGTACTGAGTTACTCATGTTTCAATGGAAAGACTCATCTATCCAACGAATTTTAGGCCCCGTAAAAGGGATAAACCCCGCATCAACGCCATGGATAGGCGACATAGATAATGACCAAAAACTTGATATCATCTATCCTTATATGTTCGATACTGTTGACTATAAACCTTTTAATGGAATGAAGTTACTGAGAAGAGAATTTCCCTTTTCACCTCAACGTATATCCTGGTCTTCTTATATGGGGAATCACTATAATGGTATCTATCCATAAATTCATCGCTATTGCAAGGGGTCGCGTACCAACTTCCAGCTTCCTTTCCTATTATTTCCCTGATAATCAATCACCTCAAGCTTTTCAACATTCGAAGGTAAATATACCCTTCTCGTAGATTGAGATAAATAACCCGATCCGTAATATAATTCCATTTTGATTTGTTCTCCGCTTGTAAGGTGTATAATCAATTGGAAGTCATTCATATCAGGATCAAAATAATAGGGATATATTCGCTCATAATACTTGATAGCGTGAGAAGAATGTAATGTGTAAAGTTGTAATGGTCCAGAGTTCTGAACTACTAACCACGCGTGTTCATTACTACCCAATCTCAGTCTTGCAATACCTCTTGCGTCCCCTCTCACGACAAAACCAGAACTTTCATGCGCTACTGTATTCAACTTTCCATGAGAATTAGTCAATAACACTCCCATCCCTGCATCCCTGGGGCCACCTACTAATTCAGAATCAAAATAATTTCCTACTAGCATAATATCCGGATACAGATTTCCAGAAAGATCAGTACATATAGCGCCATAAATGGGTGAGATTTGAGCCATTTTGGGTAACGAATGAACTGAAAAAGTTTCATTTGATTCGTTTATCATAATTGAGCTAGAAAGGATATGCACTTTTCTGATATATGCGTTCTGTAATTCATCTTGACCCCAAATTTGATCATGAGAAGCTGACGCATAGTCAGAATAACTAGGAAATAGTCTCTTTTTGTACGCCAATTGCGCTAAAAACTCATCCCTGGTTGGAATGGGAAAGATTTTTTCTGTCCCATCTCGTCCAACAGAAAATTGGCTAATAATTGCATCAATTGTCTGATTTTGATCAAAATCCTTAGCCACAATTTGCATGGGTTGTTGATTACTGGCTTGAAATCTCGTGTTATGACCAAGATTACCCAGTATATAATCTGTATCTCCATCTCTATCAATATCAGCCGCTTGTATACTGTTCCACCAGCCTGCACTATTGTTAGATATCCATGAATCTGTAACATCCATGAGATTCAACGGTTGACTTTGTTGTTTAAAAACGCGAATCGACATCCATTCACCAACAACTATCAGATCAACACCTCCGTCTAGGTTGATATCTGTCCATATAGCATCTGTTACCATACCCAGCTGAACAGCATCAGGCATCCATTCACTTGTCACATCTTTAAATATTCCATTTTCATTTTCCAACAAATAACTTTTAGAAGGTGAGGGATAGCTTCCAGGAGTGAGTCTGCCTCCTACAAATACATCCAAATCCCCATCTTTGTCAAAGTCTGCTGCTCTTACACAGGAACTACTGACATAAAGATCGGGGACAGCATTCCGATCCCTTTCAAAGGTACCGTCCCCAGTATTTCGATAAAATCGGTCTTTATAAGCAGCAGTATTGGGATTGTATTCATTACCTCCTGAAGAAACATACAGATCTACATCTCCGTCCAGATCTGCATCGAAAAATAAGGCCCCCATATCTTCAAAATCTTCATCTGGAAATGTCTGAACCTGAAAAGTACCTGAAGGCTGTTGAATAAATAAACTGCCTGCAATGCCAGCAGCGCCTCCAATATAAAAATCGTCTTTTTGGTCATTATTGACATCACCTACTGCTATACATGGTCCAAAGCTTGAATTTTTGTGGGGTAATAACGGCTCATACCGGAAATCATTGAATGTATTTTCTACATGTTTGAATGTGTCTAACTCGTGTGTATTTGTTACGTTTTCCAGCCATACTGATCGCTTAGTTTCAGGTTTTTCTATATCAAGAGAAGCTTCTTCAATAGTGAGTTCAATTAATTGATCAGAAGGAACATTTTTACGTTGTGTGATCGCACCATTTGGCCAGTAAACATTGAGTTGCTCAACAAGTGAATCTTCCCCTAGACCAATATGTAATTCTGAAAGTCTCGATGTCTGAAATCCAGATACAGATTGATATTCATAATATTGTATTTGTTCATGTTGAATTACCTCCACCTTTGTACCTATTCCCCATCTATTCCCTTCAGAGCCAATAAATCTGAGTTTAAGGAAGTGCCTGTTTCCATCTAACTCTTCCAATTTGTTTTCCCAAATGTAAGCTGCTTCATTTATGTTATTACATACCCACTCTAAGTCCCCATCATTATCTAAATCTACACTTATCGCTCCATTAGAAAAAGAAGGCCGTTGTAATCCCCATTCTTTAGTTATATTTTGGAAATGTAGCGACCCCTGATTACTAAAGCTATAATTACTTACATATACAGGGTCCATATCCTCCACCCAATTCAACAATTTCTGCTTTACCTCTTGGTAAGAAAAGTCTCCTTTTGTTTCATTGTATCGATAACTAATAAAGTCACTATCTGTAATATCTTTGGGTATTCCATTGGTGATCAAGATATCTTTCTGGCCATTATTGTCCATATCAGCAAACTCTACATTCCAACTCCAATCTGTATCTTCTACACCTACCATAAAACTGATATCCGAAAATACAGGTACTCCCTCGCTCGTATTCCCTCTATTGAGTTGTAATACATTTCTGGAAAACTGAGAAGTATAACCTCTACTTATAGCTAACTCATATAAATCATACCGCATCATGGTATTCATGAGTTTTTGCCGATAATTATCAGGCGGTAACATATCCAATACCATGACATCTGGCAGTTGATCATTATTGAAATCAGCGATGTCTACTCCCATAGAAAACTTGCTAGTATGTGGCATTAAGGCTTTTGACTGCTCTGAGAAAGTTCCGTCTTTATTATTTATATAAATCAAGTCATTGGATAGAAAATCATTTGCCACATATATGTCAGGCCACCCATCACGATTGATATCACTGACTTTAAGTCCTAAGCCAAACCCTTCATATAATATTCCTGCTTGTTTAGATATTTCTACAAATTGAATCTCTCCCTTCTCATTCATTCCCAGATTTTCATATAACTTATCATTACTGGAAGCCGTGCCGTCTACAATCCTGGTTTTGGGTAAATTGGGATTTACCTTATCATTCCAGGTATTTAACACATATACATCCAAGTCCCCATCTAAATCAAAATCCAGGAAAGCTGCTTGCGTACTATACCCTGTGTCAGCTATCCCCCAGGATTCTGAATAATCATTGAAGATGGGAATGTTTTCTTCATTATTTCCAAGATTGATAAATAATCGATTTTTTCGACGATGGGGGTCAGGATAACCCGACATGCATACGTAGAGGTCTAGTCTGCCATCGTCATTTATATCAACGATGGAAACTCCCGTCGCCCAATTCTCAGTATCCAAACCCGCTTCCTGGGTAACTTTGTGAAAAGAAATATCTCCTTGGTTGAGAAATAATTCTGAGCTAACCTGATTACCTGTAAAAAAAAGATCTATACGTTGATCACCATTAACATCTCCGGCAGCTACCCCTCCTCCATTATAGAAATAGTTGTACTCCAGAATATTCATTGTATCATCTGATATAATTGTATTATTAAATGTAACTCCTGATTGAGCGGGCGATAACAGCTCAAATAAATATTGATCAGAGTTATCGATTTGTTCAGATGTTGATGAATGTTGACAGGAAAATTGTCCTATCATAATGATTCCCAATAGGTAATTTAGGTTTCGCATAGCGTATAGCTTCAATTCCCACATAGCTTTTTCATTTAATCCCGGGGGTTCAATATAAGTTATCAGCTTCCCACGCTAAATAAAAGCTAGAGTCACCTCAATCGAGATGACTCTACGTTTACTACTACTTATGCTAAAATGTGTCCAGATCTAATAAAAGGGATTTTGAGTGAGGTTAGGATTGTTATCCAATTCTGTAGTAGGAATAGGAAACAAAATTAACTCTGGTTCCAAAATATATGGAGACAGCACCAAGGAGCCATCCCTGACATCTGGTCTATTTTCACGGATAAACTCAACAAACCTTCCCCTTCTATTCAAATCACTAAAGAAAGACATCTCCCAGAACAGTTCCACTCTACGTTCTCTAAATATTTGATCCAAAACTTCTTGTGGATCACTGGAATCAAAATCTGCAAGTCCCGCACGATTTCTCACCTGATTAATTGCATCCAAAGCATCTTCTGTTCTACCCACTTCATTAAGCGCCTCTGCATAATTTAACAAGACCTCTGCATACCTCAAGATAGGAAGATTTTGAGAGCCATAAATGCTATTATTGGGTTCCGCTCCCCACCAGAATTTGGTCATGATGTATCCTGTAGATGTATGTCCAGAAGGGGGCTCAGCTTCCATCGTAAAACCACTTTCATCATGTGTTTCTCCGGGTCCAATTATTTGACCTATTCTCCGCTCATCTCCCTCTTCAAATGCTTCTTCCACAAAGTGAGTTTCAGGTACCCAATTAGACCATCCTCCAAAAGGAACGAATTCTCCTCCAATACCTCTGGGTGCTGATCTTGCAGGAAGAAAATGTCCATCTCTCGATTGTCCCCAGGGTCCTGCATCTGTATCTCTGTATTGAGTAGCAAATACAATCTCTTCATTTTGCTCATTTTCCTTTGAAAACACATTGCGATATGCAGAATTTGTGTTGCCTGGATCTAGTTCCAAATCATGAATCCCTGAATTGATCAACTCTTCTGAACGTCCTATGGCATCCTCCCATTCCTCTTGATACAGATGAACTTTAGCCAACAGTGCTAATGCTGACTGACGGGTAGCACGTCCCTGATCGCTATCCCCCCAGGTATCAGGTAATGAAGCTGCTGCATCGGTTAAATCTCGTTCAATCAGTGCATACACCTCACTTCTTGGCGTACGTGTTAGATTAAATTCATCTGTAGCTTTAAATTCTGTTGTAACGAGTGGTACATCCCCAAAATATCTTACCAACCCGAAGTAAAACAGGCCTCTTAGGAACTGCCCTTGTCCAACGATCTGGGTTTTTAGCTCGTTGCCAATGTCCATGTCTGGTACGCGATTGATAACGGAATTAGCTCTAGCTATCCCCTGATAGTGTACGGACCATACTCCATTAAACCTGCTATTATTGGGATTAAAAACCAAGGATTCAATTTCGCGATCCGCAGGAGATTCCTCCATACGCATATCACCTACAGTAAGCCATTCCAGTTTAGTGATAAACTCGTTTTCATACCCTCCATATTTTTGGAGCGCATCGTACGCTGCAGCTAGCGCTGCCTGTGCATCTTTTTCAGTAACAAAAAAGTTTTCCTCTGTAAGGCTCCCTTGCGGCTCCAGAGACAAAAACTCATCTCCGCAGGAATACACAACGCCTGCAAGCAAACCTAATCCTAATAATATATGAATGATTTTTCTCATAACTATGAATTTTCGCTAGTAGCATTAACTATTGTTGATACCAAGATTGATTAAAACTCTATGTTAACTCCTGCCCGATAAGTTCTTGGAACAGGATAATTCCCATTATCTACTCCACTTGTTAAGGCATTTTGATTAAAATCACCGATTTCTGGATCAAATCCCGAGTAATCCGTGATCGTAAATAAGTTCTGTACACTGGCATAGAACCTTAGTCGGGAGAGGCCCCAACGATTAATAATTGCAGGTGGTAATTGATATCCTATGGCTAGATTACGCATACGAGTGAAGGAGCCATCTTCTATGTAAAAAGTAGAACTTCTGGGATAATTACCATTTAAGTCATTGTATGCCACTCTGGGGATGGTATTGCTGGTACCAGGACCTGTCCAGCGATTCAGCATATCTGTTACACTATTCGTTACACCTGAACCATTGAAATAAGGAATTTGGAAGGTCTGCTGCTTAATGGTACTAAAGATCTCATTCCCTTGTACACCTTGGATAAACGCATTTACGTCAAATCCTTTCCATTCAAATTTAATATTCAATCCATAAGTAAAATCCGGAATAGGGCTACCTATGAATGTGCGATCATCATCTGTCAAAACTCCATCTCCATCGACATCCCTAAACCGAAAATCTCCGGGTACTGCTAATGGAGCAAACTCTGGATCAATTTCTTCTTCAGTTTGATAGATACCATCTACCACAAATCCGAAGAAATATCCAATGGGGAATCCGACTTCCGTCAATGTCGGACTAAAGCGGTCAGCACCAGGAAGAGTTCCTCCTGCGATAGGTTGTCCTTGTCCTAAATCCAATACCTCATTATCCAAAGTCGCAAAGTTGAGGCTGATATCGTAATAAAACTCATCATTTCCATTTTGGTGTCCTATTGCTAACTCAAACCCCTGATTTCGCACTTCTCCTGCATTCACAAAGGGGCTGTTGGGTATTCCCACAATCTGCGGTATAGGAACGGCTACCAGAAGATCTTCCGTATCTTTGATAAAGTAGTCCGCATTCATATACAATTTGCTATTGAATAAATACAGATCTAATCCAATATCTGTCTGTGTACTTGTCTCCCATCTTAGATCGGGATTACCTAATCGATTTAGCGTTGCTCCAGGTAGGCCTGTCTCGCTAAAGGTGTACTCAACCCCTCCTAACGTATATACATTCAAAAAACCAAAATCACCTATGCGATCACTTCCCAATTGCCCCCAACTTGCCCTAAGTTTTAAGTCATTTATCCATGTTACATTTTCCAAAAACGGTTCATTTGATAAGCGCCATCCTGCAGAAAAAGATGGAAATACTCCCCATTTATTCTCAGGGCCAAATCGAGAAGATCCGTCAACTCGTAAACTTGCCGTAAATAGATACTTATCATTGAAATCATAATTGATTCGCCCAAAATAGGAGGCCAATGACCACTGGTTGGCATTGCCTCCAGCACCTCTAAGGTCAGGGTTACTGGCACTGATAATCCTAATGTCATTATTCTGAAAATCAGAACCGGATGCTGTGATAGAGCTAAAATTCGATTTTTGAGAACTTTGTCCCGCTAATAATAAGAGATTGTGCTTATCTGCAAATGTCTTTTGATAAGTCAGCGTATTCTCGATCAACCAGGTGATGTCTTCTGTTCTTCTCTCCCATGAATTCGCATTGAGATTGATAGCTAATCCTCGTTCATAGGTAGGTAACCAGCGTGTACTACGCGATTGTATGAGATCTACTCCTAAATTGATTTTGTAAGTTAATCCCGGCAAAATTTCGTATGAAGCAAAAACGCTGTTGAGCGATCTTATCATAGATAGATCCGAATCTTCAGCGTTGGACAATAAGACAGGATTATCCAATGCTGTAGAGTAATACAAAGCAGGCCCATCTACTACTCCATCTGGTGGAATAGTAGGTAGCATCATTTGAGCTATATTAAATACACCATTGGCAAAGTTATTGGTACGAATTACATTTTGATCAGAGTAACTTATATAGGTATTGGCCCCAAATTTTAGCTTATCCGATGCCTGGAAATCTACATTTCCACGAAGGGAGTATCGTTCGAAGTCAGAATTGATAATCGTCCCTTCCTGATTAAAATATCCTAAACTCAAGGAAGCTTGCGTTTTTTCTGTTCCACCTCTAATCCCAATATCATGACTCTGAATGAGCCCTCTTCGAAATATTTCATCCATCCAGTTTGTACCTTCCCCTAGAGCTGAAGGGTTAGCCCATTCTGGGTTAGGCTCTTCACCCGAATTAACATATGCTTCATTGGCGATTTCCGCAAATTCAGATGCATTGAGAAAATCTGGAATGTTCCATGCTTCCTGAAATCCTATGTATGAGTCTATTGACACCTTGGCCTCACCAGCCTTGCCACGCTTAGTGGTGATTAATACAACGCCATTAGCAGCTCTTGCCCCATAGATAGCAGCCGCAGAGGCATCCTTTAAGACTTCAATAGATTCAATATCATTGGGATTGAGAGATGAAAGTGCATTAAACTGCGTATCACTGAAACCAGCAGATCCACTTCTCTGATTGTCATTGTAAACGGGAAATCCATCAATGACATACAGAGGTTCATTGTTTCCTGTACTTCCTACACCGCGTATTCTTACAGAAACATTTCCTCCAGGTTCACCCGAATTCTGTGTTACTACTACACCTGGTGCTCTACCTTGAAGAGCCTGATCCAAACTCTGTATGGCAACTGAATTTAACTCTTCCGTAGTTATTTTAGAAACTGCTCCCGTGATGTCCTTGCGTTGTTTAGTACCATAACCAATTACAACGACTTCATCAAGTGAGCTAATGGTGGAATTCATTACAATATCAATCCTGTTTCTTCCCCTAATCGGAATTTCCTGCCTTTCGTAACCCAGATAGGTAACAACTAGGGTCCCATCCTCACTTTCATCAGGTAAACTAATGCTAAACTCCCCTTGAGAGTTTGTAAGTGTACCCACTTTGGAGCCTTTTAATAAAACTGTAGCACCTTCTAATGGTGCACCTTCTTCATCTACAACCGTACCTATGACATCAAAGGCTATCTTGACTTCTGGCATTGTGATAGATACACCCCGTATTTTTTCTGAAATATTCGTGGGAATGGGTAAATTTTTTCTATTTATCTGTTCTTTCTTTACCTGATATGTTGCACTTTTTTCAATTGTGCGAGATTGAGGAAAAATCACATAATTATTTTCACCAATTCTCTGGAAATCCAATTCAAATGGTCTTAATAAATGTGCCAATAGCGTGCTGAGATCTGTGTGACTAATGATCTTCTCAGTAATTACTTTACCTTTTACCAAGGAAGTTTCATATACAAAATCAATGTTGTATTCCTTGGCTAAACCAGAAAGAACATCCTCTAATAATTCTCCAGAGGAATATCTGATAGATGCATGTTGTGATTGTTGAGCAGCTAAAACATAAGATTGTGGTGATAGCATTCCTTGTGCAGCTATATATATCGGAATACTTAACAATAAGGCACATAACAATGAAGTAGCCTTCGCTCCTTTTTGAATAGCATTATATTTCATAATAATAGCTTTACTTTTACGTATGGTAGTAGTTTTTAATTAACAATTTGATTCTGTCATTCCACTTTTTGCTTATTTAGGGTCTTACCTTTAAAAGAATTGTATCTTGTTTCTTCTGTATGTCAATCTGAAATGTAAGTGCCAATGTCTCTAACAAGGGATCAAGTTTACTCAGTGTCAAACTTCCCGTTAATGTTCTTTCATTCAACGTAGAATCATCTACTAATACATGCATCCCATAATAGTCTTCGATTCGCTGCGCGATTTCACTGACAGGTGTATCATCAAAGGTGATTTTACCATCTGTCCATGATATATATACATCTGTATTTACATCTTGCTTTACAAACATTCGTTCTTCACTCGAGTAAACTGCCCGATTACCGGGTTCCAGGAAGACCGAATCTCGGGTAAGCTCATGGAGTAATTTTACTTTTCCCGAATTGAGTACTACTTCAGAATGTCCTGCAAGCTGTCGTACATTGAACTCTGTCCCTAATACTTCTACCTTTACATCCCCATTGTGGACCCAAAATTTTTGCCTGCCGACAAGGGGAGAATCATTCACCGAGAAAAATGCCTCACCTTCCAACCATACCTCACGTATATCTTCTGAATTCCACTGTGACGCAAAACGCAACTTGGAATTTGCATTTAAGATTACTTCGGACCCATCAGGTAGTACAATAATGGATGTTTCTTCGTGGTTAGTAGTGATCTCTTTGAAAGAAGATGTGATAGATTCTTTTAATAACCTGTAACCTATAAATACTAGCAATAACAAAGACGCCGCTACTGCTACTCTTGGTAACCATATTGAAAAAACAGATCGATTGGGGATTACTTGCGTCCTTTCAGAGTCCTTCATCGAATTCATTAATTGCTGCTTGAGCATTTGTTTCTCAGTTTCAGCAATTACAGGTGCTTCTATAGTAAGACCTCGAATGATTCCTGCAGCTTCTAGAATCATCGATTTCTTTTCAGGGTGATCTAAGATCCACTTATCCCAATATTCGATATCAGACTGAACAGATCTAAATACCCAATTTCTAAAACTTGTATTATCCAGTAAATCTGAAATATTTTGATACTTTTCCTCCATTAAAAATGAATTAGCCTTTGGTGGAAGTTGTTGTGCTTTTTATTATACATAAGCGAAAAATGAGTTCGACATACCCAATTTTTTTACATTTTTCTATTTTCATCTCAAATGATGGTAGAATCATTCCTACATACAGGTCCAAATAGTTGAGATCAATACAAACAATAAAGCCCGACCAAATATGGCCGGGCTTCATCAAAAGTATATGTTTTGTATTAATACGTAGTATCAATCAATCTTTCTACCAAGACGATAACTTTGTTGTTTAACACTTCAACAACCCCATCTTCTATTGAATATTCCAGAGAATCCCCACTGGCCTGATCCACTTTCACCAATCCTTTGCCTAGCGTAGATATAATGGGCGCGTGATTATATAGTACTTGAAACGCACCTGTTATGCCAGGAACACGGACAGCTGTGACCTCTCCGGAAAATACCTGTTTGTCGGGTGTTACTATTTCTA
>CAZZEC010000043.1:0-4777 GCA_964652565.1 uncultured Bacteroidia bacterium
TGTATACGAGCAGTGCAAACGCACTAAAATCATTAACAGCTACTAATCTGAAGCTTACATTTATCCAATGTATAAATACTTTGATTGTAATCAATTGATAATGAATTATTCATGAAATTTGGTGCGTTCGCCCTTGTATACGAGTTATCCATGATATTAACTTCTTACTGTGATTCTTTTGCAATCCTATACCAGACAAAAGAACCTCCCTCTCGTTTCAGTTCCTTTTCCAGAGACATCCCTAATACTTCGAGTACTTGTCTATATGCGATATGTTCGTGATGAATAATTGCAACAATGGATGGGAATTGAAATTGATGAAAGCCCATGTCCAATACTTTTTGAATCACTTCTAACTCAAAGTCCTGACCTTCAAACTGAGGATGTATTATATGGTGCAGTTCAATTTCATTATAAATGTCGGAAAACCCAAGACCACAATACCCAATAAGCGTTTCTTCAACTTTATGTATTATTCCCCAGGGGCCAAATCCCTCTTCCGCCCAGGATAACTCAAAATCGTCCCAAAGATTCTTGGTATCAGTAAGAGTAAACCCACAAGTCTTACCCAACCATTTCCCTATGCGAGGATCTCCCAGAATATTGTGTAATGCTGCGAAGTCAGAAATTTCAAAACGCCTTAGAATCAATCTTTGAGTCTCTGTAGAATGGGTGGCTGTCGACATGGAGGTAAAAGATTAATTAACATAATACCAAATGCAAAATTGTAATAAATATTTAAGATATATTTCGTGCGAGTTGCCAATAGGAAAATATGTTGCTTGATTGGTAGGGGAAATATATAGACGACGGACGGCTGACCACGGACGATAGTTTAGATGACAGATGATTGTTAGACCACAGACGATGGACGACAGACCACGGAAATCAGTTTAACAATTCTACAATATCTCAATTTAACAATATCACAATACCACCTTATCAAAATTCTCACTATATTTCATATGTCTAACCGGATGTACCATGAAGCATTTCCTGAGAGTATTAATATTCATTCTAGCTTATGGCGTTTCGTTGTATGCCACTCGATTTTATTCATTTGAAGTCACAGGCTTATTACATGCGAAGGGAGATTTATTACAATCCCTGCTGTATAAAGTGGGATTTTACACACACGTTATCATGGGGCCATTGGCCTTAATGTCAGGCGCCTGGCAGTTTCTTCCATCCATAAGAACTCGTAGACCTTCCATTCACAGGGTAATAGGATATGTGTATATGATCGCTATATTAACCAGCGGACTTGCTGCGCTGGGTATTGCACCATTTGTAGAAACAGGTTGGGTGGCAAGTTTAGGGTTCGGATCACTGGCCATTTTGTGGCTATATACTACTTTTCAAGCTTATCAGGCAATCAGGCAGCATCAGATTACCAATCATCAGCAATGGATGTATCGCAGCTATGCCTTAACCTTTGCAGCAGTCTCACTACGTCTCCTGCTACCGTTGTTTCTATCTGTAGGCTTACAATTTGAGGTTGCTTACCCCATCATTTCGTGGTTATGTTGGATTCCTAACCTAATCCTTGTAGAATGGATAATACGAAGAGGAAACATAACAGCGGTAAGTATCTAAGGCAATGGTGCCAATTCTTTCCAGGGCGCATGTTCAAATACATCTTCCACTTCGTATCCCTCTTCTCCCATACAGGGTCCTAAAATAGCTAATAATCTGGCAGGTGCCCCTGAAAGATTAAACGTAGCATGAACTACTCCTTTAGGAATAAATGCCGACTCCCCAGCTCTGAGATCTGAAGGCTGATCCTCTATCCACTGCTGAATGGTGCCTTCGATCACATATATGATTTCTTCCTGATTGGGATGGAAATGAAAACTATGACATTTTTCAGGTTCCATCTTGATATCCAGGAACATGAGCTTGTCAGCACCACTCACAGAAGGAGAACTGTGTGTAACAATTTGCCCCATATAATTGGGTTGCCAATCAAGGGTATCTGCTTTGAAAAATTTTCCTTTCATGAGAGTCTAAGATTTTTAAAACTTTTTATTTGCTCTGTTATCGCAATTTCCGTGGGTAGCCGCTCCATGCTACTAGCCCCATAAAATCCGTGTATTCCTGGACACCTTTCTAATACATATGCTGCATCTTCAGGCATGGCAATTGGCCCTCCATGGCACAAAATCAATATATCTTCTCGTATTGATCGAGCAACATCTACCCAAGCATTGATTGAGTCTACACTTTCATCTAGCGTCTTTGCTGTTTTTGCACCTATTTTCCCCTTTGACGTAAGCCCCATATGACAAACTATGATATCCGCTCCAGCGCGAACCATATCTTCCGTTTCACCCTCAGAAAATACATAGGGAGTGGTTAATAAATCCATTTCATGAGCGATATGTATCATCTCTACCTCTCGTTGATAGCTCATCCCCGTCTCTTCCAGATTCTGCCTGATTAATCCGTCAAATAGCCCAATCGTAGGGAAGTTTTGAACTCCTGCAAAGCCCATGTGCTTTATTTTCTCTAGTAACAAAGGCATGATTACAAAAGGATCTGTTCCATTGACTCCTGCTAATACGGGAGTATGATCCACGACCGGAAGTACCTCCATAGCCATATCCAACATGATATCATTGGCATTTCCATAGGCCATTAGGCCTGCCAGTGAGCCCCTTCCCGCCATTCTAAATCTACCTGAATTGTATATAATGATCAGATCTATTCCCCCAGCCTCTTCGCATTTCGCAGAGATACCTGTACCCGCACCTCCTCCGATTATGGGTTCCCCCTTACTTATTTTTTCTTTGAATTGAGCTAATATTTGTTGTCGATTCCAGTGTTTCATGATAAGTGGTGTATTTCTTTGAAGCTCTCGATCATGGCTTCTGCAAATTCTGTATCATTAATGGTATAGGGAAGCTTTATCAATTGTTTTTGATCACTCTGCAACATTTCTGAAGCTAATGTATCAAATAGTGCTTCATCTGCATCTGGATCATAAAAAGGCTTCCCCGGGATATCGATCAAAGATACTCCTTTTTCAGGCAAAAGAAAGCGCACGGGACCGGCCATCTTATTCAATTTATTTGCAATCCATCTCCCCATTCTAATATTTTCTTCTATAGTAGTTCTCATCAATGTTACCTGAGCATTGTGTTGATATAGCGTTCGATGTTGGTATTTGGCAGGGACTGTTTTTATAGGACCAAAATTGACCATATCTAGTGCACCAACAGAACCCACATAGGGTATCTGGGTCTCTATGACTGAATCCATTCGCCCCTCCCCCGCACTAAGTACACCGCCCATAAGTAAATCACATATTTCTGTCAATGTAACATCTATTACGTATTTCATCATGCCAGATTCAATCAATTTCTCCATGGATTGACCCCCTATACCTGTAGCATGAAATACGATACAATCAAATTTATTACTCAATTGTTGGCGAATATGTTGTACACAGGGTGTAGTGACCCCGAACATGGTAAGTCCCAGCGCAGGGTGAGAATCTAGGGTCTCTTTCGGAGCTTCGATCATCCCCATCATGGCATAAGTGGCATGTGTGAGTATGCGGCGCGAAATAGAATTTAACCCTGCTAGATCTGTAATTGAAGGGATAAGAATGATATCTGTCGCCTCTATGAAAGGACGAGTGTTCCCGGAAGCCATAGTGGAAACTACAATTTTGGGTATACCTACAGGTAACGCCCTTAAGGCATGAGTAATCAAGGAGGTACCACCTGAACCACCTATGCCTATGATACCTTGTATATCTGGAACCTGTAGCAAATATTTTCTCAACGCCTCAGACATCATATGTATAGATTTACCTCTGTCTTCTCCCCCCAATATTTCTTCCACCTTAGCTTTATCTCCAATTAATGAAGTATTGGAGATATCAGCTTCATGCGCATGTCTTTGAGTACTGACATCTAGAATTTGGGACTGAATTCCTCTTTGAGATAAAACGGATTGGATAAAGTATAATTCTTCAGACTTTGTATCACAGGTTCCGACGATAAATAGATTGGACATAGCGAATAGTTTGTAGTAATGTGAAAGTAATAAAAACTAGATAAACTTACTGATCACCATACATTTCCTTTGTGTAAGCAATAGAATTTCGCAACATATCTTTTAATATCTCTACATCCACGTCTTTCAGTTGCTTAATATACAAACAAGACTTACCCGTTTTGTATTTTCCTAGTTTTTGTAATAAGTATTCTTGTTTGTCAAATCCAGACATTAAATATAGGCTATGATTCTGCTTTCTGGGCGAAAATCCGATCAAAAACCAATCTCCTTCCCGTCCACTTTTGTATTTGTAATGATAACTTCCAAAGCCAACAATACTTTTTCCCCACATTTTGGCAGGTGCTTGAGAGATATCTTTCATAATGTTCAGTATTTGATAAGCTTCTGTCCTTTTTCTTTCATCTTCTATCGAATTTAGAAAGGCTTCTACACTTTCATCATTAGGGGATGTTTTGAGTTCAGACATAGGGAAGTGATTAGTAAAAAAAATGATTAAATGAAATTACGGTACTTCAGTATTGAGTGCAAATAGAATGAGGGAAATTGTTGAATGGCTGTATAGTTGAATTATTTCATGGTGGGATTGTGTTATTGCTGTATTGCTGCATTGATATATTGCTGTATTGATATATTGATGAATTGAAGAATTGCTATATTGTGAAATTGAGGTATCGTTGTACAGGGACATTGCGATAGGGTGTAATTGCGGTCTATCGTCCGTCGTCTGTGGTCCGTCGTCTGTGGTCTGTCG
>CAZZEC010000043.1:4877-39895 GCA_964652565.1 uncultured Bacteroidia bacterium
TCGTCCGTCGTCTGTGGTCCGTCGTCTGTGGTCTGTCGTCTGTGGTCTGTCGACTTTTTTGTCTGCAGTCTGTGGTCTTTTTTGTCTGTCCTCTGTCGACTTTTTAGTATATTCACATTTGGATGAAAGCTGAACCTTGTTCAGGTTCTTCGTGTTATATTACTAACTCTCGCATCATGAAGCTTTTGCATCAATATAAAAATCCATGGGTACTATCATCATTTGTCGTAATTGTAGCAATTGGGATAGCATCCATATTTTTTTCAAATACGTTTAAAAAAGATGACGGACTACCAGAGGTGGTAGACTATAATTTCCATATCAGACCCATCCTTTCTGATAATTGCTTTGTCTGTCATGGCCCAGATGAAAAGCAAAGAAAAGCGAATTTACGCCTGGATAGAGAAGAGGATGCCTTCCGCGCATTGTCTGATGACCCAGAAAAATTTGCATTTGTTTCCGGGAATCCCCAAGCATCGGAAGTTTTTCATAGGATCAATTCCACAGATGAAGATATTGTCATGCCAACACCAGAATCTAATCTGGTACTCACACAAAGAGAAAAGGATTTAATTGAAAAATGGATCAAACAGGGAGCGACCTATAAACCTCATTGGGCTTTTATCCCTCCACAGAAGTCACAACTCCCTAAGACACGCCATACGTCCTGGATAAATAATGAGATAGATTACTTTATCGCTGCTAAGATGGAGGAGGCGGGGCTAACCCCTAATCCTATGGCAGATAAGGAAAGACTACTCAAACGCTTGTCATTTGATCTAACAGGCTTGCCTCCCACCCTTGATATGCAGGAGAGATTTTTGAATGATAATGCTCCCGATGCTTACGAAAAAATGGTAGACGAATTATTGGCAAGTCCTCATTATGGAGAGCGTATGGCACTTCACTGGCTGGATGTAGCTCGTTATGCAGATTCCCATGGATATCAGGATGATGGTTTACGCACAATGTGGCCATGGAGGGATTGGGTGATTCATGCATTTAATGAAAATTATCCCTACGACAAATTCGTAACATGGCAGTTGGCAGGAGATCTACTTCCTAATCCCACCAAAGAACAACTGCTGGCTACAGGGTTTAATAGGAATCATAAAATTACCCAAGAGGGTGGAGTTATTGACGAAGAATATCGAATAGAATATGTTACGGATCGAACCAATACGTTTGGTAAGGCTTTTCTCGCGTTGACTTTTGAATGTGCTAAATGTCATGATCACAAATATGATCCCATTTCACAAAAAGATTACTATAGTACATTCGCCTTTTTTAATCATGTACCTGAAAAAGGACTATTTGGTACGATTGATGCCTCTTTTGCCGACCCGCCAAACATGAGTATTTCTGATTCGGATGTGAAGCAATACCTACAATTCATTAACAAAAAAGATACAACTCCTGTGGAGGTCATGATTATGAAAGACTCCATAGGATTGCGAAATACGTATGTTCTAGATAGAGGAAATTATGATGCACCTACAGATTCAGTAGGTTTTGGTACTCCTGAGGATATTATGCTGTTTGATACGGCACAATTTGAAACAAATAGATTGGGACTGGCTCAATGGTTATTGGATAATCAAAATCCCTTAGCTTCCAGAGTGTTTGTCAACCGCATTTGGCAAGAGATATTTGGTAGAGGAATTGTTGCAACGGCTGGAGACTTTGGTATGCAAGGCGATTTGCCTACGCATCTGGAGTTGTTGGATTGGTTGTCCGTAGATTTTCGCGAAAATGATTGGGATATTAAGAAATTGGTTAAAACGATTGTGATGTCTGCAACGTATCAACAGTCCGCAGAAATTTCCAACAAGAAGTTAGCCAGGGATCCCGAAAACTTTTATCTCTCCTGGTCGCCTAGAAATCGATTTCCGGCTGAAATAGTTCGCGATCACGTGTTGGCTAGCTCTGATCTTCTCAATCCCGAAATCGGTGGTTCTAGTGTTAAGCCCTATCAGCCCAAGGGGTTATGGGATGCAGCTACATCGGGCCGGGGCTTACTTCAGCGATACATACAAGATGATGGGAAAGATTTATATCGAAGGGGGATGTATACATTTATCAAAAGAACGGTTCCTCCACCCTCTATGCTGATTTTTGATGCTTCTAATAGAGATCAATGCGAAGTACAGCGTGTAAATACAAGTACTCCTCTACAATCTCTTGTGATGCTCAATGATCCTCATGTCTTGGAAGCATCTAGGGTACTTGCAGAACATCTAAGTCAAGAACATGCTGAGCCTCAAGAAATGCTTTCAGAAGCATTCAGAAGAATCGTATGTAGGAAGATGAAGAATGAAGAAAGAGAATTGCTAACCAGATACTATCAGGATGAGTTTGACGCATACACTAATAATATCTCAAGTGCTGATAGTTTGGTTAAGATTGGGGAATATCCTTCCATGGATGTGTCAAATACTCCTCAGGTTGCTGCACTTATGCAAGTAATACACACGATATATAATATGGAAGAAGCTATTACGAGATCCTGATATGTATGAACCTTGTTGGGAGATTGTATGTGAAGTTATAAAAATAGTACATCAACGATAATATATACCCATGTCCAACACATTCTTTGAGCATAAGCTTAACGTAAACAGAAGGCATTTTTTAGGAAAATTGAGTTTGGGAGTAGGCAGTGTGGCTTTGGGTTCGCTGCTCATGCCTGATTTATTCAACGGGTCAGATGATAATTCTGAGTCATTACCCTTGGGACTTCCTCATTTTGCCCCTAAAGCAAAACGAGTCATTTATCTATTCCAAAATGGAGCCCCGTCACAGCTTGAAAGTTTTGATTACAAACCCAAGCTTAGAGAGATGCATGGAAAGGACCTTCCAGCATCTATTCGTATGGGGCAACGTCTGACGGGTATGACTTCTGGACAGGAAAAGTTTCCGCTTGTCGGTTCACACTTTGAATTTAAGCAATACGGTCAATCTGGTGCCTGGATTAGTGAGCTTTTTCCACATATTGCGAGTATAGCAGATGACATATGTATAGTGAAAACCCTACATACAGAGGCAATCAACCACGATCCTGCTTTAACATTTATGCAAACAGGTGCACAGCAGGGAAATAGACCGAGTATGGGAGCTTGGCTGAGCTATGGGTTAGGTAGTGAGAATAAGAATTTACCTGCTTACTGTGTGTTACTATCAAGAGGTAGGGGAAATGGTCAGGGAGTCTACGCAAAACTTTGGACAAATGGTTTTCTGGATAGTGTACACCAGGGGGTACAGTTTAGCAGTGGTGAAGACCCCGTGTTATATCTCAATAACCCGGATGGAGTAGCGCGACAACAGAGGCGTAAGATGTTGGATAAATTGTCTGAACTAAATGAAATGGGCTACGATGAGTTCGGTGATCCTGAAATACATACCAAAATTCAGCAGTATGAAATGGCATATCGCATGCAAACGGCTGTACCTGAGTTGACAGATTTGAGTAAAGAGCCTGAGCATATCATTCGCATGTATGGAGCAGATTGTCTGGTACCAGGAACTTATGCTGCCAATTGCTTACTGGCTAGAAAGCTTTCTGAGGCAGGCGTGAGATTTGTACAACTCTATCATCAGGGATGGGATCAACATGGGAATCTGGTTGGAGAAATGCCGCTTCAAGCGCAAGATGTTGACCGTGCATCTGCTGCACTCATTACCGATCTCAAGCAGCGTGGACTCCTAGATGAAACACTCGTTATTTGGGGAGGAGAATTTGGGCGGACAAACTACTGCCAGGGTAAGCTAACAAAAGAAAATTATGGAAGAGATCATCATCCCAGATGTTACAGTATCTGGATGGCAGGCGGAGGAGTAAAGCCAGGAGTAGTATATGGTGAGACAGACGAATTTGGATATAATATTGTCAAAGACCCTGTTCATATTAATGATTTCCATGCCACTGTACTTCATCTTCTGGGGTTAGATCACGAAATGCTTACTTATAAGCATTTGGGAAGAAGATATCGACTCACAGATGTTGCAGGTGAACTCGTAGAGGGAATTATTGCCTGAGGATAAATTGTAATATTGTCGAATTGAGAGATTGATTTATTGCAACAGTGTAAAAAATGGGTGCTGTAGTCCGTGGTCTGTTATCTAATTATCTCGTCTGTGGTCCATCGTCCGTCGTCTGTGGTCCATCGTCTGTCGTCTGTGATCCATCGTCTGTCGTCTGTGATCCATCGTCCGTGGTCCATCGTCTAAATAAACTCATATGAAAATATTTGAAAATACTATATCTCATGCGGTATTTGCTATACATGTATTATTAATTTTCCTGCTATTTTTTGAGTCTCAGGTCAGTATCCCTACTATTCTTCAGCCATTGGGTAGAATGCATCCACTCGTACTGCATTTTCCCATAGGGCTATTGGTATTAGTCGGGCTGTTTCAATTCCTCCGCAATGAGATAGACCCTCAATCTTTTCGAAAGATACATCGATTTACATTGCATATAACCGTGTTTTCTACCGCGATAGCTGCACTAATGGGTTTTTTCCTATCTCAGGAGGATGGGTATGCTTCGCTTATGATGACACAACATAAATGGACGGGAATCGCTGTAAGCTTCCTGGCATATGGCTTATTATTACTTGAGCCTTATCAATCAAAAATTAAGTGGGCTTTTCCCGCTACACTTGTTGTAAGTTTATTGGTACTGATAGTTGCAGGTCACTTGGGAGCAAGTATTACGCATGGTTCCGATTTCGTCTGGTCGCCACTTATGACTAAAAAGCCCCAGATCACCGAGCAAACTCCCATATTTGAAGCAAGCATTCAACCTATTTTAGAGGACAAATGCTATAGCTGTCATAATAATTCTAAAACTAAAGGAGATCTGAATATGACCTCGGTCGAATTGCTTACACGTGGAGGTGAAAATGGACCAATTTGGAAAGCAGGAGATGCCATGAATAGTCATATGGTACAGAGAGCATTATTACCGCTCGAAGATGAAGAGCACATGCCTCCTGAGGGCAAAGAGCAATTGACTCCTACCGAAATAAATGTATTGGTCCATTGGATTGATGCTGGCGCTGATACAGAATTAACCTTTGCAGATATTTCGGAACAAGATACATTATATCAGTTGACGATGGAATATGTAGAAGAAACGTTGGAGACAACATTTAGCGAACCACAATATGAATTCTCATTTGTATCCAATGAGACCCTGGAGTCGCTCAATAATCCCTTTAGAAGCGTTTCTCCGGTCTCCTCTTCTTCTCCGGCCCTACAGGCACAAATTTTTGTACGGCAAGCCTATCAGGAAAACTATCTGACAGACCTTCAAAAAGTTAAAGATCAGATCATATCCCTGAACCTCACTAATCTACCCATTACTGATGAGGACATTTCTACCATTACTCAATTTGTGCATTTGGAAAAACTTATACTGAATGGCACAGATATAACCGGGAATACCTTATCCTATTTAGAGAATTGCCAAAAGTTAACTTCACTGGCAGTCTCTAATACGCAGGTGGGAGAAAATTTGGAAAAGGCACTCACATCTTTGTCTTCATTGGAGGAAGTATATGTATGGAATACACAGATTCCAAACAGTCTGCTTGTCGAATGGGAGAAACAGTATCCCAATATTCATTTTCATAGAGGGTATATACCCGATGAATCAGAAATCCTGACACTGAGTCCCCCATTATTGGAAAATGAAAGTCGCATCTTAGCTCCTGATGAAAAAGTCGTGCTCCGCAATTCTTTTCCGGGAGCAGAAATTCGTTATACGATGGATGGAACTGAGCCAGATAGTATTCAGTCTGCACTATATGCTGAACCTCTTTCCATATCGTCATTTTCCACCATAAAGGCAAAGACATTTAAAGCGGGATGGATAAGTAGTGAAACGGAGAGTTTTACCTTCTTTATTGATGGGTATAAACCCATTGAAGCAGAATTGATCAATGAGCCCAATCCTTCCTATATGGGAAAGGGGGCATCAACACTTATTGACGGAAAAAAAGGTTTTGCCAGTGCATTTCGCTCTCCTGATTGGGTAGGATTTAAAGATAAACCCTTTATCGCTATGTTGGATTATGGTGAGAGTCCACCAGAAATTAATAATATTACTATTAGTTATGCCCTCAATATATTTCAGTATTTAATGCCTCCCCAAAAAGTAGAGTTGTGGGCAGGAAATACCCCAGAGCAAATGCAAAAGTTATCTGAACTCACTCCAGAACAACCTGATGATTACCAAAAGAATGAAGTATTTGGTATTAATATCCCACTGGAGAATAGTACTTATAGGTACTATAAAGTAGTTGCAGCATCTGTCCAAAAATTGCCTGCATGGCATCGAGGTGCAGGAGATAAAGGATGGGTATTTGTAGATGAAATTTTTGCTTATTAGCAATAATATTGCTGATAATTACCTTTTATTTCGTTAGTAGGAGCTTTATATTAGTTTATAGAGAATAGATAGAACTATACAACCTACCGAAATGAAATCTTTGAGTTATATATTTTGCATAGGATGGATACTTTTCAACCATGCGATCTCGGCACAAGCTACTTTTACTCACAATGATGTCGTTGATCTCATCGACATGTTGAATATAAGACATGGATACGATGAACTTGCCTCTGAGATCGAAGGCTCTCCTTTTTTGAATAATTTATTCGTCATAGGAGACATCTATTATGTAGATAGACCTGATATCAAAAACGTTCCTGTCAGATATAATATTTACACTGATCAAATAGAATATTACCACGAAGAAAGAATCATGGAGTTACTCACATATCCGGAAGTAGAGAAAATCTCCATAGGTGCGGGGGATACAACGCTCGTTTACGAGCATTACACGGATGGGAAAGATAAAGTGGCGGGTTATTTTCAGTTGTGGTATGAAGGGGCGGCTTCTCTTTTATCTAAAATGTCTGTCAAGTTTTATGAAAAAACTTCTGCTAAGCCGCTGCAAGATCCCAAGCCAGCTAAATTTAGGCGTTTAAGAGATAGTTATTACATAAAACTACCTGATGGAGAGGTTCATAAGATCCAAAATATGAAAAAGCTGATCAGCTTATTCCCTGATTATCGCAAGGAACTGACGGATTTTGCCAAGGAAAGAAATATTTCCTCGGGAAATACGGAAGAACTCATAGAATTCTTGACCTTTTATGATCGACTTAATTCTTGAGACTTGAGCTAAGGAAATCATTAAACTATTACCCTCAATCCTTGTACTAGTCTATTCATGCCTTCCTTCGCTTCCGTTTCTGATGTAGCTCCATAGGCGATTCTCACGTAACATCCATTTGTCATTCCAAACGTGTCGCCGGGAATGGCGGCAATTTTATGTCGCTCAATGAGCTGTCTTACGACTTCCATCGGAGTCAATGACGTATCTATTTTCAACAGGAAATAAAAGGCTCCTTCGGATGGAGGGACCATACATATATCATGAATGCTCTCAAGGGCTTCAAGAAATATTTCACGGGATTGGATAATTGTAGGTAATTTTTCTCGAATAAAAGGTCTACCTGCTTCCATAGCTGCAATAGCTGCATATTGAGCTACCACAGGTGGACAAATCAATTGCGTATCCTGAATTTTTCTCATGGCTTCGTACAGATGAGCCGGATATAGCATATATCCTATGCGCCAACTGGCAAATCCAAATGACTTGGAAAGCGAGAACAGCGAGATGGTATGTGAATCACTATTACTGAATGTAGCAGGTGAAACTGATAGTCCAGGTGGATAGGTAAAATATTCATATGCATGATCATGAATGTGATAGATTCCTTTTTCCCTACACAAGGTATTTACTGCCTTCAAAGCTGCCTCAGGGTATACCACACCAGTAGGATTATTGGGCGAGACAGTCACAATAGCTCGTGTTTTAGGAGTGATAGCTTGAGCTAAGACTGCTAGGTCCAATTGAAAGGACTCATCCGTCGCTACAGGTACTGGCTTGCATCCCGCCATATCAATAGCCATCTCGTGATTAAAATAAAAAGGGGTGGGTAAAATGATCTCATCTCCAAGATCAGCAATAGCGAGTATAGCATGCGAAAATGCCATATTCCCTCCTGCAGTTACCATCATTCTATGTCCATCATCACGAATAATGCTGTTGTCTTCTTCCAACTTTTTCCAGATACATGCCCGCAACTCGGGAATACCATTTACACTTTGATATCTATGAAGATCAGGTTGTGTAAGAAATTTTGAAATCTGTTCTGCAACACTGTCGGGAGGACTGTAATACACCACTCCCTGTCCTAGTGACAAAGTTCCCGGATTAGCTTGTATAAGTTGGGCAACGGTGGGGATTACAGGCTCCTGTACCCCTCTCATTCTTTGGGATTCTGAATATTCGAACATTAGGCAACATAAGATTTGCCTAAATATCACACTTTACACCTGGATTAGAAAATAATGGAGACAAGTGTAATGGGTAGAAATTGAGTTTAATTACTAATCATCCAAGAGTGTTTTCAACTCTTTGGGGAGTGAACCTCTAATATCTTCAATTTCTCCCGGAGTAACATGACGCTTAAGTACAGTAAATACAGCATGAACAGCTTCTAACACTTCTTCCTGACTTTGAAAATCACTGATGGCTGCTCTTCCATCTTCTTCCATAACCATGAGCGCAAAATCTTCTATATGCTTAACCCTCAATGGAGGTTCTAAAGGCTTCCATCCATCTACATAGATGGCCTTCAGACACATGGGTAGCTGAGCGAGCAATTGGAGAGATTCTTCCACGGGAATCAATCTTCTCAAGACATGAAGTACCGCCCGAAGGGATCTCGCAGCTTTGTTCCTTCCTTCTGCTGGCGTCAATACCAATTCCACGGCAATCTCGTTGATTAAGGCATTCCCCTTGGACGCATACTTCTCAAAATTTAATGCAGTCATAGACACGATATCCTTTTATGAATCTTTGAATGGTGTTACAAAAACGAGCCTTCTGGTGTCTAACAGAATGAGATTTCTTAAGTTAGCAGATGACCTTACTCATCAATAAAATGTGACCCTCTAAATTGTTACAAAGCTTTTACTATATTCATTATTTCAATATATATAAACATTATACTCATGCATCGCCGTCGTTTTTTGAAACAAACAGGCAAGTCTTTGTCTGTTACTCCTTTCTTATTCACTATTCCTTCTATTTATCGCAATTCATTTGTGCAGGTTGAATGGCAGACTTTTCTCAATCTTCTGATCTATCACAATGATGTAGCTGTAAATAATATGCTTCAACGACAAACTGTTGAAAAGTATCATAGCTTTTACGGTGGAATTCCCAATGTGTATGACATTTACCAGCCCATGGGGGCAGCGATGTTCATGCAATATGCAGCCTCTGCTTACAGCAATGAACAAAGTCAATATTATGGTGCTGAATCATTGCCTGAGCGGATGGAGTTAGCGGTACAGTTTTTGAAAAACATGCAATATGAGGATGGCACAATAGATTTGCTCTCAACCAATTTTCATTCTACCCCCGATACAGGATTTGTGGTAGAACCGCTATGTTTAGCCTATCAGATACTTCATCAGACTCAACTACCACAAGTAGCATCATGCGTCGCTGAGTTGAAATCTTTCCTGTTGCAAGCTGGAAAAGCACTATCTGTTGGTGGGATACACACTCCCAATCATAGGTGGGTAGTAAGTATGGCTTTATCACGTCTACATCAGCTATTCCCCAATAAAGTATACCTCGATAGAATCTCAGAGTGGTTGGAAGAAGGGATAGATATTGATCCAGACGGGCAATACACAGAAAAGAGCACTAATATATATTCTCCCCTTACTAATCGTTGTTTGATTACGATAGCACGTATCCTCGGTCGACCAGAATTATTGGAGCCTGTTCGTAAAAATTTGCGAATGACCCTCTATTATATTCATCCTAATGGAGAAATAGCTACAGAAGCGTCGGGGCGGCAGGATCAATATCAGGTAGGTACACTGAGAGAATATTTTTATCCCTATCACTACATGGCGATCAAAGATCAGCAGGGAATTTTTGCTGCCATGAGTTCACTCATAACGCAAACCCTATCTCCTCAACACCTTATCCGAAATCTGGCCTATATACAAGAGGATTCCACGCTAAATGAACCCTTGCCTCCTTCAAAACATATTCCCAATGCTTACAGGAGATTTTTTTCTCATTCGAATTTAGTGAGAATTCGCAGAGGAAAAATGGACGCCACCATCCTTGCTCAAAATCCCTTATTTTTCACCTTTAGTAAAGGGAAAGCTGTATTGCAGGGAATAAGAGTAGCGGCTGCTTTTTTTGGGAAAGGGCAATTTGTCGGGGAAAAAATCATGGAGGAACAGGGTACCTATATTATGACTCAAAAGCTTACTGGACCCTACTACCAGCCATATCCCCGAGAGGATCTCCCCGGAGATGGGGATTGGGATAAAATGCCTAGATCTCAGCGTCCTCAAAGTGAAGTTCAAACCCTGAATTATAGAATTGAGATAAAAGAAAATACGGATGGGTATATACTTTCATTTGAACTTACAGGAACTGAAAAAGTCCCCGTAGCGATAGAACTGGGGTTACGAAAAGGGTGTACATTGGAACGTATCACAACGCATGATCGTACCGAAGATGCATACATATTGAATGAAGGGAAAGGGAGGTACTCTTTTCAAGATGACTACATTGAATTTGGTAATGGGAAAGCTGAACATAGTTGGATACAACTTAGAGGAGCGCTACCCAAACTAGATGCTCAATGCGTATATATTACAGGATATACTCCTTTTACGTATGAACTTATCCTTACATAAAAAGGTCAATTT
Organism: uncultured Bacteroidia bacterium; assembly: GCA_964652565.1. Classification (GTDB taxonomy): domain Bacteria; phylum Bacteroidota; class Bacteroidia; order J057; family J057; genus JBCCTX01. Next base: position 15,703 of record CAZZEC010000043.1, read on the forward strand.
GAAGTAAGGGTATATATGTGTCCATCAAAACTACAGATATACAATTCGTTATTGAGATCTACTCCAAAAGATGACACTTTGAGATTTCTGCTTTTGAACAATTGAGTATTGTTAGGCGCACCAGCTTCTCCTGGATCTAACGCACAGACCCTGTTTGAAACAAAATCTGCATAAATATATTTGCCGAGCAGTTCAGGTATTGAATTCCCTCTGTAAACTATTCCTCCAGTAATAGATGATCCTTGTGAATGACTGTATTCCCAAATGGGAGCTTCAAATTGATCAGTATCACAATTTTTTGATCTGAAACAGTGCATAGCCTCCATATTGTTCCAACCATAATTCCCGCCTTTTTTGATGATGTCAATTTCTTCATATTTATTCTGTCCCACATCTCCGGTCCAGAGTAAGCCCGTTCGACTATCAAAATGTAGTCGCCAGGGATTTCTCAGTCCATAGGCAAATATCTCTTCTCGAAATCCCTGATTATTCTTTGTAAAAGGGTTGTCATTGGGGATAGCATAAGGTTTTTCTGGCTCTGATGAGTTGACATCAATTCTTAGGATAGTTCCCAATAGGTTCCGTAGATTTTGTCCATTTCCCTGAGGATCTCCTCCACTGCCACCATCTCCAACTCCTATATACAGGTATCCATCTGGTCCAAACGTGATACCTCCTCCATTGTGATTCCAATAAGGTTGTGAATAAGTAAGTATGACTAACTCACTATTGAGATCTGCAATTGAGGGATTGTTAGGATCTGTTTGAAAGCGAGAAATTCTGGTGAGATTTGGATTTTCGGTCGTATAATTCACAAAAAAATAGCCATTTTGCTCAAATTGGGGATGGAACGCTAATCCCAGTAAACCCTCTTCGTTGGTATTGTCATCGACCTGATCACGTATATCCATAAATATGGCTTTTTCATGGGCACTTCTGTTGTGTTCCAAACGGTAGATGATCCCTCGTTGCTCGACAATATATATGTGGTTGGGATCTCCAGGAGTTTGTTGAATATCCAGGGGACGTTTAAAGGAGAGCTCGGGAAATGCATTCTCATAGGACACACCCAGTTTATTACCTTCGGGAGATGCTAATAGCTCTGATAATGCATGGGAATGTCCCGTGACCGTTAACCGGATGGCAATAGTTATGAACGCAATGAATAAGACCGATAAGGTAATAAATGTATATTTTTTGGACATCGTCATGATTGGGTATATATGAAGCTACAAAGTTACATTAAAAAATGTATACTATAATATAAGGGCGAACGCACCAAATTTCATAAATAATTTATTATTAATTGGTTACTCGTAGAATATCATCCATAATTATGCTAGGTGCTACGACAATATTATATGATACTTTCGTATAGAAATTTGGGTCTACTCGACCGGATAGAACAGATGGTTCAATATCTGGTCCTATTCCTGGTTTAACCCTTTCAGGGTTTCTGAAACTCCGAAGGAGTTAAACCAGGAATAGCCGTGGTATTCCACCCAGCACCCATCCTGGAGGGATTGAACACATTGAATAATGGCATATGTAAATATGTCATTCCACATATTTAAGAAATGGTCCTTTATTAATCATGAGACGCAATGTTGTAAACTTTATCAATACTTATATAGAAGATAATTCTATACATATCTGATAGTTTTTGATTATATTCCATAATTGAATGATAATCTAGGCCATGTGCCAAGGAGGTCAATATGAAAAGCTATATTGTATTCTATGTTATTATTGTCCTGGGGATTACCCATTTATTGGGACAGTCTGCATCCTACTATAATAGAAAGGGGTTTGAGCAAGCTAAGTTAGGAGAGTATGAGAAAGCCATGGAAATGTATAATGAAGCATTGAGGATGAACCCGAGTAACGCCACCTCTCATTATTATAAAGGGATTTGCCTCTATGAACTAAACAAATTCGAAGAGGCCATTCAGTCATTTACCTATTCCATCGTAGTTAACGCTAGCAATGCACAGTTCTTCTTCTATAGGGGAAGATGCAAATCAAAACTACAGTGGTGGGAAGAATCAATTATTGATTATACTCGGGCATTAGAGTTGGACGCTCAGAATCCCGAATTTTGGTATTATCGTGGGATGAGCAAAGGAGGTTTGGGTCTACATGAAACAGCCATTGAAGACTTTACAAAAGCTATACGGCTTCAAGGTGAGGTGGGAGACTACTATCGCGATCGTGGGATTTGCTGGTTGAAATTAGAAAGAAGAGATCTCGCATGCGAAGATTTTGAAAAGGCCCTGGATCTTAAAGCGTTCAATGCATCATATCTCTACGAACGCCATTGTTATCCAGAATAGATATAAATCCTTACCAGTTTACTTCTCTGAGAATGGTGTAAAAACTCACAACCTGGTCCTTATATCTTTGCTGATGTATGTGTGTATGCTCAGTCTCATGTACTTGTTGATAGTCTTTTAATTTCATTCTTGTTTCGCATGTGAATTGCAGGTTATACGTACGTGTTCCGGCTTGAGGAATGGGGTATATCAATTGTACAACACGGTAATCTTCAAAATATCCCGTATCCATGATTTGCGGTATATAATCCAAATGTATCCAGGCTAGCCATTCCTGTTCCACTTGTTGCTCTATAGAGTACGTTATACTATAAGTAACCATGAGATCAAAGTACACGAATAATAACTTCTCAATCAATATTTTGGGAAAATGAGTGCCTATGAAAATGGATTATACGCTTAAAACGGATCAAGTAAATGGCATGCCTGTAGTATGGGATATTGTGAGAAAGAAATGGGTAAAACTCACTGGAGAAGAACATGTACGACAACAGGTGATACATTATCTGATACATGAAAAAGGTATTGCTAGAGGACATATTGGTGTTGAAAAAGGAATATCTTATCATAAGATGCCTAAGCGTTTCGATATTGTTGTGTTTGATCGTAGCGCTCAGCCATGGATTTTATGTGAATGTAAAGGACCTAATGTTGCGATTGGTGACAATACATTGCAACAAGTGGCGAGATATAATGTCTTTCTAAAAGCACCGAATTTATTATTGACCAATGGGCTTCAGTGGCTTTTTTTTACATTGGATGAAAAAGGGAAATATCAATTTTGTGAGAATGGCTGGATTCCTGAAGGCTAATATTGAGGGATTTACACACGGCTTATGGAATAATTTTTATCGGGATACATTTTCTCAACATTTTTTACTTATATATTTCGGCAATTTGTCATTTTTCTAACTTGAGGGATTGTGTATATTAGACACTCTTACATTTAACCAATCAGATATTATGGAACCAGTCATACACCTAGAACATATCAAAAAAGTCTACCAGATGGGAAAGGTAGAGATACATGCACTTCGCGATGTATCGTTAGATATTTATCCCAATGAATATGTTGCGATTATGGGCCCCTCTGGATCTGGTAAGTCTACACTTATGAACGTATTAGGCTGTCTGGATACACCTTCTGATGGAGAATACTACCTGAATGGTACAAGAGTGAGTGAAATGATAGATTCGGAGCTAGCGGCCATTCGCAATAAAGAGATAGGGTTTGTTTTCCAGACATTCAACCTCCTTTCACGTTCCTCTGCATTAGATAATGTTTCGCTACCGTTGGTTTATGCAGGATTTTCCAGATATCAAAGGGATGAAAAGGCAGAAAAAACCTTGCAAAGTGTTGGGCTGGGAGATAGAATTGACCACAAACCCAATGAATTATCTGGGGGACAGCGTCAGCGCGTCGCTGTCGCCAGAGCCTTGGTCAATGATCCTTCTATCATTCTTGCGGATGAACCTACCGGAAATCTCGATACAAAAACTTCCTATGAAATAATGTCACTATTTGATCATCTTCACCAACAGGGAAACACCATTATAGTGGTAACACATGAAGAAGACATCGCACAATATGCTCAGAAGATTGTCAGGTTAAGAGATGGAAATATAGAGCGTATAGATGAAAATGAAGAGAGGCGCAGACCTGAACCACAGTCATAAGCATTTTGGGTCCAAAGTAAACGCACCCAATTTTATAGATAATTCATTATTAATCGATTAGGAGTAGAATATCTATTTATTGGATCTATTTAAGCTGCAGTGTACTAGCTATTAATGTTTTTAGTGCGTTTGTGCTGTTTTTGATTTGTTTTTCAATCGGGTAAGCACGTAATTTCGCTATACAGATATACCAGTCTATTACATATCGCTGCCAGAGCGCTTGATAGATCATTTTACATCTCCATATATGGCAAAGAAGAAAATTCGTAAGTCCAAACCTGCATCCAATAGTAGTAAGAAGAAAGCTTCTAAACCTCCACAGAGAAAAGCTTCTGTTCCTCCTAAGAAGCCCAAATCTCCTTCTCCGAGCATCACAATTCCTCCACATCTTCAAAACCCCTTGAAGCACTTAGCATTTATTCTAGGAGCATTTGTCCTTATATCTATTTATTTCCAGCCAGTCTATCAGGGACAAAAATTCGGGATGGGAGATGTACAGGCTTTTTCTGGGATGACCCAGGAAGTGAGGGATTATCGGGAGGCTACCGGGGAACAGGCATTCTGGACGACGTCTATGTTTAGTGGTATGCCTACTTACCATGTAGGACTACAATATCCAGCAAACTGGTGGAATAGCATTCGTAAAGTATATTTCGAGATTGTTCCTAACCCCGTTTCATTTGTTTTGCTTTATTTTCTGGGATTCTATTTATTACTCAATGTATTAGGGTTGAAACCAGAATTGAGTGCCATTGGGGCGATTGCCTTTGCTTTTTCTTCTTATTTCTTCATCATTCTCAAAGCAGGTCACTCATCTAAAGCGGCAGCTATAGGATTTATGGCTCCCATACTTGCAGGGATCATTCTTACATATCGGGGAAAGATACTCCTGGGAGCAATGCTTGCCGCGGTCTTTACCGCATTCGAGATTGCTTCCAACCACTTTCAAATCACATATTATCTGTTAATAGTCATCTTCGTGATCGCTGTTGCCTATCTGGTTGACGCTATCAGAGAAAAAACCATCCCCCAATTTCTCAAAGCATCCGGGATATTATTGGTAGCAGGTATACTGGGAGTTGGGCCCAATGTAGGAATGCTTTGGACAACCTCTGAATATGCCTCGGAAACGATTCGCGGGAAATCAGAACTATCTCAGGCAGAAGGGGAACCTGAAAGCTCTGGCCTGGACAAAAACTATGCGTTGGGGTGGAGCTATGGTCAGGCTGAAACACTTACGCTGCTCATCCCCAATTTTCATGGGGGATCATCACTCTCAAAAGTAAGTCGGGATACTGAGGCATATCGTCAACTTCGTGCAGATAGACTACCAACGTATTGGGGAGATCAACCCTTCACGGAAGGGCCAGTATATGTAGGGGCAATTATAATGTTCTTATTCGTATTAGGGGCAATGGTCGTCAAAGGGCCTCTTAAATGGGGGCTTATTGCTGCTACCATATTGACAATTATGCTTGCCTGGGGGAAAAACCTGGAATGGTTTACCGATATCTTCTTTTACAACGTACCCTTGTATAATAAATTTCGGGCAGTAACAATGATTCTTGCCATCACCGAAATGACGATACCTCTACTGGGAATGATGGGACTTCATCATATTATCAAAAATATTTCCAATGAAGCACTGCGCCCCAAACTTTCAAGGCAAATACTAATCGCTGGTGCCGCAACAGGAGGCTTAAGCCTAATTTTATGGTTAATCGGCCCCAGTCTCTTTGGTTTTTCAGGCTATGGTGATGCCCGTTATCAACCTCAGGTAGTGGATATTCTTAAGGAACTTCGTATAGATATGTTCAAAGCAGATGCCTTGAGATCATTTCTCCTCATAGGGTTAAGCACTGGAGCCTTATGGCTCTACATTCAACAAAGAATCAAACTCAATTGGACATTGGCGATCGTCGGAATATTGATCGTAGGAGATCTCTGGGTTGTAAACAAACGATATCTCGATAACGATAATTTCTCCAGGACAGAAAATTATCAGACACCTACCCCTTCACCTGCTAGTCAGTTTATCCTACAAAATGAAACCGATATACATTATAGAGTTCTGAACTTGACTACAGATCCATTTGAAAATTCACAAATGGCCTTTTTCCATCACAGCATTGGAGGATATCACGCGGCAAAATTGAGAAGATACCAGGATCTGATTGATCGTAGACTTAGACCTGAAATCCAGCAACTAGGTCAAGCGATACAGGCCACTCAAAATGATTCTACAGGTAGTTCTATGATGTTTAATCTACAACAGACTTTTTCCCAATTGCATGCACTTAATATGCTAAATAGCAAATACTTCATTCTTAATCTCGAACAACGTCCCCTGGAAAATCCATCGGCGATGGGGAATGCATGGTTTGTTGGAAAAAAACAAATGGTACCTGATGCGGATGCGGAGATGGCAGCGATTCAAAACTTCAATCCAAGAGAAGTAGCTATTATTGATCAACGCTTTCAAGATCAACTGGAAGGATACAGTGATGTGCAGTCTGTCTCAGGGGAAATTACCTTGACACAATACTCTCCCAATGAACTCACCTATGAAAGTAATAGCAATCAGGAACAATTAGCTATCTTTTCTGAGATCTATTACAATGATGAAAAAGGGTGGAAGGCATACATCGATGGAGAAGAAGCTCCCCATTTTAGAGCCAATTATGTATTGAGAGGCTTAAAGGTCCCCGCTGGGTCTCATGAAATTGTATTTAGAATGGAACCCAACAGCTATTTTGTCGGAGAAACGATCTCACTGATAGCATCCATATTATTACTCTTAGCTGTACTTGGGTACTTTGGCTGGGATTTCTGGCAAAGGCGAAAATCTCAAATTACAGGTGAGTCTGATACAGATAATCCGTCTCGGAATACGAACGAGGGATGATTTATTTCAATTGCAGTATTTTTAGCCTTATTTATCATTAAGTTCTGTATATCTTTGAATTCAGGATTTAATCATTATGTAAATATTGAATGGGGGTAGTTCAGCGACAAGGGATTTCTTCTACGATTATCAGCTATGCTGGTACTGTATTGGGGTTTATCAATAAGATAGTTTTATTTACTAATATACTCACGCAAGCTCAAGTGGGATTTATCAATGTTCTCCCCCAAATAGCTGTGCTCTTCGCGCAATTTGCAGCTTTAGGAACTCCCAATGCAACCCTTAGGTTTTTCCCTTACTTCCGTCAAAAAGATCAGCAGCATCACGGGTTTTTAATGGGCTTCCTATTAATCAATGTCATTGGATTTGCATTGGTGTGCTTAGTATTCTTTTTGTTTCGAGACCAAATTCTACAGGTTTGGGAAGATAAATCACCGCTGTTGTGGAAGTACTATTATTTGATTCTCCCTTTTATTTTTTGCTACGTACTGATCAATTTTTTTGAGGCCTATCTCCGTTCTCTGTACAATATAGCCTTCATGACTTTTGTCAAAGAGATCTTCTTGAGGCTTCCTGTAACAATTGGTATTGCACTTTTTGCATGGAATGTAATCAGCTTTGAGGCATTTTTATTTTTGTACGTAGGACTTGCCGTATTAGCAGCATTAATCCCAGTCATTTATCTCATTTACATCGGAGAGTTTTTTATCAATATCAGATTTGGCAAAGTGTGGCGAAGTATGTACAAAGATGTGGGAAAATATACCTTGGCGAATCTGATGGGATATGGAAGTTCCATGGTCCTCAACAATCTCGATCAATTGATGCTGACTTTTTATGTAATTGATACTCAGATTGGGATTTTTACAACCATGGTGTATATAGCTTCAGTGATTCTCATCCCCTATAAGGCATTGAATAGAATTTCTGGCCCTTATGTAGCTGATTTCTGGAAAAAAGGAGACCTCAAGGGGATTCAAAAAATCTATCAACGTACCTCTCTCATTAATATGATGGTTGGAGTGTTTATATTCCTGGGAATATGGATAAATCGTTTTACCATGGTTGAGATAATGCAAAAAGGAGACTATTCTCCTGGACTTACAGCCTTATTTATTCTAGGGTTGGCGAGAATATTTGATATGACATCGGGATTAAATGGTATTATTCTCAATACTTCCCAAAAATACATCTATGATTTAGTTTTTCAGTTGGGACTATTAATTGTTGGGATATCTACCAATTTGTTACTGATTCCCATATATGGAATTGAGGGTGCAGCAATAGCTACGGCTATTTCGTTAGTATTTATTAATTTAAGTAGAATGATTATGGTGTATGTATTATTTCGATTACATCCACTGAGTTATTCTATGATAACGATTCTACTTACAGGCCTGGGTACATTCCTGATCATAGAATACATCCCTAGAATCTCTATATTTCCCGATCTTATATTGAGATCAATGATATGTACATTACTTTTTGGAGGGATCATGCTTAAGTTGGAGGTGTCTAAGGATGTCAATAAGTATATTGGAGAATTTGCCCGGAAATTTCATATTACTCAATGGGTGAATCCATTCTTGAAACATAAAGTGTGAGGATGAGGCAATCAATTCAGATACAAGACAAAATAATTACTCCTAAAGGGCCTGCATTTGTGATTGCAGAAGCGGGAGTAAATCACAACGGAGAGTTCCATCGTGCAAAGGAACTGATCGATGTCGCTTACAATGCACAAGTAGATGCAGTAAAATTTCAGCTTTTTCACGCAGACCGATTGGTGACGAAACAAGCCCAGCAGGCAGCATACCAAGCGCGAAATTTAGGGAAAGAAGAATCGCAGTATGAAATGCTAAAAAAGCTGGAACTACCTGATAAGGCATTTGCGGAGCTGAAATCCTATGCGGAGTCTAAGGGGTTGATTTTTATGGCGACTCCTTTCGATAAAGCTGCGATCGACTACTTGTTCCAAATCGGGGTGTATGCGTATAAGGTAGGATCGGGTGATCTTACCAACCTTCCTTATCTCACTCATATGGCAAAAACAGGTATCCCCATGATCGTTTCCACAGGTATGTCTGTTATGGAAGAGGTTATGGCAGCTAAAACCGTGATAGAAGCAGGGGGAAATGAACAGGTTATCTTGCTTCATTGTACGTCTAATTACCCTTGTCCCTATGAAGAGGTGAACCTAAGAGCTATGTACACACTTCGAAAAGAAACAGGCTGTCTGGTAGGGTATTCCGACCATACAGAAGGGATCATTGTCCCTTCTACGGCAGTAGCCATGGGGGCAGTGGTCATAGAAAAGCACTTCACAACGGATCGCAATCTTCCTGGACCTGATCATAAGGCATCCTTAGAACCGGATGAACTCAAGGCGATGGTACAGCAAATCAGACTCATTGAATCCATTATGGGAGAGGAAGAGAAGAAGCCTACTGTTTCTGAACAAGAAGTAGCTAAAGTTGCTAGGAAAAGTGTGGTAGCAGCGGTAGATATACCAGCAGGTACACATATTACAGCAGATATGCTTACGATCAAAAGGCCAGGTACAGGAATATCTCCTTCCAAGATTCATACGTTTATAGGTAAGGTAGCGGGGCGATACATACCTGCAGATACATTGTTAACCTGGGATATGATTCAATGAGAAATATCCTATACATCAGTGGAACCCGCGCAGATTACGGCCTCATGCGGCGCACCCTGGTAGCGATCGATAATCATCCTGAACTGTCTCTTACGATTGTAGCTACAGGTATGCATCTGATGGAATCCAGAGGCTTTACTTTGCATGAGATTCAGCAAGACGGATTTAATATTATACAATTGGACGCAGTGTTTGAAGAAGATACCCGGTCATCAATGGCTGCATTTATTGGTAAGTGTATACAGGGTTTGATCTCTATATGTAAAGAACAGCCACCAGATATCATGCTTGTATTAGGAGACAGAGGAGAAATGCTGGCTGGAGCTACGGTAGGGGCTTATATAGGGATACCCGTAGGGCATATACATGGTGGAGAAGTTACTTCTACCATAGATGAAGCGGTGCGTCATGCAATTACCAAACTTGCACATTTTCATTTACCTGCAACAGAAGATAGCGCTCGAAGGATATTGCGGTTAGGAGAGTCTCCACAACGAATATTAGCTGTAGGGGCTCCTGGACTGGATGGTATTGATGAAGGGTTATTGTCAGAAGAAGAAGTGTACCTTCAATTGGGGTTAAGCAGGGGAAAAAAGCTTGCATTGGTAGTACAACACCCAGTAAGTGAGGAGATCGATCATTCGTATGACCAAATGATTGCAACATTAGAAGCTATCATTAATTCTGGCCTGCAAGCAGTAGTGATATATCCCAATGCAGATGCGGGTGGAAAACGTATGATACAAGCAATCCATGCGTATAAAAGTGATACTTCTATTCATTGTTATCCGTCTGTCAATCGGAAAATGTTCTTGAGTCTCATGGACCACGCAGATGTAATGATTGGAAACTCGAGTGCAGGACTCATAGAAGCCCCATCCTTTAGACTACCTGTGATTAATATTGGCACGAGACAATTGGGAAGGTTACGAGGAGAAAATGTCATCGATGTTAAGGCGAACAAAGAGGAAATCTTACAAGGAATTCATCATGCCTTGTATGACAAAGGTTTTATTTTCAAATTACAGAAATCTATAAATCCATATGGTGATGGAAAAACTGCCCACCGTATCGTAGATTATTTGGTCGAGCTAGAAATTAATTCAAGTTTGCTACAAAAGCATATCGAGTATTGAATATTTTTATTTTTATTATTATTTAACGCATATATTGAATGGATCAGAATTCTGATAGATTTGAAGATTGGAAGCCCCCTACAATAGAAGATGGTAAATTGACTCAGTGGAATTGGATGGTGCAGCACAAAGATCATCTGGTGTTAGGGTATAAAACTGATATTGGGGCATTTACATATATCAATGCAGAATATGGGGTTGAATTAGAGGCATGGGTACAAATTGGGAGCCATTGCTCCCTGTATAGTGTGAGCACAATAGATGACAAACAAGGCAAGATATTGATCAAAAAAAATGCACGCATAGGTTCCCATTCAGTAATTATGCCTGGTGTAACAATAGGTGAAAATGCCATTATTGGAGCTTTTAGCTTTGTAAATAAAGATATACCTGATAATGTAGTTGCAGTAGGAACTCCGGTAAGAATTATTAAACAACTGAATCAAGAATGAATGTAAAATTACAGATCCCCCTTTCTAAACCCCAAATTGGTGATGCTGAGATACATGCTGTTTGTGATGTCTTGAAGTCACCTCGTTTGAGTCTGGGACCCGTAACGGAAGAGTTTGAAGAAGTGTTTGCCGATACGATGGGGAGTAAACACGCAGTTGCCGTGAATTCAGGTACCTCTGGGTTACATTTATGTATTCGAGCATTAGATATTAAGGATGGTGATGAGGTGATCACTTCTCCTTTTTCTTTTATTGCTTCCTCAAACTGTATATTATTCGAACGAGCTAAGCCCGTATTTGTAGATGTTTCCCATAAGAGCTTTAATATGGACCCTTCCCTAATCGAAGCCGCAATAACTCCAAGGACCAAAGCTATCTTACCTGTACACGTATTTGGCCAGTGTTCTGATATGACTACAATTATGGAGATAGCCCAAAAGCATAATCTTAAGGTTATTGAAGATGCCTGTGAAGCTCCTCTGGGTAAACACAAAGGAAAGATTGCTGGGACAATAGGAGATGCAGGGACTTTCGGCTTTTATCCCAATAAGCAGATGACTACCGGGGAGGGAGGCATGATCATTACAGATAATGATGAATTATATAGGTTATGTAAAAGTTACCGCAATCAGGGAAGAGGGGATAATATGCAATGGCTATCGCATGATAGGTTGGGGTATAATTATCGGATCAGTGAGCTTACTGCTGCCTTAGGAGTTGTCCAGACACAAAGACTCCCTGAATTTATAAAGCAACGACAGCAACTGGCTACCAAGTATTTGGATCGATTAGCAGAAATTGAAGGTATACGGCTACCTCAAGTGGATGAAGGGAATGAACACTCCTGGTTTGTGTTTGGAATTCGCGTAAGGGCGGAGATAAGAGATGTATTGATCGATAGGCTGAATAATGAGGGAGTACAATCCAAGGCATACTTTTTCCCTTGTATACATCTGCAAAACTTCTATCAGGAGACATTTGGTTTCCAACCTGGAGATTTTCCAGTTGCAGAGCAATTGAGCAATGAAATGGTCATATTACCTTTTTTCCCTCAGATGACGGATGAGGAAATAGATTATGTATATCGGGTATTGAATTCTATCATGAAATCCTTGGACTAAACTATGCACGATATATTTGAAGGTAAAGATATTCTTGTTACTGGAGGTTGTGGCTCAATTGGGTCAGAAATTGTCCGACAACTAGTACCTTTCTATCCCAAAAGGATTAGAGTGCTAGATCACAGCGAATCCGGTCATTTTGACCTCAATCAAAAAGTACAGTCTAATCTTGTAAGAAATTTTATAGGAAATGTAAGAGATCGAGACAGAATCTTCAGAGCAGCAGAAGGAGTAGACTACATCTTTCATGCTGCAGCATTGAAACACGTACCTTTTTGTGAATATAACCCCTTCGAGGCAGTGTATACCAATGTGATAGGGACTAAGCATGTAGTAGAAGCTGCTATAGAACACAATGTTCAGAAAATGATAGGGATATCTACAGATAAAGCTGTAAGTCCCATCAATACAATGGGAGCTACCAAGCTATTAAGTGAGCGAATCATCATTAATGCTCCTTTGGGTACGTCCTCTTCTCATTTTGCATGTGTAAGATTTGGGAATGTACTTAATTCAGTTGGCTCCGTCATTCCGTTATTCAAGCACCAAATATCTCAAGGGGGGCCCGTTACGCTTACTTCAGAAGATATGACGCGTTTTTTTATGACTATTCCCCAGGCCGTGTCGCTCATTCTAGAAGGGGCTACGATCATGAAAGGGAGAGAGATATTTGTGTTGAAAATGCATGGCCTCAAAATTCTTGATCTCGCTCAAGTTCTGATCGAAGAGCTCGCACCTGCTTATGGTTATCAGCCAGAAGATATCCAGATTAAAATTATAGGCTTACGCCCAGGTGAAAAGCTCTATGAGGCATTATTTACAGAAGAAGAGCGGCCCTTTATAGAAGAGTTGGATCATATGTTCATCCTCCGCAACTCGCCTTATGATTCTTTTACCCCTGACACGAATGCAACTTTTAATAATTATAGTTCTGACAATATGGATTTATTGTCTAAAGTTGCAGTAAAAGATATGCTTTATCAAGAAAAGATCCTCTAAGATTCATGAGCCATATATTGAGAATTTTTATCAGCTCTTCGGGACTTTCAACCTTGTATTTATCTATCAATGCAAGACAAACTGCTCGGGACGAGCATGTTGATATTTTTTTTATAGATGCACTATCTATGAAATCCAGTCAAAAGGAGTTGATATTTCAGGCAGCTTCACATCATCATTACGATGAAATATTTGACATGAGTATTCCATTGGAAGAAGGGGCATCTCACATACCTAATCGACGAAAACAGCTTACCAGACGCCTGAAAACCCGAACAGGTTTTAAACAGTTATATCATCTTTTGTATAAATATAAATTACGCGAGGAAGATCGAACTCATATTCAAACTCTCCAAGGAAAAGCAGGGGATTATCTCGATCGAGATTATCAGCAAATAGAAATTCATACACAACCTGTACTCCAGCTTAACCGTGCTTTTAAGAGGCTATTTCCTTCAGCAAGGATGCATTATTTTGAACATGGATTGGGAGATTATCTCGATGTAGATTCAAAACTCGTTGATGGAGATACTTTTCATTGCGTCTTTGCCCACGAACTGAAAGATTATTATTCCCAAACAGGAAGGAAAACAGCATTTATTTCTCCGTTGCTATCTTCTGAAGGGTTTTTACATCCTGATTTGCCCATGCTTGAATTATTTTCTCAACTTCAACGTATCGATATTCCCAAAGACAAGTACATAGCGCTCATTGCCGTTCAGCCATTAGAACAGTTTCAGGTAGATCCTGCTTATTGGGACCACTTTCTCTCCTTATGTTTAGAAAAAATTGAAGATCTGGAAGATGTTCTATTTCTCGTCAAGCCTCACCCTCGTCAAGATCAAGAAATAGTTCGTAGGATTTCCGAATTCTTACTTCAACGTGGAATTGATGTAGTGCTTTGGGATCAGCCTTCCTTAAGAAGCCTAAATATGGAAATATTGTTCCATGTAATAGCAAATCGAGTGAGATATGTATTCTCGCCCTTTTCCTCCTCTGTATTTTATTTATCACAACTCTACCAATCTTCCCACATTAAATATTATTATTCTTTACAATCCATATTTCCTTACACTACGCATACACCTGAACTTTATATACAAAGGTGGAATTCTTTACATCCCTATTTACAAGAGGTCTTTGGAAAGCATGCTGAGGAGATGTAGGGAGGGTTTTTAGATCACAGATGATGGACGACGGAAAAGAAAATCAGACGACAGACGACAGACCACAGACGACAGAAAAGTTTAAGAACTAGTTAGTTGTACTCACCAACAACACAGAAATTTTATAATACAACAATATAACAATACACCAATACCACAATACCACAATACCACAATACCACAATACACCAATACCACAATGCACCAATATAACAATACACCAATATAACAATACCTCCATACTCATAATGAATCCACATGCCCCTCCTCAATCAAATATTTCATGAATAAATAATCTGTAGGTTCATCTATGTCAAAGCAGAGATTCGGCATTACATACACAGTAGCCTGATGATCCAGTGTTACACTTTTATGCCCTTCTTCAAAAAAAGTGCGACGATAGATATAAAACGATCCATTGATATCGTACACTTTAGGCGCTGCTTGCCTGGATAAAAATGGTGAATCAGGCCTTTTGGCAAGTTTTACCATTCCCTCTTCTGCTTCTTCTACCATATTAAAGTAAGGATTCCTACGAGCAGGGCTTACCGAAAACAATACCTTTGCACTATTCATACGCTCCATTTTTTCAAACGCTTGTAATAGGTCCTGTTGTGTCCTTAAGGGCGAAGTAACATCCAGATCTAGTACATAATCATATGTTCTTCCGTATGTTTGTTCAACCCATTCCCACGCATCTCGTATTACAGCAACTTTACCTACTTTATCACCTGCCAAATGCGAAGGCCTCCTATATTCGGAAGAAAGTCCGTGCTCGCTAGACACTTCACGGATATTATCTGATTCTGTGGATAATATGACTGTTCCCTGATGAGTCTTGGCAAAAGTCAAGGCTGCCTCTATCGTATAGGCTATTAGTGGCTTTCCTCCTATATCAAGGATGTTCTTATTTGGAACTCCTTTAGATCCCCCTCGGGCACATATGGTAATTAAAATATTCATGACAGCTAAATTATAAGTAAGTAAAGTTTTTTCATAGAACTGATAGGTGAATTGAGTAAAAATACCCTTAATTTGTTGCTCATAGAAGGTAATATTTTAAGCAGTAATGTGGCACTGAGCAGAAGGAGTGATCAAACATTATTAAAAACGGTTCTGTACCTATTATTCTATTCTATTAACTATTAATCTATGATACCATACGGTCGACAGCATATTACATCATCAGACATTGAAGCAGTCGTAGAGGCATTACAATCGGACTTTATTACACAAGGCCCAAGGATACAGGCTTTTGAAGAAAAATTTGCCAAATATGTGGGTGCTAAATATGCAGTAGCAGTATCCAGCGGTACAGCTGCTCTACATCTATGTGCATTGGCATTGGAAGTGAATGAAAGGAGCTATGTAATTACCTCACCTATTACTTTTGCCGCCTCTGCCAATTGCGTACTATATGCAGGGGGGACGATCGAGTTTGCAGATATAGATCCCGATACGTTGATCATGGATATAGAAATCGTGAGAGAGATGATCGAAGATGCACCTTCTGATCTATATCAGGGACTAATTGTTGTTGACTTTGCTGGATATCCAGCTAACATGGAAGAGTTTAGAGGATTGGCGGAAGAATTTGATATGTGGATCATTGAGGATAGCTGCCATGCTCCAGGAGGATTTTTTTATGATTCAGAAGGAATTCGTCAACAATGTGGGAATGGAGAATATGCTGATCTAGCGATTTTTTCATTTCATCCTGTCAAGCATATTACAACAGGGGAAGGAGGGATGATTACTACTAACCGAAAAGATCTGTACGAAAAGCTGTTGAGGCTTCGAATGCATGGCATAACGAAGCATCCAGACATACTGGAGGAAAATCATGGAGGGTGGTATTATGAAATGCATGACCTGGGGTTTAATTATCGAATATCAGACATTCAGTGTGCCTTAGGAATATCTCAATTGGATCGAGCCGCAGCCTATCTCGAGCGTAGAAAAGAGATTGCAAAGAGATATGACGAAGCATTTAGCAATACCCCTATTCGAACCGTACAACCTCCTGATGATGGAGGGCATGCGTATCATCTATATATCATTCAGGTGGAGGATAGAAAAGGTCTATATGAATATTTACAAACACACAATATTTTCACTCAAGTCCATTATATCCCCGTACCTTGGTTACCTTATTATCAGGAGTTGGGATTTTATAAAGAAGATTACCCCTATGCAGGCGAATATTACGAACACTGTCTGAGTATTCCCATGTATTCAACACTCACTGATGAACAACAAGATACTGTTATAGAAAGGATTAAGGATTACTGTATGAAAGGATAATAGCCGGAAAAATTAATATATGATTTTCTCATTTCAATAAGTGCAACATTAATTCCGCACTTATTGAAAAAGCAGGAGTGAATTTTATGCCTAATATTGTCTGATTGCTTCACAGATTTACCCTACGCCTTCTTTCCCAGGTCTACATCCTGATAATATCCTGTATCAATGTTTTTTCTGGCTTTGACAAAATACGTAATCTGCCCAACGTGATAGGAAAAATGCTCTACCACATGTACCAGGATACTGATACCACTTTCATCAAACGCCTGAACGGGACGTTTTACAATTAGATCCTCTTGCGATACTTCAGCTAACACTTCTTTAAGTTCTACTTCGAGTTGATCTAGTTGGGTTAACAAATCTTCTGTAGATATAGGCCCTTGTTCGTCAAATTCTTGTTGGCGTTCTCTTTTATCTTTTTTCCCTCCCAGCCCGCTCAGTATCCATTGTCTACAATTACCTATGAGGTGAAGGGTTAAGTTTCCTACACTATTACTATTCGCGTTAGGACGGTGCCATACATCCGTTTTGGTCAGTTCTCCCAAACATTTCCGCAAACGTGGGAAATTTTCTTCAAATAATCTTCTGTCCACTTCTTTCAGAAGTTCCTGATGTATTTCAGATAGGAGTTCTTCGGCTTCCATAGTAAGACTTAGTTTATGTTCGATTTGGAGTAAGTCTGTTACGAGGGTAAATCTATCCTATATTTATGTATTTACATATGCCTAAAGGGAGTTATTGTAAAAAAAATCCAAGCTTACATCATCATACCCGTATAAAATCTCAAGCATATAGCGGCTCATCCAAGCCCTTATTCCTCGCTCACTTTCAATATAAGATCTGTAACATCTCCCTGCGACTGGAATCTCTTTGAGACTAATTCATAGCTCTCAAGTGCTTTTTCCAAAGACAATACCTCTCCTTTTGCATTAACGGGGTCAATAATCTGTAACTTTCTGGGAGCTACCATAGCCGCTAAATCAGGTAAATCGAATGCATGATAGGCTCCGGGCATAATCGTATAAGTAAATTTGGGTTCATATCTCCTTGTACTTATCAGGTTTTCCCAGGAAACCAAAGGCGCTTTCAAAGTAAGTTGTTCTATATGATCGTTCAGAGCAGTATAAAATAACATGGGAATACACGTCTGACCATGTGCCATTGCGGTAATCCGCTGTGTATCAATCCCCTCTTGCTGCAACGCAAACTCCATCACGTGGTTGAGATCCTCAATTTGAAATGCAGTAAGACTTTTACCGACTAAATCTGAGCCATATACGAGGTTGTAGGACACGTCTTTCATATACGAGTCACCTTGAAATCCTCTTGTTTCGAGTTCACCCGTGTTCAACACATCTATGGCAAGAACCGTGTAACCTTTTGATACCCACTGTTCTATTTCCCCACCAGGTGCTAGGCCCTTTGACTTCCCTTCCTCATGAAGGTATATGAGTAAAGGCTGGCTTGCATCTGTATCTCCGCTAATCCAAAAGAAAGGTATGGGATACCGTCCATTGTCAAATTCTAGGAAATACTTTTCTATGCTATACCCATCCCGGATGACTCGTCCTGTAAAGACTGCCTCCATCGTATCCAGGAAGGGTTGTGCCCCCGAATTTTGCTGAACGAGAGATTGCATAGAATCAACATCTGTCAAATCTTCTAACTGTATAGATGGTGGAGATGCTTGTTCAAGGGTTAGGTCAAAAATGGTTTTACTATCCAGAGCAGTAAGCACCTGCCCGGTTTCTGTAATGGTAAGATCTTCTGTAGAAAATAACGTTACCTCCTCGTCGGAGGGATTACCCGGGAGTTGTAAATGCTCCTGGAAAAATGCATACATAGCCTCGCGATTGAGCTTAGTAGATCCATGACCATGATCGTCTTCAGCAAATGAAATGGCATCCTCTTTTCCATATAGGGAATAGATTTGCTGTGTTTCCTTAAATGATTCTCTGGCTCCCTGTATACTGAAGAAATCTCGGGTGGTAGTCAATATCAGTGCAGGCTTTGGCGCACGTACTTCTAATAGGTCCGCATGATCTATTTCAAGGAAATGAGCTTTGGGAAGGTTCTGTTCAGCATCTTGTGGGCCAATGGATTCCCACAATCGTTGAAAGCTGGTAATATAGTTTTCAGGAGCTGCTGCATAGATGCGATCGTCATATGCTGCAATATATGCAGATTGTGTTCCTCCTCCAGATCGACCGGTTATGCCTATGCGCTGAGGATCAACTTCAGGTCTTTCCAGCAGGTAGTCTACAGCACGTATTCCATCAAAAATCATGTATTTTGCAATAGAAGTACCTGATATCAGGCATTGTGCACCCGCATATGAATGCTCCTTGGTGGTACCTCCTAAATTGGGATTCCCCGCTTCATCCAGGTATTGAAACCTTTCACCCTGTCCAATCGGATCAAAGGCCAGTACAATGAACCCTTTTTGTACGAGATTTAGCATGACATGCTGATAGGTCTCACTCCTAAATCCCAGTTCTGTATGGCCAGAACAATAAATAATCGCAGGTGTGGGACCCTGTAACAGTTTGGGAATAAACAGTGCCGCAGTTACATAAAATCCTGGTAGCGACTCATAGAGAATTTTCTCAACAGTGAATGTGGGCCGGTCTATGATATCTACAACATGGGCATTGAGAGGCGAGGCGTCTGGAAATGCGCCAATACTACTCTTGAGTCTGGATGATGCAGAGCGTTTTCGCGCTTCCCATGAAACTAATGTGGTGCATGACGATACCCATTCGTTGCGTACATCTATATATTGATGGGCTTGGTGATACAGTTGATGGTACCACGCATCATTGAGATGAAGGTATTTCATCCAGTTAGTGGGATTGTCACGATAAGCATCAAATACCTTGATCGAGGCTTCTTGTGCATGTGATGCAACGTACATACATGTAATCATCATGCACATAGTTACTACAACAATGCGATGTTGAAATCGCACAAATCTTAATATCATAAGTGATGAACACGCTGAGATCATAATCCTTTTTTGTAATTTAAAAACTTTCGAGGGATCTAATAGGGCAAACGCCCCAAATTTTATAAATGATTCATTTTGAATGAAAGACCTGCCAATATTGCTATGTGGGTTTGTCGCCTATTACCGAAGGTACTCCCAGGGAGGAAACGAATGTCCTTTTTTGATTCGGACTCCTGCCTATTCTTTGGAGATCTTTTTGGACAAGTAAAAAATGAATAATAATATAAAAGCTTGATGACAGAAAGATTGAAATAAACAAAATTAAAATTGTAGAAGGACTTATGAGTAATTCGTTTCCCCATTTGCTAAAACCCCTGGATTTGGGATTTACTACATTGAAGAATAGAGTATTAATGGGTTCTATGCACACGGGGTTGGAAGAAGCTAAGAATGGATTTGAACGATTAGCAGTGTATTACGCAGAGCGTGCCAGAGGACAGGTAGGGCTTATTGTCACAGGGGGGGTAGCTCCCAATCGAGCGGGATGGGTGGCGCCTTTTTCTGCAAAATTGTCAACGAAAAGTGAGGCTCGAAAACACGAGCAGATCACACAAGCAGTTCATCAGGAAGGGGGGAAGATATGTCTTCAGATTTTACATGCAGGTAGATATGGATATCATCCGCTCGCAGTAGCACCTTCCAGGATAAAGTCTCCTATTTCTCCTTTTACTCCCTGGAAATTGACCCGTAGTGGTATTCAAAAAACTATCCGGGCATTTACGAAAACAGCTCAATTAGCCAGAGATGCAGGGTACGATGGGGTGGAAATCATGGGCTCAGAGGGATATTTACTCAATCAATTTATCGCAAAACGTACAAATAAACGAAGAGATCAATGGGGAGGAGACTTTACCAACAGAATAAAGTTTCCCATAGAGATTGTCCATAACGTACGGGAAGTGGTAGGGGAAGATTTTATCATTATCTATCGACTGTCCATGCTGGATTTGGTGGAAGAGGGTAGCAACTGGGATGAAGTTGTTCATCTGGCCAGAGAGATAGAATCTGCAGGGACAACGCTCATCAATACTGGCATTGGTTGGCATGAAGCCAGAATTCCCACGATAGCCACGATGGTACCCAGAGGAGGGTTCAGTTGGGTTACCCAAAAACTCATGGGAGAGGTGAATATTCCCCTGATCACAGTCAATAGAATCAATATGCCTCAAATAGCGGAAGACATATTGGCTCAGGGACATGCAGATATGGTTTCCATGGCCCGCCCATTTTTGGCTGATGCAGATTTTGTTACCAAAGCCATGGAAAACAGGGTGAATGAAATCAATACTTGTATTGCTTGCAATCAAGCATGCTTAGATCATACGTTTAAAGGGAAAATATCATCCTGTCTTGTCAATCCCAGGGCTTGTCATGAAACTGAGCTAAACATAGTACCTACTAACAATCCGTTGAAAATTGGCGTAGTCGGGGCCGGACCTGCCGGGTTGGCATATGCGACAACTGCTGCTGCCAGGGGGCACGAAGTATATTTATTTGAATCCCAGAAAGAAATTGGGGGTCAGTTTAATATGGCAAAACAGATTCCTGGTAAAGAAGAATTTCATGAAACATTACGCTATTTTCAACGACAGCTACACATCCACAAGGTAAACTTGCGCCTGGATACGTGGATAGGTATTGAAACACTTTCTGAAGCAGGATTTGACCATATCGTATTAGCCACAGGAGTGACAGCCAGGAAGACCGGCATTCCGGGCGAAGACCATCCCAAAGTTCTCAGTTATATCGATGTGCTTAAACATCATCATCCCGTGGGAAACCGCGTTGCGATTATTGGAGCAGGGGGGATAGGATTTGATGTAGCCGCTTATTTACTAGAAGGTGAACATTCACCTAGCCTGGATTTGGCGTTATTTCAAGCTGAATGGGGAATCGATCCCTCTATTCAAACACCGGGAGGGTTGAAAAAGCCTTCTCCTCATAAACCGGAAAGGGATATTTATTTGTTGAAGCGATCCAAAGGTAAGCACGGTGCAGGTCTGGGCAAGACAACAGGATGGATTCATCGGCAGACGTTAAGAAAAAAGCAGGTCCAGATGCTGGCAGAAGTTTCCTACAAAAGAATAGATGATCAAGGATTGCATATTATCCTTCGTGGGGAAGAACAGATATTGGAAGTAGACCATATTATTGTGTGTGCAGGCCAGGAATCTCTTAAAGAATTAGCTGATCCCTTACATAGCTTGAATATCCCCTATTCCTTAGTAGGTGGTGCTTTTGAAGCAAAAGAATTAGACGCAAAAGCTGCAATTAAGCAAGCTACGCAGCTCGCAGCGGAGATTTGAGTGAAAAAATATGCTGCAATTCTTCATAACAAGCAATTTAACAGACAACTCATCCGTTAAATCTTACAATAGTGGAATTTTTCTTAGGATTGAGGTGAGTATTTTACTATCTTTATATAATTATCAATTGTTGGAAGTTCCAACTGTTATTTAACGTTTTTTTGAGTGAGAGTTATAAGCTTAAGCAAATTGTGAAGATGCCTTCCTATATTTTTGCCACGGTAATTTTTCTCCTCTTTTAGTCAATTTTTTTATTATGAACATTTTTGTAGCAAAGTTGAACTTTGCGACCAATGAAACTACTCTTCGTGATGCATTCGAAGAATTCGGAGACGTAAGCTCCGTGAAAATTATCATGGATCACACAACCGGAAAGTCTAAGGGTTTCGGGTTTGTGGAAATGCCAAATGATAGTGAAGCGTACGATGCTATCAATGAATTAAATGATAGCGATTTAGATGGTAGAACCATTGTTGTTAAGAAAGCACGTCCCAGAGAAGAAAGCAGAGGTGGAGGAGGAGGTGGTAGAAACTTCGGCGGAGGTGGCCGAAGAAATGAATACCGTGATAGGTACTAAAAGAACGTGTGATTGTTAGAACTTTAAGCTGATCATTCAGCTTTTGAGCGCAACTGGAAGATTATAATTTTTTTGTATATAACTGAAAATTACAGGGAGAAAAAATTAGATCTGTCATTTTGAAAAGTTAAGGGAGAGTGATAGTTAGAAATTTAGCTATCACTCTCTTTTTTTATTCGCTCACTTCAAGTACCTGCCCATCATTCAACAGCCTCGCTTCAAGCTGGGCATACTCCAGGTCCTGAACGGCAATATCCTGATCTATAGACATGCAGGCAGCTGTAGCGGCAGATTGACCTAGGATCATAAATACGGGCTCCATACGAATTGAACCGTAGGAAATATGAGAAGATGAGACACAAACAGGTACCAGTAGATTTGTACATTCGTCTTTTTTGGGAATGATTGCTCTATAATCAATGGGATAGGGTCCTCCTGGATTAACTTGTATATCTCCTTCGTTTTTTACATGACCGTTTTCATCCACATATCGCTGTACATTATGCGAGTCCATGTTATATGAGCCCATTCCTACAGATCTTTCTGTAGGTATCCTTCGGGTCAAGTGATTCTCATTAACAACCAGATCGCCTACCATCCTACGTGCTTCTCTTACATAAATCTGATGCGGCCAGTTCCCGTTGTCTGTAAATTCATCTTTCGCAAACCCCCATTCACTCATGGGATTTCTCACATCTTCAGGTACACGTGGGTCATTTGCTAAAAAATACAACCATCCTTTCTGATATAGTTCGTGTTCATCCAGGATTTCCTGTCTAAGTGCATAAGAAGCTTCCGGATAGTCATAATTCATTCCAATATTGTCCGTACTGAACGGTCCGTGGTTATTGGTATCCGTTTTTTTATTGGGTATGGGATCAAATTTATTAAATACTTCTCGATATCCTGTTGCCAGCAAGCGAAGCATAAGTTCATATTGAGTGGAATCATAACCTGCCGGACGGGGAAAAGGAATTCGATTTTCAGGTACCTGCGTGAGACACATCCGGTAGCAATATGCCTGTAATCGTTGATCTCCCTTTCCTTCCTCACCCGGTCCACCCTCATGAATCCTGGCTAACAAACCGCTGTTAGGATCTCCGGAAATAACATAGGGATCTACAGGTGCTATAAATTGGTGTTTAGTTGCATTTTCTGTCTGTACTCCATTTAATGTTTCATTATATACATCATTTCCTTCACGCCCCACGATGTAAGAAACTCCCGCCTCAGCCATCAAGTCTCCCTCATAGGTGGCATCAATAAATATATTAGCAGAATAGGTCTCTCCATTGAGGAAAGTGATACTCGTAATCTTTCCATCTTGTACAGTTACTCCATGCTCCCGATCCAACCAGTAATCGCGCTTAACGGGAATATCATATTCACTTATCAAATCTTCATATACCTCTTCGGCAACATGGGGTTCAAAGGTCCACATGGTCTCTGTTTCTGCGTCGATGGCTCTCCCCCCTTGCGCGCGATTGCCATATTCCTCCCTTCCCTGCCATATCCAACGCGAGCTATCATTGTACTTCTGCCATATCC